>JACQDQ010000124.1 GCA_016201015.1 Pseudomonadota bacterium | reverse complement strand
TTGCGCGAGACCGCGCCCGGCCGCTTCGGCGCGTGGCCAGACGATCTGGCCGAGATCGTCTATGTCGACCATTACGGCAACGCGATGACCGGCCTTCGGGCCACGGCGGTTCCGTCCGCTGCGCGGATAGTGGTAGGCGGGCACCGGCTGGAGCCGGCGCGCACCTTCGCGGACGTACCGGCGGGAGCGCCGTTCTGGTACGAGAATGCCAACGGCTTGGTCGAGATTGCCGTGAATCGCGGGCGCGCCGACGCAACGCTAGGCCTCGACATCGGCAGCGAAGTATCGGTCGTCGGCGCATAACATGACGGGACTGCGAACGATGCCAAGGCAACAGGCCAAGAAAGTGCGGCGCACGACGCACTCGGAGCGTGCCGAAGCGGCGCTGACCTTGATGACGGAGATCGCCGCCACATTCTTCCGGCTGCGTGCCGCCGGTGCGCGCATTGGCGCGGTTTCCCAGTGGGGCGGGGGTATCTGGGGCTTCCTCCGCAGCCTCCATCTCGATGGACCGGCGACGGTGCCGCAGCTCGCCCGCGCGCGGCCAGTGACGCGCCAGCGCATTCAGAAGCTCACTGACGAGGCTGCCGCGGCGGGCCTGGTCGCCTTGGTCGACAATCCGGCGCATAAACGGTCGAAGCTGGTCTGCCTTACCGCGAAGGGCGAAGCGGTCTATCGGCAGCTCAGCGAGCGCATTCTCGACCGTGCGGACGTCATGGCGCACGACATGGACGAAGCGGAAATGCGCGCGGCGACGCGCGTCCTCGCGCGGCTTCGCGAACGCCTCAGTCGCGTCTGAGCGGTCCGGGGCTCGGTGAGCGAAGCCGGCTCGTGGATATTGACAATTGGATTGTCAATATGACAAAATGGTTGTCGTTGCGGTAAACTCATTCGGAGAGCGATCCATGAAACTGAAACGGACCATTTTGATCTCCCTGCTTACCGCCCTCGGCATCGGCGGGGCCGCGCATGCCTATGACCGCTGGTCGGGGCCGCCACGCGGCGATGCCGGCTGGCATCATGCGCGATGGCATGGCGGCGGGGCCGATGGGTGGTGTGGCGGCGAACGTGACCAGCGCCTCGGCGACCTGATCGCGTATGCTGAGAGCCAGCTCAAGCTGACGCCGGATCAGGCCGGGGCCTGGGCCCACCTGACCGCCGTGCTGCGCGACGAGACCGCGTCCTTCGCCAAGGCTTGTCAGGACGCAGGGGCGGCGGGCAACGCCAGAGTGACGGCCGATCTGGCCCGAGCCGAGACGATGATGGAGACGGGTCTGAGGGCGTTGCAGCGATTGCGGCCAAGCGTCGAGGCGCTCCATGCTGTGTTGAACGAGCAACAACGAGCGACGTTCGACGAGCTTGTGGCGCGCCGACGCCTGTGACGACAGCACCGGTCGATACGGCCGGCGTAATCGCCCGGCCGCCGCTGCTCTACTTGACGGCGCTCGCGGCGGGGGTCGGGCGCGGCCTTGTCTGGCCGCTGCCGTTGGACCTAGGGCGCTGGAGCTGGATCGGCGGCGGAGCACTCATCGTCCTCGGGCTTGCATTCATCGCCGGTGCAATACTTCGGTTTCGTCGCGCCGGGACGAATGTCGAAACCTGGCGGCCGACCACCGCTTTGGTCGTCGACGGGCCGTACCGCTTGTCGCGCAATCCGATCTATGTCGCTCTGACGCTTGCCTATGTCGGTATAGCCCTGATTGCTGGCAATGTTTGGATGCTCGCACTGGCTGCGCCGTTGTTGGCGGTCATGCGCTATGGCGTGATCGCGCGCGAGGAGGCCTATCTCGAGCGCAAGTTCGGCGCGTCCTATCTCGCCTACAAAGCCGCTGTGCGGCGCTGGCTGTGAGCTGGGCATAGCCACGAAGTCGTGATTTCCATTTCGCAGCCGCTCTCCTATTCTCGCGCCACACAATATGGGCGATGGGACGATGGCGCTGCATTTCACTCGCGAAGAATTGGCCGCGCGCCGTGCGGCGGCGATCAAGGCGATGACCGCGCGCGGTCTCGACGGTCTGCTCATGTTCCGGCAGGAGAGCATGTACTACCTGACCGGTTACGACACGTTCGGCTACGTCTTCTTCCAGTGCCTTTATCTTGGCGCCGACGGCCGTTTTTTCCTGCTGACACGCGTGCCGGATCTGCGCCAAGCGCGACATACATCGGTAATTGAAGATATTCACATATGGGTCGATGCGCCGGACGCACAGCCCGCCGTCGAGCTATGCAAAGCCCTGGCGGAATATGGCGCCAAGGGGCGACGGCTCGGTGTCGAATACGAGTCCTACGGTCTTACGGCGCGCAACGGTTTTCGCCTCAACGCGGCGCTCGACGGATTCGCCGAGCTGATCGATGCCTCTGATCTCGTGAGCCGCTTGCGCGTGGTCAAGAGCCCGGCCGAGCTCGTCTATGTGCGGCGCGCGGCGGAACTCGCCGATCTCGCGCTCGCCGAGGCGAACCGTCTCGCGGTGCCCGGCGCCTTCGAGGGCGACATCCTGGCGGCGATGACCGGCGCCATCTTTCGCGGCGGGGGCGACGATCCGGCCAACGAGTTCATCATCGGCTCGGGCCGCGACGGGCTGCTTTGCCGCTATTTCACCGGGCGCCGCAAGCTCGACGCCGACGACCAGCTCACCCTCGAGTTCGCCGGCGTCTACCGCCACTATCACGCCTGCCTCATGCGTACGATCAAGACCGGGCGCGTCGGCCAGCGCCAGCGCGATATGCATAAATTGGCGCTCGAGGCGCTGCAGGCGGCCAAGTCGGCATTGAAGCCGGGGCGGCCGATCGGCGAGGTGTTCGATGCGCATGCGCGCGTGTTCGACGCCGCCGGCGGCAAGGTGCACCGCCTCAATGCCTGTGGCTATTCTCTCGGCACAACGTTTGCGCCGAATTGGATGGACTGGCCGATGTTCTATCACGGCAATCCGGAACCGGCGGCGCCAGGCATGGTATTCTTCCTGCACATGATCCTTGCCGACAGCGATACCGGCCTCGCCATGATGCCGGGCGAGACCGTGGTGGTGACCGCGACGGGTTGCGAGCGCTTGTCGCAGGCTTCGCTCGATCTAGTGTGCAATTAGCCGCGGCGGAGTTGCGTCGCGCGATTCGACGCGCGGCGTTCGGTCCGAAATATCAATGTTCGGCAGCGAAGGGAAACGCGCATGCAGGTCATCGCTAGCTCGGTCAGCCTCGCCGACTGGCGTCGTCGCGTCGCCGAGCTCTACGCGGCCGTGCG
>JACQDQ010000123.1 GCA_016201015.1 Pseudomonadota bacterium | reverse complement strand
TCTTCTTGTTCTTGTGTTTCATGCTGTCGATCCCCCTTTTCGCGCGTTACAGTCCGTTTGGGAATGGTTCTGGATGCTTCATGGTTCGAGACGCCGCGCGATGCGCGGCTTCTCACCATGAGGGTTATCAAAGATTTACCTCATCCTGAGGAGGCAACGAAGTTGCCGTCTCGAAGGATGAGGTGCCATCTCAAACGGACTCTTATGCCAAGACCCGATCCAGGATCCAGTTCGCCAGTTTGTGAACGTGATGCTCTTTCCAGGATAACCGCCCCGCTGGCCGCGCCAGGACCTTCATTCCCATTTGCTGGCGCTCGCCGATGGCATTGTCTTCGGCGATCGATATTTCCCAGCGTCGATAGTATGGCTTGACGGCCTCGGCGAAATCCGGCCGGGCGGCGGTCTGCTCGGGAAACACGAACCCCACGGAAAGACGGGTCCGCTCGGGTCCTGCCGGCTGAAAATCCAGCCACCACATGCAGTCTTGCGTGCACGCGAATTGCAGCGACGGATAAATCGCCGTGAAAAACGTGCCGTGCGCCTGTCGTCCGGTGAGCCCGGTGATCTGGGGCAGCGGCGCGGCTTCGCCGGGGAGCACGGCGATCGTCGTATCCTGGCTGATGAACAGCGCGTCCCAGTCGCCTTGCGTGTCGATCGCCATGCCCTGCTGCTGCCCCAGGCTGGTGCGGTGCACGGTGCCGGTGTGGTATTCCTCCAGCGCATTCTCGATCAGAAGCTTCCAATTGCAGGCGACGTCGTATTCGGCGCGGCGCACGCAGACCATCTCCTCGAAGCGGTAAGGACCGAGGATCTGGGGCAGGTCGCCGAGCGAGTCGAGCAGCGGCGGCGCATCGGCGGCCGGGTTGACCCAAATAAACCCGCCCCAGGTCTCGAGCCGGACGGGAACGAGTCCGTTGCGCCGCCGGTCGAAGCCGGCTGAGCGGTCCATGGCGGGCGCCGCGATCAGCGCGCCGTCCAGTCCGTAGGTCCATGCGTGATAGGGGCAAACGATCGACGCGACCTTGTCGCATCCCTGCAAGAGCTGAGTTCCGCGATGCCGGCACGAATTGAAAAAGCCGCGCAGCACGTTGTCGCGCCCGCGCACGACAATGACCGGTCCGGCGAACGTATCGACGGTTCGGTATGTTCCGGGCTCGGCGATCTCGTCGACGCGGCCGACGAACCGCCAACGCGGGCGGAAGATGCGCTCGATCTCGCGCGCATGGAATTCGGGCGATGTATAGCAGGCCGCCGGCAGCGTCGAGGCTTCGGCGAGCGGCCGGCGCACCGCGGCGAGGTCGGCAGAGTCACGGCCGCCGGGAATTTTTGGCGAAATCGCTTTGGGTTGTGCCGACATTGCTGCTCCTCGGGAATGTTAGCCGGCCGCGCGGCCGGTCGACAAGCCGCGTGCGCCTGGGCGTCGCCCCGCGACGATTGCGCCGCCGCCGCGGCGCTTCGCCTCCTAAGGCAAAGGCCGCCGGGATTGCTCCCGAACGGCCTTTGGGCCTGCGGCACGCCGCAGGCGGGTTCATCGATAACGCAAAGCGCCATTGCCGCCTATTATTTGCGCAATTCGTCCGGCTATTTCGCGATCTGGATAGATCATCCTAGCCGAGAGAACGTATAGTGCATCCGTCAATCAGGAGGCAGGTGTCGCGTCGGTTGGGATCGGCGCGGCGCGGCTGGCTTGATGGGCATCTCAGAGAATGCGAGGAGGGAAAAAAGGCATGGCCGAGTATTTGCTGATCGAGTCGAGGGACCCCTTCGAATCGAACGACGTTGGCTACTACTGCGATCTGGCGCGCGGGCTGGTGGAAGCCGGCAACCGGGTCACACTTTTCCTGATTCAAAATGCGGTGCTCGCGGCGCGGCCGTCGGCGCATGCCCCGCAGCTTCGGGCGGTGATCGGCTCAGGCATCAAGGTGCTCGCCGATGACTTCGCGCTCAAGGAACGGGGCATCGCCAAGCTCCTCGACGGCGTCCAGATCGCGCCAATCGAGATCGTGGTCGACCACCTGGAAGCTGGGCACAAGACTCTCTGGCACTAGGAGACTGACATGTCCAAGAAGACCTTCGCCATCGCACTCATGGATCCGCCGTACGAGTCGGAGAACCTGACGACCGCCTTCCGCATCCTCGACGTCATGGCTCGACGCGGACACAACATCAACGTGTTCGCCTATGAGGGTGCTTCCGGTCTGGCTTTCGCCAAACAGGCGCCGCATCCGAACCCGGTGCACGGCAAGAACCTCGCCGAAGAAAACCACCCCACGACCAAGGACCAGGTCGCGGCCCTGCTGGCGCTTGCCGCCAGGAACGGCGGCAAAGTCGACTGGGTGAATTGCGGCATGTGCGTCGACGAACGCGGCGTGGGCGAGTTCGTCGCCGATACGCGGCGAGGCTCTCCAGCCGATTTTCACGCGTTCTGCGAAGCGTCCGACAACGTACTCGCCATTCCGACGAAGTGAGGGACCTCATGGCCAAGAAGACGCTGAACATCGTCGAGTCGGCATACCGCGCCGTCATGGAAGAGCAGGACGACACGATCCTCTGGCTCCTCGCCGCGATGCGGGCCGCGGGGGCCGAGCACACGGTCGTGCTGCGTGGGAACGCCGTGAACTACGCGGTCGCGGGACAGGGCGCGCCCGGGCTCGCCATCGGCGGGTGGAAGCAGACCCAGGCGCCGCGCATGGACAACGACGTGATCGATCTCATCGAGAAGCGGAAGATCCCGGTTTTTGTCATCGAGGAGGATTTGGCCGCGCGCGGCATCGAGCGCGGTGAGCTGGTCCCCGGGGTCCAGCTGCTCAGCGCAAGGATGCTGCCGAAGCGCATGGCCGAGTACGACCTCGTCTCGCACTGGTAGGTGGATGAGCCACGAGATGCGGATTGAGGTTGAGCAGGCGATCCGTTGATTCCGCGGTTACAAGCTCGGTGAACGACGGCCGATGTAGCCGTTGACCGAGAGCGCCGAGAAGGAATCGCGATGAGTATGGCGGTCGCCCAGAGCATCCGTCGCGGCCTGCAAGTGGCCCTGGCCTCTGCCCGCGGCGACGCGGACAAGCGTCGCTATCGCGTGCCGTGCGATCTCGATCTGCGCGCGATCCGCAACCCTCGCCACCGCATGCTACAGGGACGGGTCACCCCGTCCCTTCAGGTCGATCATTCTGTCTACACGCAGAGTGTTTCGGTAGGAGCGCATCCCTGACCCGCCGCGGCCGCCGTCACGCCGGGACGAGGCCGTGGCGGAGCATGATCTCCTTGACCCTGGCCAGGTCCGGCTTGCCGGGCACGTTTACCGCCGCGGCCACTTCTTCGAAATAGGCGCGGCCGATGCGTCCCGGCGTGAGGACGGTCAGCGCGCGTGCGGCCGTCGGCGCTGGCGCGGCAGGTCAACATGTCGCGCCAGGCGACGAACTACATGATCGTGCAGCTCGAGGAGATGGGATATCTGACGCGCCGCGCCGGCCCGGACGGCGGCCGGCGGCTGGTCTACCTTACGGAGCGCGGCCGGCGGCTGGGCGAGACGATTTTTGCCGCGCTGCGCCGGTTGCAGCTTGAGTGGGCGGACCGGGTCGGCCACCGCCGTTTTGCCGCGTTCATCGCCGTGCTCAGAGAGCTCGCGCCCGAGCCGGACGTCGAGAGTGGGATCCGATCGAATTGACCGGTCTTGTTGTCCCGACGAAAGTCGGGGTCCAGGGTGCCGCGAGCGCGCACTTACCGTGGATGCCGGATCGCGCGGCGCGGCGCCGCTTGTCCGGCATGACGATTTGTTCTTTTTTAACGGCGACCGAACGAACCGAACAAGGAGCCCGCATGCCCTACGTCAACATCCGCGTCACCCGCGGCGTCACGCTGGAGCAGAAGGAGAAGCTGATCGCCGGCGTCACCGACCTGCTGGTCAAGGTGCTGAACAAGAACCCCGAGCGTACTTTCGTCGTCATCGACGAGGTCGAGCCCGACAATTGGGGCGTGGCCGGGGTGACGACCACGGTCTATCGACAGCGCCAGAAGGATTCGTCTCAGAGAGGGCCGTAGGAGAGAGCGTCACAAATGACCATTCTTGTATCGACAACCGTTTGGTTGGGAAAGAACGGCTAGCACGACCTCTTGTCGGCCAATTTGGACCAGCCGGAACGCCGAGCCCATATGAACCACCGATTGCCGAGAAGCGCAATCTCGTCGAACGGCCCCGCTTGCAACATCCTATTGAGCCTCGCGAAGTTGTTCAGATGCTCAAGAGACCGCACGGCTATCAATTCCGAATGGCGCCAGCCACCCGCCACTATCAACCAGTTTACGGCAGCCTGGGGTAGCGCTTGATAGGTGAGCTTTGGTCCGATGCTCGCCAACAAGTCGCGTTCTTCCGTGCCGATGCGGGCGAACATGTGGTTCCAATCCCATTCCATGTAGCACCCGATACGCCGCACAGTGATGCATCGCAGATACTCATAAAGTATTGCCTGATGTTCGGTGGTGATTGCGATGGCAAAGTCATTTTCTGAAATATGCTTTCCGTTCATCGAGATCACTGCGGCGGCAGCCCTGACGAATGTCAGGTGCTTCTTGCTCGGCGGCAACTTCAGGGAATGAAAGTCGAGGATCACGCTTAACCGGTCCAACCCCATGTGGCTCTCGCGGTATTGCGTGACGACCTCTCGTAGAGCATCCCATGTGGCTTCGACCACACGGCGCGGATGACCGGAAGCGGTTGGCAACAGGTCGTGATACTCCGTCACCTCGACGCCGATCAGTTCCTGTCCTCGCTCAATCATGAAATCTGGCGGTTCAGGGCCCGGCCGTATCATGGCTACGCTGACGCGCCGAGCGTTCAGGTACGCCTCAAGAATGGTTCGCTCGGTCTTCTTCTGCGTTGCGCGTGTCACAGTATTCTCTGAATGATTGCAACTGATCACGGTCGTGGAAAAGACGGCTTGTTATTCTTCGGATCGTGCGCGACCAATATCAAGCAACAAGGCTTCGTACAGTTCCAACAAAACGTTTGTCCACGCCTTACGCTGGCTCGTCGTCAGTTCGTCGAAAACAAAATAGTGATGCGTCAAACTCGCCCGACGAGCGATCTTGCGAATGTTCAGTAGTACCCCCGCCTTTTTTTGGAATTCGGCGGGGAAATCGTCGACTTTCAGGGCCTGGACCCTCATTGAAGCACGGTCAATTCTCGTCCCAAACTTGTGTTGGCCACGGATCATTAGTTCTACTGCGTCTCGGAGTCTGTAACGCAGCGACGAATCGGAGACCCACGTCTGTCGAGTCACTCGGCGCCTAGGCATTGGGGATACTCTTGTCCCTCTGGAGACGGAATTTGCAGTCAAGGCCTATCTGATCGCTTGGCGTCGAAGTAACCGGATCACGAGTGACCACGTCGATGCCGTTCGGCGCCAAGTGATCCGAATTCCGATCCACGGCAGCTGCATAGCCAGCGCCGTCCTCTCACGATACGCGAATCGTCATCGGAGACGCTCTGCTGACTCGCGCGAGGTTGCAATTAAAATGCGACTCGAATGGTGGATAGGAATTATAACGTGGAAAAGTACACCAACGGTGGTTGACGCGACTGCCGCGCCGGCCGGCGGCGCATGATACGTAATGTCTAGGATGAGGGCAGCATGACCAAGGCTGGAGAGCGGCTGTTGCGCAGCGTGCGCAAGGCGCGGGCGTGGGCGCGCGGCGAGTTCGCGGCCGGCAGCGGCAACGTGTTTGCCGATCTCGGCGTCGCCAATGCCGAGGAGGAGCTGGCCAAGGCCCAGCTCGCCGGCCACATCCGCCGCATCATCCAGCAGCGGCGGCTGACGCAAATCCGCGCCGCCGGCCTCATGGGCCTCGATCAGCCGAAGGTCTCGGCGATCATCAACGGCCGCCTCGGCGGGTTTTCCAGCGACCGGCTGATGCGGCTCCTGGTCGCCCTCGGCCAGGACGTGGAAATCGTCGTGAGGACGAAGGCGCGCCGGCGCGAGCGCGGCCATATCCGCGTCGTCGCCGCGGCGTGAGCGCATCGCCGGGGGTCTGCCACGCCGCCACGGATCGGAAGTCGCTGGCCGAGTTCTACAAGGGAAGACGATGAGCAAGGTGGCAAAGAGCATCCGTCGCGGACTCGAAGAGACCCTGGCCTATGCGCGTGGCGAAGCGGACAAGCGCCGCTACCGTGTCCACGTGCCGCGCGATCTCGACGTGCGCGCCTATGACGCGGCCAAGCGGCGGCTGGCCTCCGGCGAGGACGAGCTGGTGCCGGCCGCCATCGCCCATCGGCTGCTCGACGGCGAGAATCCGGTGCGCGTCTGGCGCGAACATCGCGGCATGTCCGCGCGGGCGCTCGCCGAGCGCGCCGGCATCAGCGCGGCCTATCTGTCGCAGATCGAAGCCGGCCGGCGCGACGGCAGCTTCGATACCATGCGCAAGATCGCCTCGGCGCTCGGCGTGGCGCTCGACGATCTCGCCGCGACCGCCATCCGTGGACGGCCGCGCCGCCGCCGCCCATAGGCCCCGCCCGCCCGCCTACAACCCCAGCAGCGGCGCCAGGCGCGCGTCGATCGCGGCGAGCACGTCATCGGGCGCGGCGCCGACGATCTCCATCCGCCGCGCCTCGCGGTCGATGCTGCGCAGGCGATCGACCAGCACCACGCCGGCGACCGGCAGGCCGGGCGGCAGCTTGACCTCGAGCGGCCAGCCTTTCTCGCGGCTGGCGATCGGGCAAACGATGGCGAGGCGCGAGCGCCGGTGATAGGTCGCGGTGGTGAGCACGATGGCCGGGCGCCGTCCGGCCTGCTCGCCGCCGGCTCGCGGCGAAGAATGCAGCCAGACCAGGCTGCCGCGTTCCGGCAGCGCGGTCACAGGAGTTCCTCGCCCCGCGGTCCGTCGTCGTCGAGCCGGTGCTCGCGCTCCGGCGTCATCCCGGCCAGCAGCTCGTCGAGCGTCAAGCGGCGGCGCGCCGGCGTGATGACGATGCGGCCGTCGCGCGTGGCCTCGATCTCGACGCCGGCGCCTGCGGCGAGGCCGGCGCGCGCCGCCACGTCGCGCGGCAGGCGGACGCCCAGGCTATTGCCCCATTTCGCGATCCGCACCTGCTTGGCCATCGCGCGCGGTTCCGTCATGTTTATCCAAAGTATATCCTAATGAATATCCACTGGATATACAAGTGGGTTCGCATGCCGCTAAAGCACCTAATTGCCTCTTGAAATAGGACCATTTCGTTCTAAATAGGAACACATTAGTTCAAATCAAGCGAGGCGGACATGAGCGATCCAATCGGAGCAATCGGACCAAACGGAGCAATCGGACGAAACGGAACAGGGGGGTG
>JACQDQ010000122.1 GCA_016201015.1 Pseudomonadota bacterium | reverse complement strand
GGGTCTTCGGACCCTACGTCTCCCAGACGTGAAGCCTCCCTGTTCAACTCGCCGGGCCCAAAAGGCCCGGCGTTTTTTTATCGCGGGACGGCGCAGCGGCCTTAAGAGGCCGCCGCCGGCAACGCCTCGACCAGGCTCCCGCGGCCGTCGCCATCACGCGCGATGGTAATCCGCCGCTCGTGGAACGCGGCAAGCGTCGGCCGATGACCGATCGACACGATCGTCGTCCGCGGCAGGCGCTGGCGCAACAGCGCGTAAAGTGCGTGCTCGATCTCCTCGTCAACAGCCGATGTCGCCTCGTCGAGGAATAGCCAATCCGGCTTAAGCAGCAGGGCGCGGGCAACGGCGATGCGCTGCTGCTCGCCCGGCGAGAGCCGATTGGCCCAGTGCCCGGCCTCGTCGAGCCGTTCGATGAGAAGCGGCAGCCGGACGGCGGCCAGCGCCTCGCGCAGCGTCGCATCGTCGTGCGTACCGCCGGCATCCGGATAGCACAGCACGTCGCGCAGCGTGCCGATCGGCAAATACGGCTTCTGCGGCAGGAACAGCGTGCGCGCGCCGCGCGGAATCGCGACCTGCCCGCGTCCGAACGGCCAGATTCCGGCGAGCGCGCGGAACAGCGTGCTCTTGCCCGATCCCGACGGTCCGGTCAGCAATACATGCGCCCCGGGCTCGACGGCGAGGCTGGCGCGGTTGAGCAGCGGCGTCGCATTGGGCAGCTCGAGCGCGAGATCGCTGACGGCGATGCCGCTGCCGTCTTGCGCTTCGACGCGGATGCCGGGACTGTCCATCGCCTGCGTACGTGCGCGAATAATCGCCTGCTCGAATCCGAGCAGCCGGTCGACCACCGCCTTCCAGTCAGCGATCTCGGAATAGGTCGTGACGATGAACGACAGCGACTCTTGCACCTGACCGAATGTCGAGCTGATCTGCATCAAGCCGCCGAGCTGGATCGCACCGGAGAAATAGCGCGGTGCCGCGACGACGAAGGGAAAGATCACGGCGACCTGGCTGTAGCCCGCGGTCAACCAGGTGAGTCGCTTCTGCATTCGCATCAGATTGTACCAATTGGCGTAGACGGCCGCGAAACGCTGGCGGAAGGAGCGGTGCTCGTCCGCCTCGCCGCGGTAGAGCGCGATGCCCTCGGCGTTTTCGCGAAAGCGCACCAGGCCGAAGCGGAAATCCGCTTCCACCCGCTGCTGGTTGAAGTTGAGCGCGATCAGCGGCTGGCCGATCTTGTGGGCAAGCCAGGTGCCGATCATGGCGTAGACGAACGCGACCCACACCATGTAGCCCGGCACCGTCACCGACATCCCGCCGCCCAACGGCACGACGAGATCGCCGGACAATGTCCACAGGATCGCCAGGAACGAAAAGAGCGTCACGACCGCGGACATCAGGCCGAGCGATAGCTGCAGCGTGCGCGTCGTGAACAGCCGCAGATCCTCGGAGATGCGTTGGTCGGGGTTGTCGGTGCCGCTGTCGGTGAGCTGCATGCGATAATAGACACGATGCGCCAGCCAGTCGGTGAGATAGCGGTCGGTCAGCCAACGGCGCCAGCGGATCTGCAGCATCTGGTTGAGGTAGAGACGATACACCGCGACGATGATGAACAGCGCCGCAAGCCAGGAGAAGCGCAAGATTTGCGCGACAAAGATGTCCCAGTCCTTGTCCTGAAGCGCGTTGTAGAAGACGTTGTACCACTCGTTGAAAAGGACGTTGAGATAGACGATCCCGAGATTGAGGGCGACGATGACGGCGAGCAACCCGCGCGCCGCCCAGCGGTCCTCGGAGAACCAATAGGGCTTGGTCAGCGCCCATAGGTCGCGAGCAAAGTGGACGAGATCCTTCATGCTATCCTCCGTGGGCGCGGGCGCGGAAAGCGGCGCGTCGTCTCGGCCGAATCGGCATAGGGGCGGGTTCGAGACCCGCCCCTACCTCCAAACTCACTTATGTGCAAGCGCCGATCGGTTCGCGCGGCGGCTATCCGCTATCGCTATGTCCAGAGCCGCTCGCTCTGCTTGTCGGCGTAAAGCTGGGCGACGAAGTCGCCATAGCCGTTGAAAAGTTGCGTCGGCACGCGCGTGCCGTTGGTGCCGATCAGCTCCTCGGTCGCCTGGCTCCAGCGCGGATGCGGCACCTTCGGGTTGACGTTCGCCCAGAAGCCGTACTCGCTGCCCTGGATGACTTCCCAGAAGCTCTTTGGCCGCTCCTCGGTGAAGGTGAAGCGCACGATCGACTTGATCGACTTGAAACCGTATTTCCACGGCGTCACCAGGCGCAGCGGCGCGCCCATCTGCTTGACGACCGGCTTGCCGTAGATGCCGGTGGCGAGGAAAGCCAGCTCGTTGGTCGCCTCCTCGATGGTCAGTCCCTCGATATACGGCCAGGGATACCAGCTCGCCTTCAGTCCAGGCGCCACGTCCGGGTTGTTGAAGGTTTCCATCCGCACGAATTTTGCCGCTGACAGCGGCTTGGCGAAGGCAACGAGATCCTTCATCGGAAAGCCGGTCCACGGCACCGCCATGGCCCAGGCCTCGACGCAGCGATGGCGATACACCCGCTCTTCGAGACTCACGGCCTTGAGCAGATCGTCGATGCCGACCGTCCGCTCCTTCTCCACCTTGCCGTCGATGCGGATTTCCCACGGACGGATCGGCAGGCGCTGCGCCGCCTGCCAGATGTTCTTCGACGAGCCGAATTCGTAGAAATTGTTGTAGGTCGTGGAAACCTTCTCGTCCGTGATCTCGCGGTCGAGGCGATAGCGCATGTTGCGCATGGCCGGATAAAGCGACGTCGACGGATCGGCCGCCTCCGCCGTCTGCGCATCGGCGGCCGCCGTCGTGGATGCCGTGCCCTGCGGCACCGAGCCGCCGCGCCGGCTCATCCACAGCGCCGCTCCGGCGCCGATCGCGACGACGCCGGCAGCGCCGGTGGCCAGCAGCCGGCGCCGGCTGTGCCGCTTGTATGCCGCCTCGGGCGTCGCCGCCGAGTCCGGCAGCTCCCAACCCTTCTTCCGCTTGATGAACATCAACTGACTCCCGAAAACCGAAGCTCCGCCCGCCACGACTATGGACATGGCGCGCCCGGCCGGCAAATCAACTCCGGTTGACCGGGTTCCTGCCGGCGCCGCCGTTCTCTCTATATGTCCTTGTCGCGCTTGTTCTTTTTCAGCGACTCGATGTTCGCTTTGACGCCCGGCATATGCGGATTGATCTTGAGTGCCTGCTCGAACGCGTTGAGCGCCTCCGTTTGGTGCTCGCGCGCGACGTTGATCAGGCCGAGCCCGGCCAAGGCACCGAAATGTCGTGGTTCCAGCGCCAGCGTCCGCTCGACATCCTTCGCCGAGGCGTCATAGGCGCCGAGCAGATAGAAGACGGTGGCGCGCTTGTTCCAACCTTCGGCAAAATTGGGCGAGCGCGCGGTTACGGCGTCGAACAGAGCGAGGGCACCCGGAAGGTCGCCCCCCTGCATCGCCTCCAGGCCGATCCGCATCAGCGAATCGCTCGCCGGGTCGTCGATCTCCGTCCAGATCTTCCAGATCATCTGTTCGACGACCTGCGCCTCGACGCCGTCGCGCGTTGCCTGTAGACGCGCGAACAGCCCGTCGAGTCGAGTATCCTTTTGGCCGCTTTCCGCGACGAACGGCAGCGCAACAAAAATGACGCCGACGATCGCTGAAATCCAACGCTTCATGGCGCGAGTATGAGCCCCACACGCGGGCTTGCCAAGCCCACGCGGAATCTTGTGGACAGCGGTCGCGAGGTCGGGCGACAACCTCGCGGCGAACTTGCCGAAGCGAAGGAGCAAAACGGGCATGTCGGTGAGCCAACACTTTGCACGCGACTATGCGGACGCCCGCGCGAAATTTCTTGCGCTGCCAGGTCGCTTGGCTGGCCGACGGTCTCGTCCGCGAGCTGCCGCGCGATACGTCGGCGCTCGTCATCCACTCGATCAATCCGCACGGTTTTGCCTGGCTGCGGCGCGTGACTGAGGACAATGTCGACCTCAACCGCAACTTCGTCGACCATGCGCAGCCCTATCCGGAGAACCCGGCCTATAGCGAGTTGGCAACCGCCATCTGCCCGCCATCGTGGACCGATGCGGCGCGGCGCGAGGCGCGGGCGCGTCTCGACGCCTATGTCGCCAAGCATGACGCCAAGGCGCTGCAATCCGCATTTTCGCGCGGGCAGTATCACCATCCGGACGGGCTATTCTTCGGCGGCAACGCACCGACCTGGTCGAACCGCACGCTGACCCGGATCTTCAAGACGATGCTCGGCCGCGCCAAGCATATCGGCGTGATCGACTTTCACACCGGTCTCGGCCCCTACGGCT
>JACQDQ010000096.1 GCA_016201015.1 Pseudomonadota bacterium | reverse complement strand
GGTGCGGCCGCCTTCGCGGACGAGGTGAGCCTGACTGGCCGAACCTTCGTTGCCGAGGAAGCCCTTGCCGCCGGCGTGTTGACCCGCGTCGTACCCGAAGGGAAGGCCATGGAGGCCGCGCTCGACTTGGCCGCTGCCCTGGCCAAGAACCCCCCGCTCAGCGTGCGCGAGACGGTGCGCATCCGCCGTTGGCACATGAACCAGCTCGTTCGGGAGGTCGCATTTCAGACCGAACCCACCAGGCTCCACTTGACCGAAGATTTCGCCGAGGCGGTGAGAGCATTCGCCGAAAAGCGCCAGCCCGGACCATTCAAGGCGCGATGAACGGGCCGGTATGGTCAAATGCGGTAGACGCGTTCCGCGTTGTGCAAGAATAAGTCCGCCCGTTCGTCGGTACAGAAGTCCTTCGCAATCTCCTCGAAGGCATTGAACAGCGAGTCATGCCAATGGCGTCGATCTGGTGGAAGACGAACAGACGGATGCTGTCGATCATCGATGTCCAGCCAAACATGCCTGGGCCAGCTCTAACGTCATGCTGACTTGATCACGGCTATGGTCTGAATCTCGATCATGATTCCGGGCTTGGCGAACCCAGCGACGCTGACCAGCGCGCTGCAGGGATAACCGTCGTCCGGAAAATACTGCTTGCGGATCTCGATGAATTTATCGCTGTACCGCACATTGATGATGAAGGCTGTCATCGTCACGATGTCCTGCAGCCGGCCGCCGGCCCGAGCCAGCGTCGCCTCAATGTTGCGAAAGGTCTGATGCACCTGCGTTTCGAAATCGGCCGCGAAATCCCACCCGCCGCTCGCTTCCGCCGCGCCGACATGGCCGGAGAGCCAGAGGATGCGGCCGCCCTCGGTCGCGACCATGGGAGAATAGCCGCGCGGCTTCTGCCAGCTGCCGTCATAATTGACGCGCTTCATGGTTCCCCCGTTCCTGTTCTGCCGCGCCGGCAGCCCGGGTTTCCGGTCGTCAGCGGCGCGTGGACGCCCTCAACCCTACTCGGCCGCCATGGCGCTCTTGCCTTGCGCCATTGCCTCCTCGAGCAGCGCAAAAAGTCCGCGTCGTATCTCTGCGGCCGGTTGGCTGCGTAGCTTGGCATCGGCTTCGATGCGGGCGTAGAGACGGTCGCGCAGAAACTGGCGCGTCGCTGCCGGGTAAGCGGCAAGGAGCTCGGCGACGAGATCCTGAATCGCATGCGGCAAGCGGGTTTCGTATTCCATCCGCTCGGGTCCAAATACGAACTCTTCAGTCGACGGATGGTTTGTCAGCCGCTCGCGCAGCACCTTGGTGGCAGCGGCATCGACGCGTCCGTTGGCGACGGACACGCCGTAGACATCCGCGGCTTCCACTTCGCTGACGAAGCCATTCTCGATGTCCGTCAGGACCATCGCCGGGTCGCGGTCGAGCGGATCGCCGTAGCCCGCTCCGCCGGGCGCGGTGATTCGCACGACGTCACCCGGATTGAGCTTCAGAATGTCGATCTTGCCGATATTGGTCTCCTGCGCCGTGCCGGGATTTACCAGCGTCTCACCCAAGCTTCCCGGATGCGCGCCCTTGCGGCCATAGGGTCGCAGCTTGAAGCGATCCATGCCGCGCGCCGTCACGATTGCGTTTGGCGCCAGCGATTGAAATTCGAAGATGACGCCCGAACCGCCGCGATAGCGCCCAGCGGCCGCCTTGTCTGCCAGCATGTAGCGATTGACGACAATCGGCGCTTCGAGCTCGATGCTCTCGGTCGGCACGTTGCGCAACGAGCCCGCCGAGAAGTTGACTCCATCGATGCCGTCCTTGGTCGGACGGCCGCCGCAGCCGCCCTGCATCGGCTGCAGCACGTTGACGCTGTAGCCGCCGGTGCGGGAGTCGAGATGCGAGTAGAGGACGATTGCAACCTGGCCCGCCCCCGCCGCTGGAATGCGCTCCGGCGCGGCTTGACTCAGTGCCCCAAGCACCGCATCCGAGACGCGGTACCCCGTCGTGTGTCGGACGCCTGTGGCAACGAAGGGCGCCGGATTGAGCAACGTCCCTTCCGGGATATGCACCTTGACCGAACGCAAGATGCCGCGATTCACCGGCAGCGCGCGATCGGAGGTGCGCAGAAAATTGACGATGCCGAGCACGACCCATTGATTGGGCCGGCCGTATGTCGGCAAGTTCATCGCCGCGCGCATCTGCGTGTCCGTTCCGGTGAAGTCCAGCAACAGATTGCCCTGCTCGACAACGACACGGACATTGATGCGCACGAAGTACTTCGTGACGAAATCGACCTCGATGTAGTCGGCGAAGCGGTACTCGCCGTCGGGTATGCCGCGCAGGATCTCGCGGGCGCGGTGCTCGCCGTAGTTCATGAGGCCGCGAATTCCACTCTCCACGGACTCGGCGCCATACTGCGCGACGACCTGTCCGATGCGCCGCTCGGCGATGTTGAGCGCCGCCAGCAACGCCTTCATGTCGCCCCAGTTCTGCTCGGGAATGCGGCAATTGGCGAGGATAATTCGCAGCAACTCATCGTTCAGCTTGCCGGCTTTGACGAGCTTGGTCGGTGGAATCGTCAGGCCTTCCTGATAGCGGTCATAGGCGGTGGGCGCGATGCTTCCGGGCACGAGACCGCCGACATCGGAGGAGTGGACGAAGCACCACGCGAAGCAAACCAGCTTGCCGCCGAAGAAGAGCGGCTTGAAGAGCATGATGTCCGGCAGGTGGGTGCACATACCGCGTGTCGTGTGTGGATCGTTGGTGACGATGACGTCACCGGGCTCCAGATGATCGATGCAGCGGACTGCCGGCCCCATGTCGATTCCGAGCATGTTGGTGACGCCGATGTTGCGGGGATAGCAGAAGACCTCCCCCTCCGGCGTGAGCAGCGCAGAATCGAAGTCCCATGTCTCCTTCACGAAGACCGTAAAGGAGGCACGATGAATGACATAGCCCATCTCCTCGACGATGCCGGTGAAGCGATTATTGAGAATTTCAAGCAATACCTTTTCAGATGGCATCTTGTGCCTCACCGATGAGGTTACCGAAGCGGTCGACGGTGACCGCGAAACCATGCGGAATAAGCGTCGTCGTATCGTATTGCTCGACGATCGCCGGCCCCTTGAAGCGCGCGCCTGACGGTAGCGCGTCGCGATCATAGACCTGGGCGTCCCAGTATCGGCCGTCGAGAAAAACGCGCCGCCGCCCCGGCGTCGCTTCTCCACGTTTGCCGTCGCCGCGCATCGCGACGCTTTCGATCTTAGGCTTGAGCGTCACGCCCACCGCGGTCGCGCGCACATCGAGAATCTCGAGCGGTGCCGCTTCGTCCTTGTAGCCGTAGACCTGCTCGTACACTTCATTGAAGCGCCGCCGCAAGACCGCGCCGGTTGCATCCGCGAGCACGCCGGCATCGAGCGAAACGGTGAGATCGAATGATTGTCCGAGGTACCGGATGTCGGCCGACCAGCTGACCCTCTGATCGAGAAACTCCATACCCTGCAGGTCCAGCCATGCCCTGCCCTCGCGCGACAATGCTTCAAGGCCGTTCCGCATCGTCGTCACCACGCTCGATTCGGTGTCCGATTGCATCGTGGTGTGAATCGTACGGATGAAGTCGCGTCGGATGTCGGCAGCAAGGGACCCGGCCGCGCACAGTACGCCGGGATGGAGGGGGACGACAACGCGCCGGATGCCAACTTCACGCGCGAGCAAGAAGCCATGCGTCGGCCCCGCGCCGCCGAAGGGCAGAAGCGCGAAGTCGTCGTAACTGATGCCTTTGCGCGCCAGCAGCGGCACCAGCGCTGCGTACATCTGCGACGTCGCCACACGCAAAATACTTTCGGAGGACTCCAACGCATCAAGCCCAAGAATCTTGCCAATCGCCGCCACCGACTTCTCGGCAAGCTCGGGCTTGATGTCGATGGCGCCACCAAGGAAGCGCTTTGGATCGACGATGCCGAGGCAGACATAGGCATCTGTGACCGTCGCCTGGATGCCGCCAAGTCCGTAGCACGCGGGGCCGGGCTTGGCGCCGGCGCTCATCGGACCGACCTTCAGAACCCCATTGCTGTCGGTCCAGGCGATCGAACCGCCGCCAGCACCGATCGAAGTCACGTCGATGGCGGGCATGATCACCGGAAAATCGCCGACAGTGTTTTCGGTCGAGTAACGCGGCTCACCCTCGATGACCGCGACATCGGCACTCGTTCCTCCCATGTCGAAGGTGACAAGATTTCTAAGACCGATCGCCGCGCCGACGAAGGAGGCGCCGATGACTCCCGCCGCCGGGCCTGAAAGCAGCGTATCGACCGGCCGCTCGCCCGCCTCATGGACATGCATGACGCCGCCATTCGACTTGGTCGAGAGGATATGCGCGCCGATTCCAAGGCCGCGCACCCCTTTGGCCAGGCCGGAAAAATAGGTCTTCATCTTCTGCCCGACATGGGCATTCATGACGGCCACCAGGCCGCGCTCGTATTCGCGCATCTGCGGCCAGATCTCGGAGGAGAGCGAGACGTAGAGCCCAGGCACGTCCGCCTCGAGCAGCGCGCGCGCCGCCTGTTCATTTTCATCGTTGCGGTAACTGTGCAGGAAGCAAACGGCGATCGCCTGAACGCCCTTCGCAAGCATATCCGCGGCTGCTGCACGCACCGCCTCCCTGTCAACGGGCCGGACGATGCGGCCCGTCGCAGAACAGCGCTCTGGAATTTCAAAGACGAGCGAGCGCGGCACCAGAGGCCGCGGCAACTCTGTAAAGAAGTTGAAGACGTCGGGGATCCGGTGGCGCCCGATGTTGAGAATGTCGCGAAAACCCTTGGTCACGAGGAAGGCCGTTTTCGCGCCCGAGCGCTGGATGACGGTGTTCACGGCGAGCGTGGTGCCGTGAATGAAATATCGGATTTCGTCGGGCCTCACGGCGTATTCCGAGAAGATGCGAGAGATGCCGTCGAACACCGCCTTCTCAGGCTCGGCGGGATTGGAGGGCGTCTTCAGAACGCGAATGCGGCCGGTGCCTTCCTCGAGAAGGGAGAAGTCGGTAAACGTGCCGCCGATATCGATTCCCATACGGTAGCTGGGCATTGGTGTCCCTTCGGGCGTTAACTTGCCGCCGTTAGATCATGAGCCTCAGGCGGAAGAAGCGCTGCACGATCAAGATGAGCAGGCCGACGATAACAATCTGCAGGGCCGAGGCGGCGGCGATCGTCGGGTCGCCGCCCCATTGAATCTCGGAAAAAATGTGAACAGGTAGCGTCGTCATACCCGGGCCCGACAGGAATAGCGACAAGTTGATGTCACTGAAGGAGATGATGAAGGAGAAGATCGCGCCGGAGAGCAGGCTCGACCGCAGCAACGGCAGCGTAACCTTGCGGAAGGCCTGGGCGTGGCTCGCCCCGAGGCTCATCGCCGCCTCCTCGAGGCGTGGATCGATACCGACAAGCCCCGCGGTGACGCTGCGGATCACGTAGGGCGTGGCGATGACGAGATGGGCCAGCACGATCGTCAGCAGCGACGACTTCATTCCGAGCCTGGCGTAATAGAGGTATAGCGCCGCGCCCAGCAGGATGTGCGGCACCAAAAGCGGCATCAGGAAGAACGCCTCCAGCGAATCCCGCCCGACAAAGCGGAAGCGCACGAGGCCGATCGCCGCGAATGCGCCGAGAAGCGTTGCGCCGAGTGCCGCCAGGATGCCGATCAGCAGACTCACTCGGAAGAAGGCGTCGACAAAGCTCGTCTTCGTAAAGAAGTTGCTATACCAGCGCAGCGACAGGCCCCTCGGCGGAAAGTCGAATCCGGTAGCGGCGTTGAACGAAACACCGATCACGACGACGAGCGGCGCGAGCAGTCCGGCATAGACCAGGATCACCGCCAGGGGCAGGACCGCGGGCCGTCTTACGCTCATTGCCGGCTCTCCAGGCGTGCGGCTGCCCTCGTCGCACGCAACGCGACGAGAACGAGCATCGTCGTCGCGGCGATCACAACCAAAGCCAGACTCGACGCGCCGGGCCAATTGAACGACACGAGGACCTCGTCGAAAATCTGCGATCCGATTACCCGGATGCGCGCGCCGCCCATCAATACCGGAGTGACGAAGGCGCTGAGGGAGACGCTGTAGACCAGCAACGATCCCGAAACGAGGCCCGGATAGCTGAGCGGCAGGATGACGCGCGCGAACATCTGAAACCAGTTGGCGCCAAGATTGGTGGCTGCCTCCTCGAAGCTCGGCGGGATGCGCTCGATTGCCGACATCATGGGCAACACCATGAACGGCATGAAGATGTTGACAAGCCCAATGACCACGGCGGTCTCGGTATACATGACTCTGAACGGCTCGAGACCAAGCAGGTCCAGCACCTCGTTGACAAGGCCGTTGCGCCCCAGGATCACCACCCATCCGAAGACGCGGATGACCGTGCTCACCATGAGCGGCACGACGAGCAGGAACAGCCCCAGCGACATCAATGCCGGCCGTGCCCGGGCGAGCGTGTAGGCGACCGGATAGCCAAGCACCGCGCAGATCACCGTCGTGACGAGAGCGAGCTTCGTCGTCCGCAAGAACAGCTGGATGTAATAGGCGTCCCACAGCCTCGCGTAGTTCGCCGCCGTCAGATCGGGGACGGCGATCTTGGTCGGGGAGTAGGTGTAGACGCTGTACACGGCAATATTGACCAGCGGCACGACAAGCAGGATCACCAGATAGACGCCATACGGGCCAACGAACAGCGCCCACAATGGTCGATCGATGCTCCGCTGCACCGCCGCCTCACTTCCGGAGCACGTGGATGTCTTCCGGATCGATCGCCAGATCGATCGAGCCGCCCCGCCGCAACTCGCGCGTCCCCTTGCCGCTCTTGAGCGCGACGAGCAGTTTGGCCGCCGGCGCGGTCGTCACGCGCAACTGGACATCTTCGCCAAGATAGGTCAAGTCGTCGATTTCCGCGGTGATTCGGTTCGACACCGCCTCCTCGCGACCATCGACAAGCCGGATGCGCTCCGGCCGCACCAGAATGAGAAGGCGCGATCCGATCTCCTCGACGACCGGCGGAACGGTGAGCTCGAGGCCTGATCCGGTCCGCACCGACGCTCCGACGCCGCTCTTTGATTGGACGGTTGCGTCCAGAATATTCGAGCTGCCGATGAAATCGGCGACAAAGGCCGTTTCCGGCGTCTCGTAGATCTCGGATGGACGACCGATCTGCTCGATGCGGCCTTGCGAGAGCACGGCAATGCGGTCCGAAAGCGCCAGCGCCTCCGTCTGGTCGTGCGTAACATAGATCGACGTCTTGCCTAGGCGCCGCTGCAGCTCGCGCAGCTCGAAGCGCATCTGGACCCTGAGCTTGAAGTCAAGGTTCGACAGCGGCTCGTCGAACAGGAGGAGCCTAGGCTCGAGCACCAGGGACCGGGCAATCGCGATCCGCTGCTGCTGTCCGCCCGAGAGTTGCGGCGGGTAGCGGCCGGCAAGATTTGGCAAGCCGACGAGCTCCAGCATCCGCCCGACCCGCTCTTCGACCTCCTTGCGTCCGATCCGCCGCAAGCGCAGCCCGAAGGCAATGTTCTCGAACACGGTGAGGTGCGGGAAAAGAGCGTAGTTCTGAAACACCAGACCGACGTCGCGACGATGCGGCGGCATATCGTCGAGACGCCTGCCGCTGAGCGTGATCCGGCCTTCGCTTGGTCTTTCGAAACCGGCAATGCACCGCAGCGTCGTCGTCTTGCCGCACCCGCTCGGGCCGAGGAGGGAGAAGAATTCCCCCTCCGTGACCTCGAACGAGATGGGGCCGATCGTGACCTGCGGTGAGTACTGCTTGACGAGCCCCGCCACCTCCAGCTCGACCATGCGCACGATGGCGGGTAGCTCCCGACTTGCCGCGCCGCGGCTAAGCAAGCACTTCCTTGTTCCAGCGCTCGAGATATTTTTCCCGGTTCTGATTTATCTTGGTCCAATCGAGCGCGACCATGTTCGGGAAGCTTGCCTCCGGCACCGCGTAATGCGCCATCTTGGCCGGGAGCTTCGTGTTGCGGTTGGATGGCGGGTATCTGAATCGCTCGGTCATACCCAATTGGAATTGTCCGTCGAGGGTGTTGTTCACGTAGCGGCTAGCCGCCTCGCGGAAGCGGGTACCTTTGAGGATAACGGCGCCGTTGCCAATCTGAATCGAGCCCGGCGGATAGGCCATATCGACCGGAACCCCCTGTTCTTGCAAGGCGAAGACACGGCCGTTAAAGATCGGTGCCATCACGACCTCGCCGCGCGTCAGCGCCTTCATTCCGTGATCGACATTCTCGATGATGATCGCGCCATTCTTCTTGACGAGACGCGAAACGGCATCCATGCCCGGCGAAATGTTGTCCTCATTGCCACCGAGCGTCTTGTTGAACGCGTGCAACCAGTACATGCCGTACCAGCCATAGGCAGGCACGCCGATCCGGTTCTTGTATTTGTCGCTGAACAGGTCCTGGAACGACGCCGGCTTGCTCGCCTCCTTCGTATTATAGGACAGGCCGAACACCAGCATCATGAACGATGCCCACCACGCATCCATCCCTTTACGGGGCGGAAGTTTTGCCGTGTCGTAGATGTCCTTGTAATTCGTGACGACGCTGAGATCGTAGGAATCGACGCAGCCGCCATCCGCCATCAGGATCGCCTCGGCCTCGCCGTGGCCTGAGACAGTGAAAGGCGGATTGCCGCATTGTGCGATGATTTTCGCCGTCGCGACGGATTCCAACTGCTGCGAGTAGTCGACCGCCACCTTTGCGCTCTCGGCGAATTTCGGCGCGGTGACGAACGACTCTCGGATGCCCTCGCCCCAGCTACCTCCGGTCGACGCGATTGTGAACTTGTCCTCGCCCCAGGCCGGCGTCAACCGCCCGCTCTCGATGAGCGCGAGTGATCCCGCCGTCATCCCCGTAATGTGAAGAAACTCGCGCCGCGAAAAACCAGCCATGAATTTAATCTCCCCTTTCAGGTCGTGCAGCCAGATGCAAATGGCCTCCCCGGCTCCGTTTGTTATTTCAAATGGAGCGTACGCTCTCGGCGCAAAGCCTGTCAATTATCCGTACTTCGAGACCTCGATATCGGCTCTGCCAAACGCCGAAATCGTTGATGGACTGCGGCAAGGCATTTACTCTGCCGATCCGCCGTTCGCAGTGATGCCGTAGATTTCGCGCGCCGCCGCTGCCGTGACCTTGCCATTGCGGACATCTTGGACCGTGGCGACGCGATCGCGCTGCCGCGGATCACCATGGCCGCCGCCGCCTGCGGTTTCGACGACGAGCCTGTCGCCTTTGTGCAGGCTTGTGACGATCTTCGATGGGATAGTCTCCGTACCGCCCCCGCGGCGTCGGATGAGCGAGTGCGCCATAGCGCCGCAATGCCCACCGGCGAGGCCGGGCGCCCCGGTATAGTGCCGCTCGCCGCGATGGGTGAGCGATATCTCGCCTTCCAGCACCTCATACTCACGCAGCACGCCGAGCCCGCCCCGGAATTTTCCGGGACCGCCGGAATCGGGCCGGAGCGCAAAGCGATGCGCGCGGAGCGGCGCTTCGAGCTCGAGTGCTTCAGCCGAGAGATTCATTGAATTGCTCGTGTAGCAGTCCAGCGAGTCGACGCCGTCCCGTCGCGCACTCGCGCCGCCGCCGCCAGCAATCATGTCGCCGACGACGATGCGCTTATCGTCGTATCCGTTGCCGCCGAAGGCCATGACGAGGAGTTCTCCCGAAGCGGCGGCAGGCACGCGCTCGGGCGCCGCCTTCGCAATCGCATGGATCATAGTGCCGGCAACACGAATCACCGTTGCCGTTCGCGAGTTGACAGGCGCCGGTTCTTCAGGATTGACGAGCGTGTGCTTCGGCAAATGCAAACTCACCGGACGAAAGCATCCGGCGTTGGTCGGAATCTGCGATCCCGTCAGCGCCCGCACCGTGTAGTAGCCTGCGGCGTGGATACCAGACGGTACGCAGTTGAAGGGGCCTCTGAGTTGCGCATCGGTGCCGGACAGGTCGAAATGTATGGCATTGTCGCGGATCGTGACCGCCACTTCGATGCGTACGCGGCGATCGAGCTCGATCCCGTCATTGTCGAGGAAATCGACGTGGCGGAACGTGCCCTGCGGCAGCCTACCAAGAGCTTGTCGAGTCAGCGTCTCGGAACGCGTGAGCAGCTCGCCGTAGATCGCCGCCAATAGGTTGTCGCCGCAACTCTCGACCACATCCCTGAGGCGCCGGGCGCAGAGATTGCCGGCGGCGATCTGCGCGTTGAGGTCGCCCATGAACATGTCTGGAACGCGTACATTCTGCCTCAACATGGCAACGAGCGTCTCGTTCGGCCGTCCGGCTTCCATGAGCCTGACCGGCGGGATGCGGATCCCCTCCTGGAAGATCTCGGTCGCATTTGGCGGCACCGATCCCGCAGTCATGCCGCCGACGTCTTGATGGTGCACCATCGTCGCGCCGATCGCGATTATCCGGCCGCGATGGAAGACCGGGACAGCCGCCGCGATGTCGGGCAGATGGGTGCCGCCGCAATAGGGGTCGTTGAGAATATAGACGTCCCCTTGCTGCATCGTATGCAGTGGATAGGTCTTCAGGATCTGCCCCACAGCCGGGATGAGCGTCGCGAGATGGATCGGGATCGAGCTCGACTGTGCGAGCGCGTCGCCCTGCGGCGTAAATAGGCTGGCCGAGGCGTCGCGCCCCTCTTTGACAATCGACGAGAAGGCACTGCGGAGCATCGTCGTGCACATCTCGTTGGCGATCCCCTCGAGCTTGTAACGCACGATCTCGATCGTGAACGGATCGACCACTGTGCTCGCCACTCCGGCGGCGTTGTCATTACCACTCATTTGCTGCTCCTCAACCGTGCTTTACCTCTATCATGAGATTGCCTGAGGCGTCGACGGTGGCACGCCAACCGCCGGCAACGATCGTCGTCGTATCGCTTTGCTCCACGATTGCTGGACCATCAAGGGAATCTCCACGGCGCAACGCCCAGCGATCGTATATCGTTGCCTGGACCGGCGCGCCAGCCGCTACAGGTACGATCATACGGTGGCGTACGCTCGCTGCCTTCATCGCGGACTCCTCCGATCGCCCGAAATCCGGCAGCCCTTGCGCACGGTGAACGGCGCGCAGATTGACGATGTTCGCCGGCCCCTTCATCGCATGGCCGTAGACGCGGTCATGCAAAGTGCAGAAATCGGCATAGAGACGCGCGAGCGGATCGGCCTCGTGCTTGTCGGCGAATGGAACCTCGAGGTGATAGGACTGGCCGACATAGCACATGTCGGCAAAGTGCAGCACTTGGATCGCGTCGCGATCAACCGCCTCTGCGGCCATGAGGGTCATGCATTCGGCGTCGAGCGTCTCGAGAACACGGTCGACGTCCGCGAGAGCCAGGCCGTCCAGGGCGCGCAGAAAGGCGGCCGAGCGCTCGTGCTCGACGGGCGCGACGAGCAATCCGCAAGCCGACAACACGCCTGGCCTCGGCGGCACCAGCACGCGCTCAATCTGCAGTTCCGCGGCAACGGCGACCGCGTGCAGCGGACCCGCGCCGCCCAAAGGCAGCAATGTCGCACGGCGCGGATCGGCGCCGCGATAGACCGAGACCGAGCGCACCGCTTCGGCCATCTGCGCGTTGACCACGCGATGAATACCGCGCGCAGCCTCTTCGACGGAGAGCCCTAGCGGGCGCGCGATTTTCTCCGCAACCGCCTGCCGCGCCGCGGCGGGGTCCAGTCGCATCGAGCCGCCGGCGAAGTTCTCGGGATCAAGATAGCCGAGTACGAGCGAAGCGTCGGTCACCGTGGGCTCGGTCCCGCCACGGCCGTAGCACACTGGGCCCGGTTCCGACCCGGCCGAGCGAGGGCCAACCCGCAGCGTTCCGGCACCATCGATCCAGGCAATGCTGCCGCCACCGGCACCGATCGTATGGACGTCGATCAACGGCACGCGCACCGGGAAGCCGCCAATCTCTCCCTCGGCACTTACCATCAGTTTTCCCCCAACGACGAGCGCGACATCGCAGCTCGTTCCACCCATGTCGAAAGTGATGAGGTCGCCGATCACCGCCGCATTGCCGACCGCGCAACCGCCGATGACGCCCGCCGCCGGCCCGGATAGGAACAGGCGTACCGGGCGCTGTCGGGCGATGCGCGCCGAGCATTTGCCGCCGCGCGATAACATGACGAGCAACGGTCCACCGACGCCGCACTTCCGTAGATCGTCCTCCATGCCCGTCAGATAACGGTCAAGAATTGGCTTCACGTAGGCATCGAATGCCGTAATGCAGGTCCGCTCATATTCGCGAAACGCCGGATCGACCTCGTACGAGATCGAGGTCAGCATTGCCGGAAAGGCTTCGTGAATGAGTGCCCGCGCGCGCAACTCATGCGCCGGGTTCATGAACGAAAAAACGAAGCAGATCGCGATCGCTTCCGCACCCTCGGCGACGAGTTCCCGCGCGCGCGCAAGAACGGCGTCTTCATTCAACGGCACGACAATCTCGCCCGTGCGCGAGACGCGCTCGCGCACCTCCTTGCGCAGCGCGCCCGGAATCAAAAAGGTTGGTGCTTCGGCTGCGGGTTCGAGCTCGTAAGGGCTACGGCGGAACTGCCGCCCGATCTCGAGGACGTCGCGAAAACCCTCGGTCGTAATCAGCCCGATGCGCGCACCCTTGCGCTCGAGCACGGCATTTGTCGCCAGCGTGGTGCCGTGACTGAAATGGGCGATACGCGCCGCTGGCACCTGCCAGACCTCTGCCAGATGCGTAAGTGCCTGGCCAACTGCGCGGCTTGGATCGGCATGCGTGGTCGGGAGCTTAACCGCGCGCAACCGCCCGTCCGGGAGCCGACAGACGACATCGGTGAAAGTGCCGCCGATATCGACACCCACTTCGACGTCGTTCGAATTCTGCATTGTTTTAATCTCCTCCACGACGGCGGGAGGTCCCTAGGCTAACTCGGCCGCTTCGCCGTCGCCCGAGAGATAACCGACGCGGGATCGAATGCATTGAAGCGGTCGACGAACGCTCCACTGAAATAGTCGCTTGGCGGCCGCCGGTTGCGGATGGCTCCTGTCGCCAACATGAAGTCCTGCCACGCGACCATCTCCGCTTCGGTTATCGCGCCCCAACGCTTATCTGGCGCATCGTTCGGTCGCGAATTCTCGAGGCGGCTTTGCAGCACTGCAAGATCCCGACGCAGCACCCGCCGCTCCGCACCCGGAGGCGGGCGTGTTGCAGGCACGTGTTCCCAGACCAGCCGGATCGCCGCTTCAGGGTTCGTCATGGCGAAGAGCGTAGCCTTGGCAAGCGCGCAACCATACGCGCCGAGCGCCGCCCCGCGCTTCGCTACCGTGCGATCATGCACATAGACCGAGGCCGACGGCGTCAGCCGATCGAGGTTGCGCGCCGGCAGGCGTCGCAGCGGCGATCCCGCCGCAGCGAACAACCCATAAACCATGTCGAGCTGCCAAATCGCCTGCACCTCACCTGCGCGGACCGCCTTCAACATCTGATCGGCCTCATCGAGCGGTCCACGCCAATCGACAAACTTGACATCGCGCTCGGGATCGAGCCCTTCGTCGATGAGCGGCGCACGTGCGAAATAGAGCAGATCGCCGAAATGCAGCGCGATGCGCGCACCCTTGAGGCCGGCGATTGTGCGGATCGGGCTGTCGGCCAGGACCGCGAAGGACCGGTTCATTCGCCGCGCGAACGCGTAGAACATCCGAAAGGGCTCGTCTCGATCGCGCGCGACGAAGCCGAAGGCCGTGTTGACGAACGTCATGTCGCCCTTGCCGCCGATGACGCCCGCCAGTGCCTCCGTCGGCGAGCCGGCGGATACGTTCCGAACGTCGATCCCCTCGTCGCGGTCGTAGCCGAGCGCCGAGACGAGGGCAATCGGCGCATAACCTGGCCAGATGTGCGTCAATGGGACAAGTTGTGTCAGCTGTTCCATGGCAATTCATTATTCCGTCCGATTTTCATCGACTCGATCCGCCGCGAATGCCTGGACTTCATCGTCGTGTTCGGCGAACGGCATCTGCGACGCGTTCTTGAGGCCTACACAACTTACTACATCCAAGTCCGCCCGCACCTGTCACTGAACAAAGATGCGCCTGAATCACGCCGGGTTCGGGCTGTCGCCCGCATTGACCCACCGCCGATTCCGGCCGGACTACACCATCGCTACATTCGGATTGGAGTTTGCGGCAAAGGCAGGGTTGCAGAGAGCAAGAAAACAGCGGGGCCGGAACCTTCCGCGGATTTGGGGACACTGAAGTTATCGAAACAAGTCCTCCACCAAGGCGGGCGGCAGCCCCAGCCGGCGCGCGAGGCCGGCCCGGTCTACCGCCGCCGGATCGTTGAGCACCTTGCCGAGGGGCCGGCTGTCGAGCTTGACGTCGGCCAAAAGTTCCTTCTGGGTCACCTTGCCGTCGCCGTTGCCGTCGAACGCCGCGTGGAGACGGCTTAGCCCGATTCCGTCGGCCAGCAGCAGCCCGAGAGCGATGGGCCGGAGCTCGCGCGCCGGCAATGTGGACTGGTGCCAGTTGTACCAAGCTGCCAAGCGCCGTCGCAGGGTTTGCACATCCACCAGCGTCAGGCCCTGTTTCGGCGAGGCGGCGGCGAATCGCCACCCGTCGTCGACGCACGCTTGGGCGGGCCGCGCGCTACATGACGATCGCGCCCGGTCGATAAAAGTCTGGACCGCGCGGACGTCGTCCGGCGGTTCCGGCTGCTGGGCCATTGCTAGCGGCGCCCATAACAACAGTGAAATCAGCACCACGCGCATACGAATACCGTTGGTAGCGCATGCGGTAGGAATATGACCGCTCAGCGCTTCTCGAAATCGATGCGCTCGTCAACGGAAAGTCCGAGCAGGTGGCGGCGCAGGCAGTCGAGGCCAAGCTCCACCGCGCCCAGGCGGACCCAGTTGCGGCCGCCGAGCAATCGCGCCTGGCGGGACACGGTCGCGTTGCCGGAAGCGATGCCGATGCAAATCGTGCCCCCGAACTCGAGCCGGTCGGCGCCCTCGTCCAGGTCGATGAGCACTGCCAGCGCATGACTCGACCCGCTCCGATCCCGCAAGGCGCGCGCCACCGCGGCCGCGGTTGCCGGCGAGATTCCATTCGCGGCGCCGTCATCGTCGAGGCCGACGGCATTGCGCAGCTCGGCAAGGTCGCGCGCGACGACGCCGCGCCGAAACAGCCGCCCCGAATCGGCCATCGGCGCGACCCGGGCGGCGATGCTACCACCGGTGAACATCTCGGCCGTCGATAGCGAGCCGGCGCGATCACGCAGCTTGTCCAAAATCACGCCTTCCAATGTCCCTTCGTCCTCGGCGACGATGAAGCTGCCGAGGCGCCGGCGCGTCTCGGCTTCCAGCGGGACAAGCTTGCGCGCGATATCGGCCTCGTCAAGGCCGCGCACCGCAAGCTTGGTTTCGAGCTGGGGAAAATGCGCCTGAAACCCGAGCTTCACGCCGCCATCTGGTGCCAGCGCTTCGATACCGTTCAGCATCTCGTCCGCCCGCGCCTCGCCGATCCCGAACGAGTGGAACCGTTTGAGACGGAACACGCCCTGCATGCCGCTCAGCGCGAGCAGGCGCGGGATCAGCTGTTCGTCGAGCATGCGGCGCATCTCGCTGGGCACACCAGGAGTGAAGAAGAAGCGGGTCCGGCCGAGGGTAACAGCAAAGCCGCAGGCGGTCCCGATCGGATTGTCTATCATCTCGGCGCCCGCCGGCAGCATCGCCTGCTTGCGGTTGTTTGGCGGCATGACGCGGCCGCGCCGGCGAAAATATTCCTCCATGCGCGCCAGCCATGCCCCGCTCAGGACCAATTCGACTCCCGCCGCCTGCGCGGCGACTTCCTGCGACAGGTCGTCGACGGTCGGCCCCAGGCCGCCATTGACGATTACCGCGTCCGCACGCGCCGCCGCCTGGCCGAACGCCGCCAACAGACTGTCGCGATCGTCGCCGACGGTCGTGCCCCACTGCACGGTGAGCCCGAATTCCGCGAGACGGCGGGCAATGTGGCCATAGTTGGTGTTGACGGTCTTGCCGGACAGGATTTCGTCGCCGGTGCAGAGAATTTCGATGCGCATGCGGATTCCTAATGGTGTACTCAGTTAACTTCCCGCATTTCGTATACGGCGTCGAGGCCACTTTGGCGGATGAGCTTCTCGTCAGGCGGACGCCCTCACAGCCACGCGCTCCGCCACTCAACCGACCGAAGGATTGCTGCCGGCGAAGCGACGTGGCGGCTTGCGGCTCGTTCGTAGCCGCTATTTAATCTTGCCGCGCCCGGCCACCGGCCAGACAGCTTCGATGTGGCCGCCGCGGACGCCGATGATTTCCTCGTGCAAGTGGACCGTGGTGTCGGAATAGCCGACAATAAACTCAATCTTGTCGCCGATCCTCGGGGTGTCGCTCGGACGCTCCAGTTCGATTTTCGCGTGCTCCGCCGAGAGTTTCACCGCGCCTATTGCAGGCAACCCGGTTGGCGCTGGCATCGCTGCATCGCCGCTCATCGTCTTTTTTCCGGCGTCGACCACGATCCGCGTCGGCGTCGGCCGGCTCGTCACAGTCGCAAGTACGGTCAAGGCTGGCGGAAAGTCGACATGGTAATGGGTGCGGTAGTGCATGTCGCTGAAGATGGCACCGCCGACCTGGACTTCGGTGACCCCCGGTTGCTTTGCGCAATAGGGAAAGGTACCGGTGCCGCCGCAGCTCACGACCTCGACCGTATGGCCGGCCTCCTTGCACGCGCGGGCGCTGGCGGCGAGAGCGGCGACCGCATCGCGGACCACGCGCTCCTTCTCGGCCGAATCCGCGATCGTCGTCGCCTGGCTCTCCCAGCCCACGAGCCCGACGAAGCGAAGGCCGGGCCGGCTGGCGATCTCTCGCGCCAGTGCCAGCACCGGTGTGCCAGGCTCCACGCCGGCGCGGTTCATGCCGATATTGACTTCGATCGCGACCTTCAGCCGCTTGCCGGCCCGCCTGGCGGCGGCGTCGAGTTCCATCAGGTTCTCGCTGCTGTCGGCGCAGATGATTGGGTCGGCCCGATCCGCCAACCCGATCAACCGGCCGATCTTGATCGGCCCCACGATCTGATTGGCGATGAGGATGTCGCGTATGCCCGAAGCGGCCATCACCTCCGCCTCGCCCAACTTCGCACACGTGACGCCGATCGCGCCGGCTGCGATCTGTTTCCTCGCGATCTCCGGAGTCTTGTGCGCCTTTGAGTGCGGCCGCCACGCAACGCCATGCGCGCGGCATGTGGCCGCGATGCGCGCGATATTGGCTTCCATGACATCGAGATCGACCAGCAGCGCCGGGGTATCCAGCGCGGTCTTGGAGTGGCCGATGAGGCTGGACGAGGCCATTGTATTTTCTCCTAGTTGCCACCGCCTAGCCGATGCCGGCCGGCCGCCCAATAGGCATGTTCAACCAGGCGCAAGGTTTCGAGATTGTCGGCGGGGCCAGTTTCGAACGGCGCGCCGGTCTCCAGGCAGTCGACGAAATGCGCGATGACGCCGTCGAAGCTGGCCTGGTACCCGCGGTCGTTGTCGTAGCTTTGGCTTCGCGGATTCGGCCCGAGCAGACGCAGCTCGGAATCGGCGAAGATGACACTGGCCTTGCTGCCGATGATTTCCAACCGGTCCGGATTGCGGGGCGGGTAGCCCGGCGCCGCCATGGTGCCAACCACCTCCACTGCGGAGCCCGTGCCTGTTTCCATGAAGATGGCGGCCACCGACTCGCCGCGGACGTCAGGGACGGTGCGCTGCGCCCGCGCGCTCATCACGCGCAACGGGCCGCACAGATAGCGCATGACATCGATTTGATGGATCAGCACCTCGGCGATCATCAGCCGCTCCTCGTGCTGCATGAAAGGCTGGCGGATCAGCGCCGCCCGCCGCCCCTCGGCGTCGGGCAGCAGACCCGAATTGATCATCGCCAGGCGCGCCAGGATGACCTCGCCAATTTCCCCCGCGTCGAGCCAACGTTTGAGTTCGCGATACCACGGCCGAAAGCGCCAGTTCTCGTGCACCATCAGGCGCGATTTGCCCTCGACCCGGCGGACCAACGTTTCCGACTCGGCCAAGGTGGGTGTCATCGGCTTTTGGCACAGCACGTCGATGCCACGCGCGGCCGCCGCTTCGACCCAGGCGGCATGGGTTTCGCGCGGCGACGCCACGTCCAGCGCATCGATCGATTCCGTGGCGAACATCGCGTCGGCGTCGCGATAGACCTTGGCTATGGAGAATTCCTTTGCGCGCTTGGCGGCGCGCTCCGGGTCGGGATCGCAGATCGCGGCCAGGCGCACGCGCTCGCCCAGCGCCCGCCAGCCGACGAGATGGAACCAACTGATCATGCCCGCACCGGCGAATGCGACTTTCAACGGCTTGGTTGTCTTGGGCGATATGGCCATCGGTCAGTCTCCAAATCCGAATAGGCGCGCGGGGTTGCGCGCCAGCACACGGTGCCTGTCGTCAGGGTTCGGCAGCCACCGCGAAAGCGGCGCCATCACATCGGCGTAACTCGGGCGTCTGGGGACGTTGATGAACGGCCAATCCGACCCCCAGATGCAACCATCCACCCCAAACGCCTGCAGCAGCTCATTCACGAAGGGATCCAGATCGTCGAAGCCAGTGGACAAGCGCGAGACGCGAAACGGCGAGGAAAACTTGACCGTCGCCCGCCCCTCGCGGCCGAGCGCCAGGGCGGCCTGAAACCCCTTCTGGCCGATCCCACCAACAGGGTCGCGCACGCCGAAATGGTCGATCAATACCCGAATGCCGCTGGCCTTCAAGACGGCAGCGACCTCCGGCCATTGCGCGTCGTCAGCATAGACCTGCGCGAACCGTCCGAGCGACTTGAGCCGCTGCAGCAACCGGGGCGCGTCGTGCCGCGTCAGCGCGTCGCGCTCGTAGCTCACCAGGTTGAACCGGACCCCGACGACGCCAGCGGCAGCCAAATCCTCGAGCGCCCGATCGCTGGCGCCGGGATCGATGACGGCGATTGCCTTAAACCGTCCCGGATTGCTCTTCATCGCGTCGACGATGGCCGCGTTGTCGACGCCATAGCCGCTTAACTGCACCAGCACCGCGTTTCGCACCCCATGACGATCCAGGGCAGCGCAAAATTCCTCCCTGGTTCCGGTCTCGTCCGGCCGCGGCTTGTAGCCGCGCTCGCCGGTCAAGGGAAACCGCACCGGATCGATGATATGAGCGTGACAGTCGACGAAGCGATCGGAATTCACCGCGACCTGGTCCCTTCCTATTGCAACGGCGCGTCTAGACAATCGCCTTGGTGGTGGCGGGATCGAAGAGATGTATCGCCGTCGTGTCGATCGCAATGTCGAAACGGTCACCATTGCGCAATGCGGTGTCGCGCCCGATGCGGGCGATCAGCTCGTCGCTCGAGACGTCTAGGGCCACCACCAGCAAGGTCTCGGCGCCAAGCGGCTCGACGGCGACGACGCGCGCGGGCGATCGCGCGATCGGCACTGGCCCGCCGGGCGGCGCAGTTTCGTACAAGTCTTCCGGCCGGATGCCGATGATCACGTCGCGGCCGACATAGCGGACGAGCGACGACGCCGCGCGCTTGGGCAAGACGATGACGCTGCCGGCGAAGTGGGCAACGGCGACACCATCTTTGGCATCGAGCCGGCCCTTCAACAGATTCATCGGCGGATTGCCGAGAAACCTCGCCACGAACGTGTCGGTAGGGTTTCTGTATACCTCCAATGGACGGCCGATCTGCACCACCTCGCCCTGGTTCATGATGCAGATGCGGTCGCCCATCGTCATCGCCTCGACCTGGTCGTGGGTCACATAGATCGAGGTGGTGCCGATTTCATGTTGCTGCTTGATCAGCTCGTTGCGCGTGGTGACGCGCAGCGCCGCATCCAGATTGGACAGCGGCTCGTCGAACAAAAACACTTTGGGATCGCGGACGATCGCGCGGCCGAGCGCCACGCGCTGGCGCTGGCCGCCGGACAGCGCATGCGGTTTGCGCTTCAACAGTTCCGCCAACCCCAGTTTCACTGCCGCGGCGTGCACGCGGCGGTCGATTTCCGTCCGTCCGACATCGCGCCGCCGCAACCCGAAGGCCAGATTGTCAAATACCGTCATATGCGGGTAGAGCGCGTAGGACTGAAACACCATGGCGATGTCGCGCGCCTTGGCCGGCACCTGGTTCACCACCCGGCCGTCGATCGAGACGGTGCCGGAGGTGATCGGCTCCAACCCCGCGATCATGCGCAGCACGGTGGACTTGCCGCAGCCCGACGGGCCGAGCAGCACCATGAACTCGCGATCCGCAACGATGAAGTCGACGTCCTTGACCGCCGGCGCGGTCATGCTTTCGTAGCGCTTGCAGAGTTTGTCGACCGTTATGACAGCCACGTTCACTCCACCTTGAACACTCGATCAGCGGCGCCCTAGCGGACGGCACCGGCGGTCATGCCCTTGATCATGGCCTCGGAAAAGAACGCGTAGATCAGGATGATCGGGAGAATGGCGATCATGAGGCCGGTCGCCACCATGCCGACATCGAGCTGGTGGCTACCCGTGAAGTGCATGATCCCCAAGGGCAGCGTGCGCTTGGCGTCGTCGGTCAACAGCACCACGGCGAACAGAAACTCGTTCCACAGGATGATGAAATTGAGCGTTACCGTGGTAAAGATCGCGGGCGCGCCGATCGGCATGGTCACTCGCCAGAAGATCTCGAAATCGGAATAGCCGTCCATCCGCGCCGCATCGAATAGATCCTGGGGAATCTGCGCGAAGAAGCCTTCCAGGATATAGACCGTCATAGCGATGTGAGTCGCTACATAGACGATGACCAGTCCGGTCAGCGTGTTGTACAGGTCGAGATCCAGCAAGATCTGGAACAGCGCGAGGATCAGCAATTGCGGCGGCAGGACCAGCCCGGAAAGAATTAGGAACCGCACAAACCGGTTGCCGCGAAAGCGGTAACGGGCAAGGCAGTGCGCGGCCATCGAGCCGATCACGGTCACCAGCGCGACGGCGACCACGACGACGGTGGCGCTGTTCCAGAAATAGGTGCTGTAGTTCGATTTGGTCCAGGCATCGGCGAACTTCTCCCAATGAACCGGGGACGGAACGCCGTAGGGATTCTTGAATATCTCGGCTGTCGTGCGCAGCGACATCGTGGCGACCCACAAGAAGGGGCCGCCCGACACCACGCTATAGAGCACGACGAACAGAACCAGCGGCAGGCGGCGCAGCTGTGCGAACCCAAGTCGCATCTGCGTTGCCATGCCTAGAACTCGAGCCTGTCGCGCTGGCGCAACAGCCGCGTCATGATCGCGATGAAGGCGAGAATGATGATGAACCACAACACGGCGATGGCCGAAGGGTAGCCGAGATCGAACGTGTTCCACTCGAAGGCGCGCTTGTAGACATAGGTCGATACGGTTTCGGTCGACCATAGGGGCCCGCCGCCGGTCATGATCCAGATCAGATCGAAGACCATCATCTTGCCGATGAACGACAGCACCAGCAGATTGACGATCGTCGCGCGCAGCATCGGGATGATGATGTAGACGAGCTTGGCGAGCCAGCCGCAATTGTCGAGCTCCGCCGCGCCGAGCACCTCGGCCGGCAGCGCATGCAGCGCGGCCAGAAAGACGATCATGTTGAAACCGAGCCATTTCCACACATGCGCCACGAGGACGGACGACAAGGCCGTGGATGGATGCCCGAGCCAGGACTGCTCATACGCGCCCAGGCCCAGCCAATGCAGCACCGCATTCGCCAGCCCCCAGTCGTAGTCGTAGATCCACACCCAGACGATCCCGACCACCACATAGGACATCAGCACGGGAGTGAACCAGACGACACGCAGGAGCGGCGCCAGCGGCGCCCGCGCAAACAGGCAGAGCGCCAGCAGCAATCCACCGAACACGTCGACAATCGTGGCGACGATCGTAAATATCGCGGTGTTGGAAACCGCCTTCCAGAATATCGAATCGGCGAGCAGCAATGCCGTGAAGTTGCCGAGCCCGACGAACTCGACAACCCCGTGCGGCTTGATCGCATGAAAGGCGTTATAGAACGTGCGCAAGACCGGGTAGATGGTAAATCCGGCGTAGATCAGCAGTGCCGGCGCCAGAAAGACGACAAGGATACCGATCCCCGCGCGCCGCGCGTCAATCTCCGGCCTCGCCGAATTGCGTCGAGCAAAGCGAGACAGCCGGCCGGAAATGCTCATCGACGCGATCGGCCGCCGCCGTTCGGGCCGATCGGTGCCAACCCTTCCGCGATGCGGACCGCGGCATAACCTAGTCCGTTACGCCGCGGCCACTTGACTATACGAGGTACAGATCCCGCCACCGTCAATGCCTAGCCCTTGTAGCAGGACTTGTTCATCATCTGCACAGCCTGATCGACCGTCAGCAGGCCGCCAGGGAAGGCGGAGTTCAGCACCTGCGCAAAGGTGTCCTTGCACTCGCCGGTCACCATATCGCGCGGACTGCCGATGAAGTATGTCACGCCCTTCTGCCGATCCATCAGTTCGGTGAAATAGGCAGCGTGCGGGCCGGAGAAGTTCTTCACGTCCGCCTTGATGCCGGTCTGGAGATAGACGGTCTCGATCCACATCTTGCCCATCTCCGGTGTCGACATCGCGTTCAGAAACGCGGCGGCCAGCTCCTTCTGCTTGCTCGCGGCGTTGATGACGAAGCTGGCGCCGATGGCGGACGTCTTGCACTGATTGCAGGCGCCGCCGTCCATCGCCGGGTACTGCATGATGCCGAGCGGGAATTTCTCCGGTTGCCCGCCCTTGTCCTCAGGCACGAAGGCGCGGCCAGTGTACCAGCTTCCCATCGGCAGCGTCACTGCTCCGGGCTTGCTGTAGAAGTAATAGTGCGACTCGCCGAGCTTCAGCGTCATGAAGTTCTTCGGATAGGCGCCGGCGTCGACCAGCTCCTTGACCCATTTGAGAACCTCGACGACGCGGGGATCGGCGAACGACAGCTTGCCGGTGAACAGTTTCTGATAGTCGTCCGGCCCCAGCTTGCGGAGCAGCGCTTCGCCGCTGATGTATGCACCGGGATAGGGGCGGTCACCGACGCCCTGCGAAATCGGCGTCATTCCCGCCGCACGCGCCTTCTTGGCCACCTCTAGGAACTGCGCCTGGGTCAACTGCCCGTTGGCGGGCAACGCGATGCCGAGCTTCTTCAGTGCGTCCTTGTCGTAATAAAGCTCGTTGGTATAGGCCTCCTGCGGAATCCCGTAGGTCTTACCGTTGTGGGTCCATACCTTGCGCGCCCACGGCTCGATGTTGTTCCAGTTCACCAGATCGTCGAGCGGAATGACGTAGCTGGCGGTGATGTATTCGACCTGGTCGGGCTCGAGATAAAAGACGTCCGGGCCCTTGCCCGCCGGCAGCGCCGTCTTCAGCGCGGCAAACAGCGGGTTCTTCTCATACCACGTGATCTTGACCTTGGCCCCGGGTCGGCTTTTTTCGAGATTTTTCGCCGCCAATTCGCGGAACGCCACCTTCGCCGGCTCGTCCGCCTCGTGGCTCCATACTTCCAGCGTCACGTTCTGGGCGCTTGCCTTGGTCGCTACGCCCCCGAGAATCGCAGCCGTGACCAGCCCGACGGCAGCCACAGACCGCATCGCGAAGCATGCATGCATTGTTTGGCTCCCCATGTATCCGCGAAGGCTGCGGTCATCAGCCGGATTGTGCTGCTCGCCTGAAGCGAATTGCATTTCAAGCTGTGGGCGTCCGGCCGGAACCCGCCTCTCGCGCGCCTTTTGACGTCACGCCGTTGACGATAAGGCCGAGGATAGATTGGGACAAATTGAATTGTCCGTAGTTGAATGATAGGATTTCCCTATATATGAAAGCGACCCTCAGTCAGATTGAAGCCTTCTACTGGATAACGCGGCTAGGCAGTTTTCGCGCCGCAGCGATGCAATTGAATCTGACGCAACCGACCGTCAGCCTGCGCATCCACAACCTTGAGGAATCGCTGGGCGTCCGCTTGTTCAAACGGGCGGGCCGCAAGATGCGGCTGACCGATGACGGGACCACATTGTTGCCCGATGTCGGCAGCATGATGCAGCTCGCCGGTCAGATATCCGCAAGGCAGCGCCTCGTCGATCCGCTGCACGGGCGCCTTCGTCTCGGCGCGCCGGCCAGCATCGCGCTCGGCTGCATGGCCGAGCTGTTGGGCACACTCGAAAAGCGCGATGCCCGGTTCGACGTGGCGCTTACCATCGAAAAAAGCTCGATCCTGCAACGGCGGTTGAACGAGCGCGAGATCGACGTTGCCATCGTCGTGGAGCCCGACGTCAAGCCGCATGTGCGCGTCGCGCCGCTCGGCATCATGAAACATGCGTGGTTTGCCAGCCCGCGGCTGAGCCTGGCGCGCCGTTGGATCGGGCCCGCCGACCTCATGCCACACCAGGTGTTCACCCAGCCCGAACCGTCGAACCTGATGACATTGGTGATGACCTGGTTCGGATCCGCGGGACTCGAGCCCAAGCGGCTCGGCACCTGCGACAGCATATCGGTGATCGCGCGGCTGACCGCGGCCGGCGAAGGCGTCAGCATCCTGTCTCCGGCGATCTTGGGAACCGAGCTGTGCTTAGGCAAGGTCGAGATGCTGAAGACGCGGCCCACCCTGGTCCGGCCGCGCCTATACCTCGCCTATCAAGCGGACAAGGTCGGCCATGGCATGAAGCTGGTGATCCAGGCAATCCGCGATTGCGTCATAGGATCAAGTCTTCTTGCGCGGCGATGATTCGACGGCGATTTGGAAACTCGCAGCGCTGCGACGGCTTGAACTGAACCGACCAGGTATCCCGATTTTCATCCGGATACCGGCAGGGTCATGCGCGAAACAGGCGTTTCCCGGATTTCTTGACCGGTCGGATGGAGAGTTTCAGGTTCTGACCGGCCGGGACTAGTCCCGGCCGGTGAAACAATTCCGCATCGCGCGCGGTCGCCGCGGGCGGGAAACGTCCCTCAGCGCAGATAGCCGCGCCGCGTCATGAACGCCACCGCCTTTGTCTGCAAGTCGGCTGCCGCCTGCTCGGGCGTCTTGAGCTTGGCGCAGGCGGCATTTGCCTCGTCGTACATCATGATATGGACCTGCTCGGCTTCCTTCATCGGGATGTAGCCGAATGTCTCACCGGTCAGTGCCGCCAACACCCTGGGGTAATGCGGGAAGCGTTGAACCAATTCCGGATCCTGGAGGATGGAGAGGCGCGCCGGCGGCGTGCCGACCAGCGCGGTCCGCCGGACCGTGTCCTTGGACGTCATCCAGGCGACGTACATCTTAGCCGCGTCGAGATTCGTCGACTTGGCGTTGACGCCGATCGAGGTGCCGCCGAGCAGCGAGCCGCCGGGCGGCGATACCATCCCATATCGGCCCGCCACCGAAGACTTTGTCGGATCGGACAGGTTCGCGAATCCGCCCGGCCACATCAAAGTCTGCGTCGATTGGGCGGTCTGGAAGCCGGTCAGCATCTCGTTGTAGTCCCAGGCGAGGTTGCCGGGCGGGGCGATCGGCTGCAGCTCGTTCGCCATGAACCGCATGGTCTTGATCCCGGCCTCGCCACCGAGATCGGGCTTGCCGGCGGCATCGAAGAAGCGGCCGCCGAAGCCGTAATAGAGCAGCGTCCAAGTCACCGCGCACTGGATCGCCTTGCCGGCCGGCAGCCCATAGCCGAACTGCTTGCCGTCGGTCAGCTTCTTGCCGCGCTCGACGATCTCCTGCCAGCTCTTCGGGCCAATCTCGGGATCGAACCCCTTGGCCTTGTAGGCGTCCTTGTTCCACAGGATGAAGGCGACGTCGGCGAGGATCGGCAGGCCGACCAGGCGGTTGTCCACCTTGCCGTAGATTTCCACCAGCTTGGGCGAATAGTCGTTGAGAACCAGTGGCGGCGCGCCCGGCACGTCCTTCTCGAGCGTCGAAAGATCGGCGAGATAGGGCGCGATCTCGTATTTCCATTGATAGACGAAATACGTCACGTCGAAGGAATGCGTGCCGCCGGTCAGGTCGAGCATCAACTTCTGGTATTGGTCGCCGGGCGCGACGCGCGTGTATTGCAGCTTGATGCCGGTCGCCTCGGTAAACTGGGCGCCGACCTGGATGGTGCCCTCGAAGGCCGAGGTGGATCGCGTCAGGACGTTCAAGGTGCTGCCGGCATAGCGCCGCGGCAGCTCCTGAGCCGCGGCACTGCGCAGCGGCAGCCCGGCCAGCCCCAGCGATGAAACTCCAAGAACAAAATCGCGCCGCTTAATGTACATGATGGCGGTCTCCCCTGATCAAATTGACGATCGGATCATCCGCGTTGGGCGGCGCCGACCATTGTCGATAGGTATTCCACAGCCGGGGTCCGAGAGCAACGGAAAACCTTTTCCGTGAGGCATTTCCTGTGAAATCATCGAATTGAGCCCATGGTCAGCCCGCGCACCAGGTATTTCTGCATGACGATGGCGAAGACGATGACCGGGGTCGAAATGAGCAGCGCCGCCGCGCCGATAGCGCCCCATTGGGTGCCGTATTCGGTGCGGAAGCCGAGAATAGCGATGGGCGCGGTCGGCGCCTGCGAGTTGGTCAGCACCAGCGCGAACAAGAACTCGTTCCACGCCGCGATGAAAACGAAAACGCCGGTGGCGACAAGGCCGCCCGCGGCGAGCGGCAGCATGATGCGGCCGAAGACACGCAATTCGCTGCAGCCGTCCATGATCGCCGCCTCGCGCAACTCGGGGTGGATCTCACGGAAGAAGCTGCGCAGCAGCCAGATTGCGAACGGCAGGTTGAACGCCGTGAAGATGAGGATCAGCACATGGTAGGTGTCGAGCTGACCCAGCTTGGCCGCGACGAGATAGAACGGAATGACGACCGCGACGCCGGGCACCATCCGCGCGACCAGAATGACCAGCAGGAATGCCCGGCCTCGGGTCTTGAGATGGGTCAGCGCATAGGCCGCCGGCGCCGCGGTCGCGATGATGAGCACGGTCGCGCTGACCGTGACGATGATGCTGTTGACGAGATAGTGCTGGAAGCCGGTCGTCGTGAATATGTAGCGGAAGCCTTCCAGGTTCGGCTGAAAAATGAATCGGGGCGGCATGGTGAGCGTGTCGATCGGATTGCGGAAACCCGTCATCACCATCCAGGTGTAGGGGAATAGGTAGAATAGGCTGACGCCGATCCATAACAGCGTGACCAGCGATCGCCTGAGCGTGCGGTACCGGTACATTTCTAGTGCCGCTCCGCCGCCGTCGACTTGAACAGGAACCAAAGCAACGGCGCGCTGACGCTGAGCACGATAAGCACGAATATCAAGGCGATCGACGTCGTCCGGCCGATGTCGAAGGCGTTGAATCCGGTCTTAAAGGCGAAGATGCTCATCGTCGTGGTGACGCTGCCCGGGCCGCCCGCTGTCGCCAGGAAGATCTTGTCGAAGTCGCCCATCGACGCGATGATTCGAAACGACGCGGCGATCGCCATGTAGGGGGCGAGGAAGGGCAGCGTGATATAGCGGAACATCTGCGACGCACTGGCCCCGTCGACCTTGGCCGCGGCGATCACGTTCTCGTCGATCGACTGCAGGCCCGCCAGGATGACCAGCATGAAGAAGGGCGACGTCTGCCAGACGTCCATGATGATGATCGACACCAGCGACATGTCGACGCCAAGCCAAGCGACCCGCGGCAAGCCGACGCTCGTGACAAAGTAGTTGTAGACGCCAGATTGCTGTTCGTAGAGCAGCTTCCAGAAGATGCCGGTCACCGCCGGCGTCATCACCATCGGAATCACCATCAGCGAACGGAACATGCTGCGGCAGAAGAATTCGAGATTTAGCAGAAGGGCAAAAGCGGTACCGACCACCAGCTCGATCGCCACCGCCGATAGCGAGTAGCGCAGCGTGACCGAGACCGCGTTCCAGTATTCGCCGCTCCCGAGCACATCTTCGTAGTTCTGCAGGCCGACGTAGTCTTTGTCGCTGCCCGGCTGGACCAGGGACCATGCGGTGAAACTTGCATGGAAGGCGAACAGCAGCGGCCCGGCATAGATGACGATGAGAACGGCGGCCGCCGGGAGCAGGAACCAGAATGCCGTGCCCGGACGCCACGACGTTGAATGTGGCGCTGTGCCGTCCGCCTGACTGCCGCGGCCGGTCATGGACATTCCGCGCCGCCCCGCCGAGATGGCAGGTCTGCTGCTTGGACTTGACGGCGAGCTCGGCGCCGGAACCGGCAATCAGGCCATAACCGATTATTAATTCGGTAGAAAATCAAACTTGCCTCTGTCTTCTTCGAATCCAGGAAAAGCTTTTCCGTCGCACTGAATGTATGACATGCACGGCCAAAAGCTCAATCGCGAACGTCAGCCAAGCGCTTCAGCGCCCCACTTGCCGTCTTGTGGCGTCCGCAGCATGCGAGTGCCGCCCGCGCATCAACGGCGAATTCGGCGGTGACGCGCGTGCCGGTTTATTACGGGCCAGATGTGCGCGGCGGTATAGGCGCCTACGGGAACTGGAATGTCGGCAGCTGGGCGCGGAGGTCGAAGCGCTTTATCACGCCCAACAGCTGTGATTCGCGACGAGGCCGATGGCGGCGAATCACTGCGGCGACAGAGCCCTTGCCGACGACATCCTCGGGACGCCGTAGATCGGCGTCCTGAGGAAGCCGATCTGCGTGCTCCTACGGCATTAGCTTCCACTGGCCTTTCTCGAGGCGCACCATCACCCGTGCCCGCTCGTCGACGCCGTAGAGCTCGCCTGGCTTAAAGTTGTAGACGGCGTGCGTGCCGACCAGCTCTTTGGTCGCGAACATGGCGTCTCGCAACGCCGTACGGAACTCCGGCGTGCCCGGCTTGGCCTTGGCGAGCGCCCGCTTGGCGGCGTCGGCGAAGATGAGATAGCCGTCGAAGGCATAGGCCGAGAAAGCGTCCTTGGTCGGCTCGCCGAGCGCCTTTTGGTAAACCTCGCGGAACTGCATCGCCACCTTCTTGATCGGGTTCGAGTCCGGCAGCTGCTCAGCCACGACCACCGGGCCGGTCGGCGCGATGACGCCTTCGACCGACGGACCGCCGACGCGGATGAAGTCGGGATTGATGATCGCGTGCGTGCTGTAGGCCGGCCCTCTGAAGCCGCGCTCGGCCAGCCCGATATGCGGCAAGGCACCCGGCGTGCCCGAGCCGCCGGTCAACACCGCGTCCGGCCGGGCGGCAACGATCTTGAGCGCCTGAGCCGTCACGCTGGTGTCGGCGCGCGCATAGCGCTCGTTGGTGATCACGTTGATGCCGGCCGGTCCGGCGGTCTTCATGATCGCGTCATAGACCAGGTCGCCCCACGCGTCGCTGTAGCCGATATAGGCGACCGTCTTGATATTGGCCTTCTTCATGTGCTCGACATCCGCGGCGACCATCAGCGGGGGCGGCTGCGGCACCACGATCACCCAGCCCTGGCGCTCGGCCGGCAGTGCGATCGGCGAGATGGCGATCTGCGGCACCTTCTGCTCGAGGGTGACGGCGGCGACGGCCATCGACAGCGGCGAGCCGGCCGTGCCGACGATCAGGTCGACCTTGTCTTCCTCGATCAGCTTGCGCGCGTTGCGGGTTGCCGCGGAGGGGTCTGACGCGTCATCGAGCTCGATCACGCGCACTTTGAAGCCGCCGATCTCGCCGATGAAGGCGTTGCCGGCCTTCATGCCCTTCGAATACGGAACGCCGATCGTCGAGACCGGACCCGAGAGCGAGGTGATGTGACCGACCCTGATTTCGGTCTGCGCCGCCGCCGTCGCAGCGAAGGCGCCGGCAAGGGCGGCTCCGGCGAGCACCTGTTTCAGCCGTTTGATGGAAGTCGACATGATTACCCTCCCTGTTACGAGATTTCGCATCGAACCAAGCCGCCAGCGCCGTCGATGAGCTTCGCTGCACAAGCCCTGGTCATCAAAATTCACCATTGCGAAGATCGAACCTCTTGCGTGCCTTCGGGTCAACGTCAAAGCTCAAGGGCGCATGCGGCCAAACGCATCGCCGTGTCCGACGACGACATTGCTGGCCTGGTCGTAGACCCCGATCATCAGATGCAGAAGCAATGTCGCGCTTTCGATCTCCGCCGTGGTGCCGGCAAGGCGCGCCGTCAGCCGTAGAAGGACATCGCGGCGCAGGCGCAGATACGCCTCGATGAGCACGCGCCCGTGGGTTGACACGCGATAGCTGACGCTCTTGCGCGGCGCGCGCGGGTTGGCCTTTTCGATGTAGCCCAGAGTCAGCAACTTCTTGAGGCCGTATTGGATGTTGGAAAGATCGTCGCGATGCAGCAGGCGGCTGATCTCCGCCAGGCCCTTGGCGGTGTCGTTGACATGGATGATGTGCAGGATCGACGCTTCCGCGCCCGAGAGTTCGTCGCCGCCGGGCAGGCGCGCCAGGCAGTCCCGACGCCAGCGGGCGAAGGCCGAGCCGAGGTGCCAGACGGCATACTCGAAGGCGGTGACCACCTGTTCGTGTCGCGAGGCATTGTCGGGCGCGACCGCCGTCGCGGCCTCCGGGCTCGGATCGACAAGACGTGCCTTCGATCGCGCGCGCTCCATCAACAGATCCTTATAAAAATCAGACATTTTATATAAGAAATTCTGGTATAAATCCAGGTCGAAGTTCCGAGGGTGCTGCGTTGGGGGACATGAACCTCGAGATTGCACTGCTGCTGGCGCAGGACGGCATCGCCAACGGCGCGATCTATGTGCTGGTGGCCCTCGGCACGGTGCTCATCTTCACCGTCACCCGCGTCATCTTCGTGCCGTTCGGCGATATCGCCGCCTATGCGGCGCTCACTCTCGCGTCGTTCCAGCTCGAGCGGACGCCGGGGACGATATGGTTGGTGATGACGCTGGCCGGCCTCGCGCTCGCCATGGAGGTCTACACACTGCTGCGCCGCGGCGAGGCGCATCGTCTCCCCATGGCTCTGCTCCACTATGCCGTCCTGCCGCTGATCCCGATAGCGGCGGTGTGGATCGTCGGCGGTCAACGGCTGCCGATGGCCGCCGAGATCGCCCTGGCACTGGCGCTGGTGATGCCGATTGCCCCGCTGCTCTACCGCATCGCTTTTCGTCCGCTCGCCGATGCGCCGGTCCTGGTGCTGCTGATCGTCGCCTTGGCCGTGCACTTCGCCATTTCCGGACTCGCGCTGCTGTTCTTCGGACCGGAGGGCTTCCGGACGGAGCCGCTGACGCGCGCGATGTTCACGATCGGCACGATCGTGATCACCGGACAATCGCTGCTGATCGTCGGCGCCTCCATCGTGTTCGGCCTGCTGTTGTTCCTGTTCTTCGGGCGGACGATGGCCGGCAAGGCGTTGCGCGCGACGGCGATCAACCGCACCGGCGCCAGGCTGGTCGGAATCCGGCCCGCCGCGGCCGGCGAACTGGCCTTCCTGCTCGCCTCGGTGCTGGCGGGGACTTCCGGCATCCTGATCGGCCCGGTGGCGACGCTCTATTACGATTCCGGATTCATCCTCGGGCTCAAGGCCTTTGTCGGCGCCATCATCGGCGGATTGGTGAGCTATCCGGTGGCCGCGCTTGGCGCAGTTTTTGTCGGTCTGCTCGAAAGCTACGCCTCGTTCTGGAACAGCTCGCTGAAAGAGGTCGTGGTCTTCGCCTCGCTTATTCCCGTGCTGCTCTGGCGCTCGCTCACATTCGCCCATCTCGAGGACGAGGATGAAGCCGAGGATGCCGCATGAGGCCCGCGCATTTCATGCTTCTGCTCCTCGTCTCGGCCGCCGCGCTGGCGGCGGCGCCGCTGGTGCTCGGCAGCTTCACGGTGACGCTGCTCAACTACATCGGCGTCTATGCGCTGGTGGCGCTCGGATTGGTGCTGCTGACCGGCATCGGCGGCCTCACCTCGTTCGGTCAGGCCGCCTTCGTCGGCATCGGCGCTTACGCCACCGCTTGGGCGACCACCGCCCACGGCGCCCCCCCTTGGCTGGGGCTACTATTGGCGCTGGCGCTCACCGGCGGCGTCGCGGCCGTGCTTGGCGCCGTCACGCTGCGCTTGGAAGGACATTTCCTGCCGCTCAGCACCATCGCCTGGGGCATCGCCATCTATTACCTCTTCGGCAATATCGAGATGCTCGGCCGCTTCAACGGCATCTCGGGCATTCCGCCGATCCAGGTGGGATCGATCTCCTTCGCCGCCGCCGGTGCGATCTACTATCTCATCTGGCTGTTTCTCGCCGGCGCCATGTGGCTCAGCGCCAACCTCCTGAACTCGCGCGAGGGCCGCGCGATCCGCAGCCTGCGCGGCGGCGCGGCGATGGCCGAAAGCCTGGGCATCAACACCTTTCGGATTCGTCTTGCCGTGTTCGTGCTCGCCGGCCTTTTCGCCGGCCTCGCCGGCTGGCTCTACGCACATCTGCAGCGCTTCGTGAGCCCGGCGCCGTTCGACGTGAAGCCGGGAATCGAGTATCTGCTTATGGCGTTCGCCGGCGGCTCGGGGCATATCGCCGGCGCGGTGGTCGGCGCGGCGTTGGTGACGCTGCTCAAGAACGCGCTGCAGGATGTGCTTCCCACCATCTCGCGCAACAGCGGCCAGCTCGAAATCGTCTTCTTCGGCGCGCTCTTCGTTCTGTTGCTGCAGCATGCGCGCGGCGGGCTGGTGCCGTTCCTCCGCCGTCGCCTGCCCAAGCATACTCCGCCACCGCCGGCCGCCGCCCCGCCGCTGCCGCGCCGCACATTGCCGCAGGCGGGCACGTTGCTGCTTAAGGTCGACGGCATGATGAAACGCTTCGGCGGGCTTGTCGCCGTGAGCGACGTCAGCTTCGAACTCAGGGCGGGCGAGATCCTTGGCCTCATCGGCCCCAACGGCGCCGGCAAGAGCACCATGTTCAACCTGATTACCGGCGTGTTGAAGGCCGATCGCGGCAAGATCGTGCTCCAGGGCCAGGCCATCAGCGGTCTAGCGGCGCGGCGCATCGCGGCCCGCGGCGTCGCCCGCACATTCCAGCACGTCAAACTGCGCCCCAACATGACGCTGCTGGATAATGTCGTGCTGGGCGCCTATCTCCGCACGCGCGCCGGGTTCCTTGCCGGGGCGCTGCATCTCGACCGCGGCGAGGAGCGCGCCGTGCGTGCCGAGGCGATGCACCAGCTCCACCGCGTCGGCCTCGGCGACCGACCCTATGAGCTTGCCGGCAATCTGCCGCTGGCGAGCCAGCGCATCCTCGAAGTGGCGCGCGCGCTCGCCGCCGACCCGGCTCTCGTCATCCTCGACGAGCCCGCGGCCGGCCTCAGGCGCGCGGACAAGAACGCCCTCGCCGATCTTCTCCGCGCGCTTCGCAGCGAAGGCGTGACGATCCTGCTGGTCGAGCACGACATGGATTTCGTCATGGGTCTCGTCGATCGCATCGTCGTCATGGATTTCGGCGTCAAGCTGGCCGAAGGGTTGCCGGCCGAGATTCGCGCCGATCCCAGAGTGCGCCAAGCCTATCTTGGCGGCGTGACATGAGCGCTTTTCTCGAGATCGACGATATCCACGTCGCCTATGGCAAGATGGAGGCGGTGCGCGGCGTGTCGCTCTCCCTGCAGGCCGGCCAGATCGTCACCGTCATCGGCCCCAACGGGGCCGGCAAGACCACGCTGCTCGAGGCGACGATCGGGCTGCTGCCCTCGCGCGGCCGCATCGTATTCGACGGCATCGATCTGCGTCGGTTGGAGATCGAGGACCGGGTCGCGCGCGGCCTCTGCCTAGTTCCCGAGCGCCGCGAGCTGTTCGGCGAGCTTTCGGTCATCGACAATCTTCTTCTCGGCGCCTATGCGCGCCGGCGCGACCGCGAGGGCGTACGGCAAGACCTGGCCACGGTCTTCGAGCGCTTTGCCCGCCTCGCCGAACGGCGCAACCAACTTGCCGCGACGCTGTCGGGCGGCGAGCGCCAGATGCTGGCGCTTGGCCGCGCGCTGATGGCCAGGCCGCGCCTCCTCCTGCTCGACGAACCGAGCCTGGGCCTGGCCCCACTCGTGGTCCGCGAGATCTTTCGCATCATCGCTTCGCTCCGCAGCAGCGGCGTCTCGATCCTGCTCGTCGAGCAGAACGCCCTCGCCGCGCTCGAGACTGCCGACTATGCCTATGTCCTCGAGACCGGCGAGATCGCCCACTCCGGCGCCGCCGCCGCGCTGATGCACGACCCCAAGGTCGTCGCAACCTATCTCGGCGGCCAGGCGTGATGCGGCCATGCAGAGTCCGCTGACCATGGCAGCAAGAGCAGCGACCGCCTGCCGGCGCCGGTCGACATGACCCGTCGACGTACAGGCTATGACGACGTGGCGGTCGCGGTTCCGGTGACCGTGCCTTATGCGCGCTATTCGATCCGTGGCGCGCATTGGTTTCTTGCCCGCGTACTGGCCGAGCTGCTGCAGCGCTCGGGCCTGACGAAGGACAAGATCGAGGGATTGTGCGTATCGAGCTTCACGCTGGCGCCTGACACGGCGGTGGGATTGACGCAACATCTCGGCTTCACGCTGCGCTGGCTCGACCATATTCCGATGGGCGGCGCCAGTGGGGTCGTCGCCCTGCGCCGCGCGGCGCGAGCGGTTCAATGCGGCGATGCCGACATCGTCGCCTGCATCGCCGGCGACACCAACCACACCGACTCGTTCCGCCTGAACACGGCGACCTTCAGCCAGTTTGCCCGCGACGCCGTCTACCCCTACGGCTCCGGCGGGCCCAACGCCAGTTTCGCGTTTCTCACCGCGCATTACATGCGCAGCTACGGCGCCGAGGCCGAGGATTTCGGCAAACTCTGCGTGGCGCAGCGCGCCAACGCGCTCAAATTTCCCTACGCTCTCATGAAGAAGGCGCTGACCCTCGCCGAATATCTCAGCGCGCGGCCGATCGCCGACCCGCTGCGCCTGTTCGACTGCGTGATGCCCTGCGCCGGTGCCGAGGGATTCCTCGTCCTGCGGCGCGAGCGGGCGGAAGAGCTCGACTTGGCCTACGCTCGGGTCCTCGCAACGATCGAGCGGCACAACGCCTTTCCCGACGATCCGGTCCAGTATCGCGGCGGCTGGGTGCTGGATTGCGATGAGCTTTACCGCCAGGCCGGGATTCCCCCCGGCGACATCGATTTCGTCGAGGCCTACGACGACTATCCGGTGATCACCATGATGCAGCTCGAAGACCTCGGCTTCTGCCGCAAGGGCGAAGGGCCGGATTTCGTGCGGCGGCACAGCTTTACCGTCGACGGATCGTTTCCGCTCAATACCTCGGGCGGCCAGCTTTCGGTCGGCCAGGCGGGCGCCGCCGGCGGGTTTCTCGGACTGGTCGAAGCGATCCGGCAGGTGACCGGCCAAGCGCTCGGCGGCGCCGTGGCAGATGCCAGGATCGGCATGGCGAGCGGCTTCGGCATGATCAACTACGATCGCGGCCTGTGCAGCGGCGCCGCGATCCTCGCGCGGAGCTAGCGCTATGACGGCGCCGCTCCTCCGGCCCAAGCGCAAGAACCCGGTCCTGCGCACGCGTCTGCCGACGCTGCCGCCGGCCATCCGCAGCCGCGTCGCGCTTGGCCTCACCGCCGCCGCCGCCCGCGGCAGCTTCGAGCTTCAGGTCTGCCGCGATTGCGCCACCGTTCAGTATCCGCCGCGCGAGGCGTGCTGCGCCTGCCTGTCGGACCGCCTGGATTGGCGCGTCCAGAACGGCGCCGGCGAGCTGATCTCGGAGACATTGCTGCGCCATAGCCAGGAGCTGTTCTTCCGCGAACGCGTGCCGTGGCGCCTCGGTATGGTGCGGCTCGATTGCGGCCCGACCGTCATCGCCTATCTGCACGGCGATTGCCCGGCGGCACCGGCGCGCATGCGCATCCGCGCCTGTCTCGACCGCGCCGGCCAAGCCGTGCTGGTCGCATTGCCGGAGAAGGAAACACCGAACATGGCCGACGACCGCCAACTCAGGGAAATGACCTGCGATCCCAAGTTCCGCAAGGTTCTGGTCACCGACGGCAAGACGGCCGCCGGCCAGGCGGTGGTCGAGGCGGTCGCCGCAGCCGGGGCGGACCTCATCTGGGTGGGCCATGCCGAGCCGTGGAAGAAGCTCCCGGGCTTCGATCGGCTCAAGGCGATCCCGCAAGTTGCGCTGCTGCCGCTCGACGTCACCAACTCTCGCTCGGTCAAGGAGATTGCCGGGGAGATCGGCGGCCGCGTCGATATCCTGATCAACACCGCCGACCACCATCGCAATTTTGGCATCGCCTCGCGCCACGGCGTCGAAACGGCCCGCGCTGAGATGGAGACCAACTATCTCGCGCTCCTGCGTTTGGCGCAGGAATTCGCGCCGGCGATGCGCGCGCGCGGCGCCGACGGTCAATCGAGCGCGGTCGCCTGGGTCAATCTGCTGTCGATATTCGCGCTTTCGAACTTCCCGCCGCACGGCACCTATTCCGCCTCGAAGGCGGCGGCCCTGTCGCTGGCGCAATGCCTGCGTGCCGAGATGCGTGCATCCGGCGTGCGCGTCGTCAATGTCTTTCCTGGACCGATCGACGACGAATGGAATCAGCAGCTCCTGCCGCCGAAGCTCGCCCCCGCGGCGCTCGCGGCCGCCATCGTCAAGGCGCTGCAGGACGGAATCGAAGACGTCTATCCGGGCGACGTCGCGCAGGAATGGCTGGCGCGATGGCGCGACAACCCCAAGGCGCTCGAGCGCGAGCTGGCCGCCGGGGCCGGCTGATCGGGTTCGTGTCGGACGCAAAGGAAACTCTGTTGGATTGAGGCATTGGCGATGAGCGCGGAAACTCTGTTGCAGCTGGTCAACGCCTTCGCCGCGGGCCGCATCCGCGTCGTCGATCTCACCCAGACGCTTTCACCCGATTTCCCGCAGATCGTCTTGCCGCCGGAAATGGGACAATGCTGGCCGTTCCGCATCGAGGAGGTGTCGCGCTACGATGAGCGCGGCCCCGCCTGGTACTGGAACAACTTCTCGTGCGGCGAGCATACGGGCACCCATTTCGACGCGCCGATCCACTGGATTTCCGGGAAGGATCTGCCCAACAACAGCACCGACACGATTCCGGTCGAGAATTTCATCGCCGCCGCCTGCGTCATCGATTGCTCGCAGGAATCCGCGGCCGACCCCGATTTTTTGCTGACGGTCGATTTCATCCGCGATTGGGAGAAGCGGCACGGGCCAATCCCGCGCCGCTCATGGGTCCTCATGCGTACCGACTGGTCGAAGCGTACCGACCCCATCGCCTTTCAGAATTTCGACGAGACCGGCCAGCACACGCCCGGACCCGATGCCGATGCCGTGAAGTTTCTCGTCAACGATCGCGACGTGCTCGGCTTCGGCTCGGAGGCGATCGGGACCGATGCCGGGCAGGCCTATCACCTGCGGCCGCCATACCCTTGCCACTACTACATGCACGGCGCCGGCCGCTACGGCCTTCAGTGTCTCGCCAATCTCGACCTGTTGCCGCCAACCGGCAGCGTGATCATCTGCCCGCCGCTCAAGATCAAGCAGGGTAGCGGCAGCCCGTTGCGCGTGCTGGGACTGGTGCCGGGCGGCTGAGGCGCGCTGGAGAGACGCAAATGAGCGACGCGACCGACATCATCGCCGCCTTTGCGCCGCACCAGCGCACGCTGCCGACGATGCTCGCGCGGCAAGCGCTTCGCCATGGCGATCGCCGTCTTTTCGTCGCCGGCGATGTCGCCTGGACCTACGAAGAGACGCGGGCGATGGCGGCGCGCTTCGCCGGCGCTCTCGCCGCTGTAGGCATCCGGACCGGCGATCGCGTCGCCCTCATGTGCTCCAACCGCGCCGAATTCCTGCAGGTGTTCCTCGGCTGCGCCTGGCTGGGCGCGATTGCCGTGCCACTCAACACCGCCGCGCGCGGGCTGCAGCTCCAGCATCTCTTGGCCAATTCGGGCGCGCGGTTGCTGGCCATCGAGTCCCACCTAACTGGTGCCCTGGAGCAACTCGATGCCCGTGCGTTGAAGCTGGAGCAGATCTGGCTCATCGGCGGCGACCCCGTCTCAGTCCATGGCTGGGCATGCACGAAACTGCCGCCATCCGGTGAAGCACTGCCGCCCGCGGCGCTTCACCCCGGCGACACGGTGGCGATCCTCTACACCTCCGGCACCACCGGCCCATCGAAGGGCGTGTGCTGCCCACACGCGCAGTATTTCTGGTGGGGCGTCAACACCGCGCAGCTGCTCGACGTGCGCGAGGGGGACGTGCTCTGCACCACGCTGCCGCTCTTCCACACCAACGCGCTCAACAGCTTCTACCAGGCGATGCTCACCGGCTCGACGCTGGCGGTCGAGCCGCGCTTTTCCGCCTCGCG
>JACQDQ010000103.1 GCA_016201015.1 Pseudomonadota bacterium | reverse complement strand
CTTATGCGCATCATGGTGTCGCTCAGCGTCGATTGACGAAGCCGGCGCGGGACGCGGGTGGCTCTCGCTTGGCTTTGCGGATTGGCCGGCGACAGGCTGGCGTCCCCTAGGGGATTCGAACCCCTGTTACCGCCGTGAAAGGGCGATGTCCTAGGCCTCTAGACGAAGGGGACGGCGGCGCAGGCATCACTTAACGGGGAGCCTGCGCAAAATCAAGCCGCACGGGGTCGGCGGCCCAGGCCGGCGGCCGCGCTCCGACAGTAGCGCGCTCGCGCAGTTGTGAGGGCATAGGCGGTCGCCGCGACAGGTCATCTCTTCGCGTGGCAGGCTGCCGGCCATATACTCAGGTCAATTCGACGCATTCGCCGTGACAGCCGTGAAAGGTACACCCATGAAGTTGTGGTCTCGTCTCGTCCTGGTGGCTGCGGTACTGGTGGTCGGCGCGGCCGGCCCCGCCACCGCGATGATCTCGACCGATCCGCCGGCCTCCCACGACAAGCGGCTGGTCGAAGCGGAGAAGCTGGTCAAGGCCAAGGAGTACGCCAAGGCCATTCCGCTGTTGGACAAGGTCGTCGCCGACAATCCCAAGGACGTCGACGCCTACAGCTATCTCGGCTACAGCCACCGCAAGCTCGGCGATCGCGACAAGGGCTTCAAGTATTACCAGATCGCGCTCGGCCTCGATCCCAACCACAAGGGCACGCTGGAATATCTGGGCGAGCTCTATCTCGAGCTGAACGATCTGCCCAAGGCCGAGGAGCTGTTGGCGCGCTTGGCCAAGATCTGCAATTCGCGCTGCGAGGAGTATCGCGACCTGCGCAAGGATATCGAGGCCTTCAAGGCCGCCAAGCCGAAGAGCTGAGGGGCGGGGATATTCTTGAGCCGGCGTCGGAGCGTCCGCGGGCTTCGACCCGCGGATCAAACCCGCCCCGACGAAGCGTCCAGCGCGCGCGATATTGGCAATCACACCGGCAGATCGCGCCCGTGGCATTCCGCTTGGCGCAGCGCGAGGTCGAATGATCGATCTTGGCCCCAAATCCCCGCCGACCTGGCGGCACCTTGCTACACGGGCCGGGGTAGTACATCCTTATCCATGCAATCCTGGGCGCCCGGCAAATGCCGGGTGGGGATAGGCATGTGGATATTCAAAACGCGGGGAGTCTCACAATGATACGGGGCGTCACCAAATTCATCACCTACGCCGCCGCAGTGGCCGGCGTGGTCGGCTTCGCCAGCTCTGCCTGGGCGCAGGCCGAGGTCAAGAGCGCGACGATCGATGCCATCAAGAAACGCGGCCAGCTCGTCTGCGGCGTCGATACCGGAATTCCCGGTTTCGCGTTTCAGGACTCGGCCGGCAAGTGGCAGGGTCTCGACATCGCCTATTGCCGCGCGATCGCCACGGCAGTGCTCGGCGATCCCGAGAAGGTCAAGTATGTCGGCACCACGTCGAAGGTGCGCTTCTCGGTGCTGCAATCGGGCGAGATCGACGTACTGATCCGCGATTCGACCCATACGCTCACGCGCAACACCGAACTCAGCCTCGCGCACGGGGCGATCAATTTCTTCACCGGCCAGGCCTTCATGGCGAAGAAGGCGCTCAACGTCGCGCATGTGAAGGAGCTGAACGGGGCGACGATCTGCGTGCTGACGGGCACCACGCTCGAGCTCAACATCGCGGATTACGGGCGTGCCAACAACGTCAAGATCAACACGTTGCTGTTCGAGAAGCCGGAAGAGGCCTTCGCCGCCGCCGAAGCCGGGCGCTGCGATGGCTACACCGATGACGGCGGCAGCGTCGCCGCGGCACGGTCGGCGATGAAGAATCCGAAAGACTGGGTGATCCTGCCCGAGCTGATCTCGCGCGAGTTCCTCGGCTCCTATACCCGCCAGGGCGACGAGCGCTGGAACATCCTCGTGCGGTGGATCCATTACGCCATGCTGGAGGCGGAGGTCCTCGGCATCACCAAGGCCAATGTCGACGAGATCAAGAAAGGGGCGACGGATCCCGAGGTCCGCGGCTTCCTCGGCCTCGAGAACGACTACGGCAAGCTCCTCGGCGTCGACAACGACTGGGCCTACCGGGTGATCAAGGCCGTCGGCAATTACGGCGAGAATTACGCGACCTATTTCGGCCCGCTCGAATTGCCGCGCGGCTGGAACGAGCTCTACAAGAACGGCGGATTGCAGTACCCGTTGCCCTGGCGCTGATTCCTAACCGCCAGCGCGCGTAAATATGGTCAGGCGCCCCTCGCCCTACGCCTATGCCGGCCAGTGGATCGTTCTGCTGGCCGTCATCGGGGCGGGCGGGCTCCTGATTCATACCCTCGGCGCGAATCTCGCGCGGAGGAACATGCATTTCGGCTTCGAGTTCCTCGCCAAGCAGGCGGGATTCGATATCCCTTTCCATCTCATCACCTGGACGATCTACGACACCTACGCGCGGGCGTTGCTGGTCAGCCTGCTCAATACCGTTCTGGTCTCGGCGATGGGCGTCGTGGCGGCGACGCTGCTCGGTCTTCTCGTCGGCATCATGCGCCTGTCGATCAACTGGCTGATCCGCAACATCGCGCTTGCCTTCGTCGAGTTCGTGCGCAACACGCCGCAACTGGTGCAGATCATCTTCTGGTATCTCGCCGTCCTCCAGACGCTGCCGTCGCCGCGGCAGAGCATCGTCCTTCCCGGTGGCGCGCTGCTCAACATCCGTGGCCTTTACGTGCCCGACTTGGTCATGGACGAGAACGGCGCGCTGCTGACATGGATCGCCTTCCTGCTTCTGGCGGCGACGCCGTTCGTCTGGCGCCTGCGGCTGAGGGGGCCGCGCGTCGGCGCCGGGGCGTTGATTTTGCCGCTGATCGCCGCGGTCGTGTTCGCCGCGGGGATCGAGCGGATCGAGGTTCCGGCCCTCAAGGGATTCAACATCGCCGGAGGCACCCAAGTGCCGCCCGAACTGGTGGCGCTGTGGGCGGGACTCTCGATTTATGCCGCCGGGTTCATTGCCGAGATCGTGCGCGGCTCGATCGAAGCGGTGTCCAAGGGCCAGCACGAGGCGGCGCGCGCCCTCGGGCTGCGGACTGGACAGCGGCTGTTCCTGATCATCCTGCCGCAAGCGTTGCGCATGATGGTGCCGCAGTTGACGAGCCAGTATCTCAACCTGATCAAGAGCAGCACGCTCGGCGCGGCGGTGGCCTATCCGGAAATCTTCCAGATCTTCGCCGGCACGGTAATGAACCAGGCAGGTAAGGAGGTCGAGACGATCGTCATCGTGATGGCCGTCTTTCTCACCATCAACCTGCTCTTTTCGGCCTTCATGAACTGGTACAACCGGCACGTCGCGCTGGTGGAGCGGTGACCATGCGCCACCGGCGTTGGCATTGGCACGCAGGCGATTGCCTCCCGCGGCCGGAATGGTCGGAGGCACCGTCATCATGAGCGCCGAAGCGCCATCGGGAACGCTCGCCGCGCCGAGCGGCGGCATGCCCGACTTGATCGGCGCCGCCGTCGGCAGATTCGAACGTGCCGTCGACTGGCTGCGGCGCAATCTCTTCAGCTCGGCCTGGAACACGCTGCTCACCCTGCTGGTGCTGGCGGCGCTGTGGATTGTCGTTCCGCCGTTCCTCGATTGGGCGGTGTGGAGCGCGGCGATATCGGGCGCCAGCAAGGCCATATGCAGCGGCGGCGGCGCCTGCTGGACCTTCATCAAGCTGCGGCTGCACACCTTCATCTGGGGGCATTATCCGTCGGAGGAGCTGTGGCGGCCGGCCGCGGCCGTGGCGCTGCTGGTCGCGTTTGCCGCGCCGGTCATGCGCGAGCAAGTCCGGCATCGCGGCCTTTACGTGCTCCTGCTGCTGACGGTGTGTCCGGTCCTGGCCGGCGTCTTGCTGGTCGGCGACGTAGCGGGACTGAAGCATGTCGACACCAGCCAGTGGGGCGGGTTGATGCTCGACGTCATCATCTCCTTCGTCACGGTGGCCGGCGCGATTCCGCTCGGCATCTTGCTGGCGCTCGGCCGCCGCGCCGAGTTGAAGGTGATAAGGGTCCTGTCGATCGGCTTCATCGAGCTGTGGCGCGGCGTGCCGTTGCTCACGGTCCTCTTCATGTCGGCCGTCATGGTGCCGCTATTCATGCCCGACGGCGTCCACGTCGACCGCCTCATTCGCGCCATGGTGGCCTTCACGCTATTCAACGCCGCCTACATGGCCGAGACGGTGCGTGGCGGCCTGCAAGGCGTTCCCGTGGGGCAGGAGGAAGCCGCCTATTCCATCGGCCTCCGATGGTGGCAGGTGCAGGTGTTCGTCACGCTGCCGCAGGCGCTGCGCATCGTCGTGCCTGGAATCGTCAACAACATCGTCGATCTGTTCAAGGACACCTCGCTGGTCACCATCATCGGCCTCGTCGACCTGCTCGGGGCGGTCAATCAGTCGCTCAAAGATCCGGCTTGGCTGGGCTTGGCCAAGGAGGGCTATGTCTTCACCTCGGTGCTCTTCTTCGCCTGCTGCTTCGCCATGTCGAGCTATGGCCGCCGCTTCGAGCGACGCCTCAATCGGCACCGGACCGGCGGCCAATGACATGTCACGACGACGAACATTTCGCTACGAATAGCTCAGTGGGCCGCTCTCTATCGCGACATCGCAGATCCGGGCCGGTGGCCGATTGGACGATCGCTGAGGAGGCAGCGGCCCTAATCCATTCGATGTCGATGATTTGCAGGAATAGCAATATCGTTTAGGTTGCAGGCAGCCGGAGACGATGAGACGCCCGGCTGGCGTGAAGGCAAGATGTCAGAAACCGTGCAGAT
>JACQDQ010000102.1 GCA_016201015.1 Pseudomonadota bacterium | reverse complement strand
CATGGGCGCCGATGCCGGCGGCGGCAACCAGGCGCTCGGCATCGGCGCGGCTGCCGTCGTCGGGCCCGGCGATGACGAGCTGCAGGTCAGCGTGGCGCGCCTGCGTTTGGGCAAAGGCCGGGATCAGCAGGTCGAGGCCCTTCTTGAAGTTGAGCCGGCCGAGGAACAGCACGATCCGGCGATCGCCGATCTCGGGGTGAGCCGCGCGCAGTCGTCCCGGCGGCGGCAGAGCGGCAAACGCGGCAAGCTCGATGCCATTGGCCACGACCACGCCCGGCGTGCCAAGGGCATAGGGTTCCGCCAGGCGCATCTCGTCTTCGGCCGTGTAATGCAGCGCCGCGGCATGTCGCGTAACGCTATTCTGGAAGAGCCGTTCCACGATCCATTTGCGCGCGCGATGGCGTTGCCACAGATAAGGATCAAGCGTGCCATGCGGGCGCAACAGATAGGGCACGCCGTATTTGCGGCATAGACGCCCAACCGCCCAATCGTGAAACAGGTAAAGCGAATGGATATGCACGAGATCGACTTGGGGAATCCGCGCCGACAACGCCCGGGCGAGCGGGAACGAGGTGGCGAAGACGCGCGGCGCATGCTCACGGAAATAGCGAATCTCGACGCCATCACGCCGCACGGGCTCACCCGGTGGCGGCGCCTCGCTTGGGTCGAGGGCGCGGTCAGTCGTATAGATCGCCACCTCGTGGCCGAGGCGGGCGACGGCACAGGCCATGCCGATCGCCGCCTGGGCCGGGCCGCCGGTGCGCTCGGCAAGCGAGGCGATGACGTGCAAGATGCGGATTGTCGCGCCTCCGTCGAACGGGCGCCGGCGAACCTGCCCGACGCGGGCGCCGGGCGCAAGCCCGGCCGCTGCTAACGCACGAACCTGCCTTTCTATTTCGCCGGCTATCGTCAGGCCTGCTATGCTCCGCCGCCCATGACCACCGATTTTCGCGCGCGCCTGCTGGAGCGCTACGTCTCGACGCATGCTAGCGTTTCCGCAGCGGCCGAAGGCTTGGAGCGCCGCCGCGCCTATCTCGCCAAGCTGGTCCGCGACCACTTCCCGCCGCAGCGCGATGCCACGGTGCTCGATCTCGGCTGCGGCCACGGCACGCTGCTCCGAGCGGCGCGGGCCGCCGGCTACACCAACGTCGCCGGAATCGACGCCAGCCCCGAGCAGGTGGCGATGGCGGAGAAGCTCGGCATTCCGGGTGTCCGCCGGGGCGATCTCCGCGCGACGCTCGATGCCCTGCCGGAGGCCTCGCAGGACGTCGTCGTCCTGTTCGACCTCTTCCATTACTTCAGCCGCGAGGAACAGGTGGCGATCATCGACGCCGTGCACCGCGCGCTCAAGCCCGGTGGTCGGTGGATCCTGCACGTGCCCAACGGCGAGGCGCTGTTCGCGGCGCGCATACGCTATTGGGACTACCTCGCCGCCGGCGCTTTCACCCGCGCCTCGATCAGCCAAATTCTATTGGCGTCCGGCTTCCGGCGTGTGGCTTGCTACGAAGATACGCCGGTGGCGCACGGCCTGAAAAGCGCCGTGCGCTGGCTATTGTGGAAGGCGATCCGCGGCGTCGCCCGCCTGGTTCTTGCCGCCGAAACCGGCGAAACCGGCGCCGACGCCATCTTCAGCCAGTGCCTGCTCGCGGTGGCAGACAGGTAGCGCCGCCGCAGGGCTCTCACGACGATTGCGGCTTCCTCGGAAAATCGATACGTTGCAATTACTTGGCCTATTTCCTCGGAATATCCGGGCGGCTGTCCCGTTGTGCGGGAGCTGACGGCCCGGCGCGAGCAACCGCATGAACGTTTTCTATATCGGCTTCGACATCGAGGGCGTGGGCGGCATCGCCACCTATAGTCGCTATCAGATCCAGGCGCTGCGCCAACTCGGCCATCGCGTGCACGTGCTATCGGTCAATAAGCAGGCGCTGCATGTCAAGCGCGGGCTCATCGACCGCAATATGCCTTTCGTCAACAAGTACAGCACGACCTTGCGCCTGGCCCGCCGCATCCTGCGCGAGCGCCGCCGCTTCGATCTTGTGCTGTTCAATCACGTCTATCTCGCCGTCGCCGGCTACGCGGCGCGGCTCCTCGGCGGGCCGGCCTACGCCATGAACGTCTACAACATCGATATCCTCGAAACGCTGCCGTTGCTGCGCGAGCGTGCCTTCGCCGGCGCAGCGCTGGTCATCGCCGATTGCCAGTACACCATCGACCGGCTGCCGCGTTTCCATGCCCGCGTGCCACCCACCGGCCTGCTCTACGATCCGGTCGACACCGAGTTCTTCCGCCCGATCCCGCGCGCCGAGGCGCGCCGCGAGGTGGCGCGTCGCCTGGGTTTCGACGGGCTCGACGGCAAATTCATTGCGACGACGGTCGCCAACATGATCCTACCGCCCAATAAGGGGCATCGGCAGACGATCGAGGCGCTGCGCAAGCTCAACGACCCGCGCTACCTCTATGTCGTCGTCGGCGAAGGGCCTGACCGGCTACCGATCGCCGACTATGCAGCACAGAACGGCGTCGCGGGTCAGGTCAAGTTCACCGGCCTGGTCGACCAAAGCGCGCTGCCTTATCTCTACGCCGCGGCGGACGT
>JACQDQ010000105.1 GCA_016201015.1 Pseudomonadota bacterium | reverse complement strand
TCTCGTCGGCCAGCACGATGCGCATGTCCTCGTCGGTCCACAGCCTGCCGAACTCGACCTTGAAATCGACGAGCTTGATGCCGACGCCGAGGAACAACCCGGTGAGGAAGTCGTTGATGCGCAGAGCGAGCGCCATGATGTCGTCGAGATCCTGGGTGTTGGCCCAGCCGAAGGCGGTGATGTGCTCTTCCGACACCATCGGATCGCCGAGCTGATCGTTTTTGTAGTAGTACTCGACGATCGATCGCGGCAGCGGCTGGCCCTCGGGAATGCCGAAGCGCTGCGACAGGCTGCCGGCCGCGATGTTGCGCACGACCACTTCGAGCGGAATGATCTCCACCTCGCGCACGAGCTGCTCGCGCATGTTGAGGCGCCGCACGAAATGGGTCGGTACGCCGATCTCCTCGAGCCGTGTCATCAGGTATTCGGAGATGCGGTTGTTGAGCACGCCCTTGCCGGTGATCACGCCGCGCTTCTTGTTGTTGAACGCGGTCGCGTCGTCCTTGAAATACTGGACGAGCGTACCCGGCTCGGGGCCTTCGAACAAAATCTTGGCCTTGCCTTCGTAGATCTGTCGGCGTCGGGACATCACACTGTCTTGAGGAAGTGGTCGAGGCCGCCGCGGGGCCCCTCCGCGCCGGCGCTTGGCGCAACTTGCGGGCCTTATATACTCCCTCGCCAAGGGCCTCGCAATGGAGACGGAAACGGCCCTATATCAAACAGTTACATCGGAGTAGCGGATCGAATCGGGATGGCCTTGGCCGAACCGCCAGAGCGGACGGCGGCGGTCCAGCCAAGCGGCGCCGGGCAGGGCGATCAAAGACGAGGAGGTCGTGCCGAATCCGGTTTCGGTGACGATATTCATCGCGCCATGCGGACCGGCGCCGGGCTCGGCTTCGCGGCTCGCCAGCAGCTCTTCCCAGGATCGCCAATCGCCGCCGGCCGGGTCGGGCACGGAGGCCGCCACCCAGCGCGGCAGGTGGAAGCGGATGCGCGCGGACGATCCGGCATCGTTGCGGTCGAGGGCGGTCACCATCGACCAGCCCGGCGGCACCGGTTCGATCTGCGCCTTGGCCGGACCATCGCGGCCGAGCGACTTCAGCCAAAAGGCGTCGTGATTGTCGGCGATCACCATGTTGAACGGCCGGAAGGCGCGGGGGTCGATTTCAGCCAGCGCCGCCGCCGCGTCCTTGGCATCGGCGTGGTCGAGCGCCTCAAGCACGAGCTCGCCGCGCGAGCGGGCATCGGCGACGGGACCCAACGTGCCGGGCCGATTGAGCACGCCGGCAACGACGCCCGTCGCGTTGATGCCGAGCCAAGAGCCGCCGGCGAGATCGTCGCGGCCGGCGACGATGTCGGGACGATCGGGCCAATGCCGGGCCGGGGGCCGCCAGGGGCGGTCCTTCATTTCATCGCGGTTGGCGGCCAGCAGCAGCGGCCATTCATGGTCAGGCCGCCGTAGGAGTACGACCGTGCACATGCAGACTTAGATGCTGGACAAACGGTTGACCGGGAACAATTTAGCCGCTACTTGCATGACCGGAACATGCTGTGTGCGCGGCACCGGCATGCGTTATGGGAATGAGGTCGTTCATGACGACGTTCGACGAACGCGAGAAGGGCTTCGAGGCGAAGTACAAGCACGATCAGGAGCTCCAGTTCAAGGTAATTGCACGACGTAACAAGCTTTTAGGTCTCTGGGTGGCGGCTAAGTTGGGGATCAGCGGGCAAGCTGCCGAGGCCTACGCGAAAGAGGTCGTGGCCGCCGACTTGGAGAAGCCGGGCGATGACGACGTCATCGAGAAGGTCATGAAGGATCTTGGCGCCAAGGGCATCGCCGCCACCGCAGCGGAGATTCACAAACAGCTCGATGGTCTGCTGTCGGTTGCCAAGGAACAGATCGCCAAGCACGGTTAGCCTCGCCGCGTCGGCCGTCCGGCGCGCTGGCGCCGCCGGGCTCGTTTCGCACCGGCGCCGAAGACGCGGCGGAAGATCGTGTCGACATGCTTCGTGTGGTAGCCAAGGTCGAAGAGTGCAGCCAAGTTGCGACGCGGCAGATGGTCGGCGACCTCCGGGTCGGCGGCGAGCAGGTCGCGAAAGCTCTCGCCCTTTTCCCAACTGCGCATGGCATGGCGCTGGACGACGCGATAGGCAGCTTCGCGGCTCATGCCGGCCTGCGTCAGCGCCAGCAGGACGCGTTGCGAGTGAACTAGTCCTCCCAGACGGTCAAGATTGCCGCGCATATTCGCCGGATAGACGACCAGACGGTCGATGAGCCCGGCGAGGCGGTTCAGCGCGAAGTCGAGCGCGATCGTCGCATCAGGCGCGAAGACGCGCTCGACCGCGGAGTGCGAAATGTCGCGCTCGTGCCACAGCGCGACGTTCTCCAGGGCCGGAACCACCGCGGCGCGGACGATGCGGCCGAGGCCGGTGAGGTTCTCCGACAGCACCGGGTTGCGCTTGTGCGGCATCGCCGACGAGCCCTTCTGGCCGGGGCTGAAATACTCCTCGGCCTCGCGCAGTTCGGTGCGCTGCAGGTGGCGGACTTCGATGGCAAGCCGTTCGATCGAGGCGGCGACGACGCCGAGCGCGGCGAAAAAGGCGGCGTGGCGGTCGCGCGGGATCACTTGCGTGGATACCGGCTCGACCGCCAATCCGAGCTGCTTGGCGACGTAGCGCTCGACGAACGGATCGATATTGGCAAAGGTGCCGACCGCGCCGGAAATCGCGCAGGTGGCGATCTCGCGCCGCGCGGCGGCCAAGCGCTCACGATTGCGCGCGAACTCGGCATAGAAGCCGGCAAGCTTCAGGCCGAAGGTCGTCGGCTCGGCATGAATGCCGTGGCTGCGGCCGATGCATGGCGTCAATCTGTGTTCGACGGCGCGGCGCTTGAGCGCGGCGAGCACCCGCTCGATGTCGCCTTGAAGGATATCGGCGGCCTGCGTCAATTGGACGGCAAAGCACGTGTCGAGCACATCGGAAGATGTCAGGCCCTGGTGCACGAAGCGGGCAGCGGGGCCGACATGCTCGGCGAGGTTGGTCAGAAATGCGACGACGTCGTGCTTCGTCTCGCGCTCAATTTCGTCGATGCGCGGAACGTCGAACTTGCCGCGCTTCCACACGGCGCGCGCCGCCGCCTTCGGGATGACGCCGAGCTTCGCCTGTGCGTCGCACGCATGCGCCTCGATCTCGAACCAGATGCGAAAGCGATTCTCCGGCGCCCAGATTGCGGCCATCTCCGGGCGGCTATAACGGGAAATCACGTGGCGTCGGTCCGACGGTCTCGGGCAGCGGACGCGGCGGCGCGCGCGGTCGCCGAGGGGGCGGCCGGCAGTGTTACGCCGATCATGCAGTCGCGCGTCACCAACGTGGCCAGCTCCGCCTCGCTCAGTTTGTCGCTGCCCGGCGGGCGGCGCGGCAGCACCAGATAGCGCAGGTCGGCGGTCGAATCCACCACCTTGACCTCGACCGCGGCCGGCAGTTCGGTGCCGAATTCCTTCAGCACGCCGCGCGGATCCTTCACCACGCGCGCGCGGTACTGCACGCTCTTGTACCAGGCTGGCGGGATGCCGAGGATCGCCTTCGGATAGCACGAGCAGAGCGTGCAGACGACGACGTGGTGCAGGCGCTCGGTGTTCTCGAGGACGATGAGTTCCGGCGTGTTCTTGACATCGACGTCCATCTCCGTCGCCGCCGCCTTGGCATCGGCGAGCAAGCGGCGTTTGAAGGCAGGATCGGTCCAGGCGTGGGCGACGATGCGCGCGCCCTGCGCCGGTGTCCGCGAGTCCATGACATCGATCTGCCGCCGCATATCGTCGGCGGTGAAGACGCCTTTGGCGATCAACAGCTCGCGCACGGCCTGCTCGAGCAGCAGGAATTCCGGCGAGGGGCCGGTTTCCTCGATGGCGGCATGCGCCGCGTGGTCGTGGCCGTCAGGAGCGTGCTTGTCATCCATGGCCTTGCTCCGTGGTGGCTGGCTCCAGCCAATGTTCATAGAGATCGGCAGCGATCGAATCGCCGGGCGCGCCGCCGCCGCGCGGCCAGATATCGCGTTGGCGGAAGCGGACCTGGTACAGCGGCTGCGCCGGCAGCCCGGGCCGCCCGAAGGCGAGGTCTTCCGGATTGGGAAAGGTCCCGAGCACGCGGTCGATCACGCCGCGCTGGCCACGAACATAGTGCGGCGTGCGGACATGCACGCGGGTCGGTCCATCCTCCGGCCAGGCATTGCGCACGAGCACGGCGTCGCCGACGTGAAAGCGTGCGCTCATGCCGGGCGTCCCGCTCCAGCGGATGCCCGGGCGCGCAATGTTGCGATCTTTTGCGCCAGATCGTCCTTGCTCAGCATGCCCTTTTCGACGAGCAGGTCGTGCATGGCGCGCAGCCACTTCTCGTAGTAGCTGAGCCGGCGATACTCCTCCGGCGTAAAGGACTCGATGGCGCGCCGCAGTTCGTCGACGCGAATGATCCGCCGCGACGACAGCAGATACATCAGGGCGTCGACATTCTTGTCGAAATGCGTGAGTGCGTGCTCATGCCGCTCGATGGCTTCCGAGGCCAGCGGCTCGACGCCGCCGAGATCGTGCTGGGCACGCTTCATGATGCGCTGTGTGCCTTCGTCGGTTGGCTCAATTCGACGCGCACCTTAGCGCCGGGATCGGGGCTTGGGCAAGGGCGGCCGGCATGCCGAAAATGCAACACCCCGGACGTCCGCGTGGGCGGCCGGGGTGTGGCAACGAACCCGCGGTCGGCCAGCGGCGCTGCCGCGTG
>JACQDQ010000104.1 GCA_016201015.1 Pseudomonadota bacterium | reverse complement strand
AATGTCGTCCGGCATCCATTTGAGAATTACGGCGCGCAGCGCAACTGGGCGATCGACTCGCTGAATTTCAAGCATGGCTGGCAGCTCCATCTCGATGCCGACGAGCGCCTGAGCGACGAGCTGATCGCTGAGCTTGAGCGGTTGTTCGCGGCCGGTCCGCCAACCGAGGTTGCCGGATATTACATTCCGCGCCTCGTGCATTTTCACGGCCGGCCGCTGCGCCACGGCGGCATGTATCCGATTTATCACCTGCGGCTGTTCCGGCGCGGGCGCGGGCGGTGCGAGAGCCGCAAATACGACCAGCATTTCCTCGTCGACGGGCGGCAGCGACAATCCGGTGGCGGAAAAGCGCGCCCAGCGCGGCTTCTACTATCGCCAGCCGCTGTTCCTGCGGGCCTTCCTGCTGTTCCTCTATCGCTACATCTGGAAGCGCGGTTTCCTCGACGGCAAGGAAGGGCTGATTTTCTACGTCTTGCAGACCCTGTGGTTCCGCTTCCTGGTTGACGCCAAGCTCTACGAACGTAGGAAGGCGCAGAGCGAATGACCGCATGCCTGCTCTGCGGCGGCGCGGCGACGACGGTGCTCGCCCGGGCGCGCGACACGCGCTTCGGCGTACCTGGCGAATGGACGATTCTCGCATGTTCTGCGTGCGGCCTGGAGCAAACCGATCCGCTGCCGAGCGCGGCCGAGCTCAAGGTGCTCTACGAGACGCACTACAATTGGGGCGGCGAACGCGACACCACCTATACCGATTGGCGGGAGCGGCTGCTGCTGTCGCCGCTCTACCGGTTGCTGCTCGTGCTCGACGGCGATGTCTCATTCCACGGCGAGCATGGCACGGGGCGGTTGCTCGATATCGGCTGCAACGAGGGCCGCGGTCTCGTGCTCTACGGCCGTAACGGCTTCGTGCCGGAAGGGCTGGAGCTGAATGCGAAAGCAGCCGCAGCGGCGCGTGCGCGCGGCTTCGTCGTGCACGCGGTCGATCTCGCGCACTTCCGGCCGGAACAGCCCTTCGACCGCGCGGTGCTGTCGAACGTGCTGGAGCACGCGCTCGATCCGCGCGCCATGTTGCGCGATGTGCATCGCATTCTCGCGCCGGCTGGCGAAGTGTGGATCAGCCTGCCCAACGCGCGAAGCTGGCTACGCGGAGTGTTCGGCCGTGCTTGGATCAATTGGCACGTGCCCTTCCACATTACGCATTTCACCGCCTTACGGCTCGTCGCGCTGCTCGAAGAAACCGGCTTTGCGGTCGTCGCCGCACGGCAGATAACTCCGGCTCTTTGGGTGGCGCAAAGCGCGATCGCCTGGGCCTTCGCCGGCCGCCCCGAACAGCCGCGCATGCTGCGGCAGCCATTGCTGCTGGCTGGCTTGATGGCGATCGTACGCGGCCTATTGTTCCCGCTGCTTTGGCTCGCCAACCGCGTCGGGCGCGGCGACTGCCTCGTCGTCAAGGCGCGCCGCATATGAAGGTGCTGGTCCACGACTATTCGGGACATGCGTTCGCCGTGCAGCTCTCGCGCCAGCTGGCGCGGCAGGGCCACGAAGTGCACCATCTCTATTCATCGACGTTCCAGACGCCGCGCGGCGTGCTCACGCGCCAGCCGGCCGATCCGCCAGGCTTCACCATCGAGGGCGTCGACCTCGATCGGCCTTTCGCCAAGTACAGCTTCGTCAAACGCGCCTTCCAGGAGCGGGAATATGGTCGACGCCTGGCGCGTGCCATCGTCGCCCACCGGCCGCAAGTCGTGCTGTGCGGCAACACGCCGCTCGATCCGCTCGCAGCTTCATGGCGGGCCGCGCGTTCCGTCGGCGCCGGCTTCGTGTTCTGGCTGCAGGACATCTACGGCATCGCCATCGATCGCATCCTGCGCCAACGGCTGAAGCTGCTTGGCGCCGCCATCGGCGCGCGCTACATCGCGCTCGAAAAGCGCGTCGCGCGCGGCAGCGACGCGGTGGTCGCCATCACCGAGGACTTCGCGCCGATCCTCGCCGAATGGGGCGTCGCGCCAGACCACGTGGCGGTCATCGAAAACTGGGCCCCGCGCGAGGACCTGCCGCCGCAGCCGCGCGGCAACGCCTGGGCGGCGGCATACGGTCTTGCCGATAAGCTCGTCTATCTTTACTCGGGCACACTGGGCTTGAAGCACAATCCGGCCCTGTTGCTGGCGCTGGCACGACGCTTTGCCGATCGGCCCGACGTCCGCGTGGTCGTCGTCTCCGAGGGGTTGGGCGCCGATTGGCTGCGGCAGCACGGTCGGGACTGCGCCAATCTCGTGATCCTGCCCTTTCAGCCGTTCGCGCGGCTGCCCGAAGTGATCGCCACGGGCGATGTCCTGGTTGCCGTATTGGAGCCGGAGGCAGGCATCTTCTCGGTTCCGTCGAAGATTCTGACCTATCTTTGCGCCGGCCGGCCGTTGCTCGCGGCGATGCCGGCGGAAAACCTGGCGGCACGCATTATCACGCGCCACGGCGCGGGCCTCGTCGCCGGTCCGAACGACGCCGACGGGTTCGCCGCGGCCGCGGCGCGACTGGCGGCTGATGCTGATCTGCGCGCGCAGCTCGGCAAGAACGGGCTGGACTACGCGGCGCGGACCTTTGATATTCAGGCCGTCGCCGCCCGCTTCGCCGATGTGCTGACGCGCGCGGCGCGACGCCAATCAGGTGCGAGTGTTTGAACTGTCGCCGCATGTCACTGCGAGTCCGGTTGTTGGAGGGCGGCCCGTGAGCGGCGGCCGCCTCGATTTCGAGCATTTTTGGGCGCACGAGCTCGACCAGCATGCGGCTGCGCTCGACGGCGTGCGGCGTATGCTCGCGCCCGAGTTCCGCCGTCTCGTCGAGTGCGCCGTGCGGGCGATCCGCGGCGGCGGCAAGCTGCTGTTCTTCGGCAACGGCGGCAGCGCCGGCGATGCGCAGCACCTCGCCACCGAGCTAACCGTGCGCTATGTGCGCGATCGGCCGGCCATTGCTGCCGTGGCGCTGACCACCGACAGTTCGGCGCTGACCGCGATCGGCAACGATCTCGGCTTCGAGCAGCTTTTCGCCCGCCAGATCGAGGCGCTGGGCCGGCCCGGCGACCTCGCGCTTGGCATCACGACGTCCGGTCGTTCGCCCAACGTGGTGAAGGGCCTCGAGCGCGCCAAGGCGCTGGGGCTCGTCGCCGCCGCCCTCACCGGCGGTGACGGCGGCGCCGTCAAGCGCATCGCCGATCCGTGCTTGGTCGTCCCGGCGACGGCGGCCGCCCGCATCCAGGAGATGCACATCCTGCTGGGGCAGATGCTGTGCGGGGCGCTGGAGCGCGAGCTGGGCCTGGTCGCCGACTGAGCCATGCATCCGAACGCCGATCTCATCCCGCTGGTCGATCGCCTGCACGGCGTGCGCGTGTTGTGCGTCGGCGATGTCATGCTTGATCGCTACGTCTACGGCCAGGTCGAGCGCATCTCGCCCGAGGCGCCGATCCCCGTCCTCACCATCATGCGCGAGGAGGCGATGCTGGGCGGCGCCGGCAACGTCGTGCGCAACCTCGTCGGCCTCGGCGCCGCCGCCGAATTCGTGTCGGTGGTTGGCGGCGACGCGGCCGGCCGCGAGGTCACGGGCCTGGTCGGCGAGCTCGATCGCGTCGAGCCGCATCTCTTGGTGGAAAGCCGGCGCCAGACGACGATCAAGACGCGCTACATCGCTGGCACCCAGCAGATGCTGCGGACCGATCGCGAGACAGTGGCCGAGGTGAGCGCCGCGATCGGCGACGATGTCGTACGCGTCGCCTGCACGGCGATCGCCGACTGCGCCGTCATGGTGCTGTCGGACTACGCGAAAGGCGTGCTGGCGCCCGCCGCCGACCACGCGATGATCGCCGCCGCGCGCGCGGCCGGCAAGCCGGTGATCGTCGATCCCAAGGGTGGCGATTTTGCGCGCTATCGCGGCGCGACATTGCTGACGCCGAATCGCCGCGAGCTGGGCATCGCCGCGCAGATGCCGACCGGCACCGACCCGGAGGTGGCGGCCGCTTCCCGGCGCATCATCGAGACCTGCGGCGTCGCCGCCGTGCTGTGCACGCGCGGGCCGGCCGGCATGAGCCTGGTCACGGCCACGGGCGACGTTCATCATCTCGCCGCGTCGGCGCGCGAGGTGTTCGATGTCTCGGGCGCCGGCGACACGGCGGTGGCGACGCTGGCCGCGGGCCTCGGCGCCGGCCTGTCGCTGCTCGACGCGGCGCGCCTCGCCAATGTCGCCGCCGGCGTGGTCGTCGGCAAGGTCGGCACCGCTACTTGTTACTCGGTCGATCTTCTGCGCGATCTTCGCCGCGAGGAGCTGGCCTCGGCCGAGCACAAGATCATGTCGCGGGAAGAGGCGCTTGACGCGGTGGCGCGCTGGCGCAGCCAGCGCCTCAAGATCGGCTTCACCAACGGCTGCTTCGACCTGCTCCATCCGGGCCATGTCGGGCTGATGCGGCAGGCGCGCGCCGGCTGCGACCGCCTGGTGGTCGGTCTCAACAGCGATGCCTCGGTGCAGCGGCTCAAGGGATCGGGCCGGCCGGTGCAGAATGAGGCGGCCCGCGCCGCGGTGCTCGCCTCGCTCGGCGATGTCGACCTCGTCGTCGTCTTTCCGGAGGACACGCCGCTCGCCCTCATCGAGGCGTTGCGGCCGGAGCTCCTGGTCAAGGGTGCCGACTACACCGTCGATGCGGTGATCGGCGCCGATTTGGTGCAAAGCTGGGGCGGCCGGGTCATGCTCGCCGAGATCGTGCCGGGATTCAGCACGACAGCCACGATCAAGCGACTCGCGCGCTGAGGCGTGCGGTGCTCGCCCGCCAAGCGCTCTATGCGCTCGCCTGGGCAAGCTTCGCGGCCGGTCATTCGCTGCTCGCTTCCGACCGGGTTAAGGAGCGGATGGGGCGCCTGCTCGGCGCCGGTTACCGCCTCGCCTATAACGGCTTTGCCGTCGTGCATTTCACGGCCGTATGGGTGGTCGGCCGGCTGCTGTTTCACGCATCGCCGCCATTCGACCGCCCGCCATGGCTCTTCGCGATGATGGTGGCGATGATGGTTGTTGGACTAGTCGTCCTCGCCGTCGCCCTGCGGGGCTACGACCTCGCGCGCTTTGCGGGTTTCGCGCAGCTTGCCGCCGCGCCGTCGGGACGTGCGCCGATCGCGGACGAGCCGTTGCGCACCGATGGTCCCCATCGCTACGTCCGCCACCCCCTCTATAGCGGGTTGTTCCTGGTGCTTTGGGGCATGGCCGATGGGCCATTGGGCCTCGCCACCGCGATCTGGGGGTCGGCTTATCTCGTCATCGGCACGAATTTCGAGGAGCGCAAGCTGCTGCGCCTCTATGGCGCTGCATACGGCGACTATTGCGCGAGAGTACCGGCCTTCGTGCCGTGGCGCGGGCGGGCGATCGCCTAGGGCTCGGGATCGAGCGCGCGGCGCAGGCGGTCGGCGCTGGCACGGCCGAAGCGGATGAGCAATTGCCGCCGCCGCGCCGGGGCGAGCGGCGGAACCGCCATTGGCGGGCGGTGCGTCACCGCCTCGAAGCCATCGGCAATGATCAGGCCGGCCTCGGACGGCAGCAGGGCGAGGGGAAAGCTCTCCGGCACGGCGAAGGAGAACGAGTCGCACAATTCGAGATAGTCCTGCCATTTGTGATCGGCACGGAAATCTGCGGCCGAGGTCTTGATCTCGACGATCAGGAAGCGGCCGGCGTCGTCGAGGGCGATGAGGTCGCAGCGCCGGCCCGAGGCGAGTGGGAACTCGGCCAGAGTGCGCCAACCCTGCTGGTCGAGCGAGCGGGCCAGGCCGCGGGCGAGACGCGCGGCATCGGGGGAGAAGTCGTTCATGGCGCCGCGACGATCATGAACGAATCACGAACGCTGGTGCAAGAACCATCGGCGGCAATTCAAAGGAAATAAACCAGTCTGCTGTTACGTTGCATAGCGATGCTATCGCCGCGCGCCTCCGTCTTTTACGGCCGGTTGGGGCTGGGGCTCTTTGCCCTGGCGCTGGCCGTGGTTCTTTTGACCTTCGACGACTACGGGGTGACTTGGGACGCGCCCTACCATGTGACCAACGGCGAAAACGTCGTCGCCTATTACGCAAGCTGGTTCACTGACCGGCGCGTTCTCACCTATCACAACCTCTTCCTTTATGGCGGCGCCTACGATGCGCTGGCTGAACTGGCGCGTGAAATCCTGCCATTCGGCGACTATGAGACCAACCATCTCATCAATGCCCTGGTTGGGCTGCTTGGCGTGGCCGGCTGCTGGAAGCTCGCCGATTTTCTCGCCGGCCGCCGGGCGGCGTTGTTCGCCGCCTTGCTGCTGCTGGCGGTCCCCGCCTGGTACGGTCACAGCTTCAACAACCCCAAAGACATCCCCTTCGCGGCCGGCATGGCGTGGTCGCTCTACTATGCCGCCCGCTTCGTCGCGGCGCTGCCGTCGCCGACCGCTGGCCTTACGGCCAAGCTTGGTCTGGCGCTCGGGCTTACGCTCGGGGTGCGGGTCGGCGGGGTGCTCGCCGTCTTCTATCTGGCGGCTGGCATCGCGGGATACCTTCTGCTCCGTTGGTCCGCCATGCGGCCCGTCGTATTGATGCGCGAGGCCGGTCACATTGCCGCAAACTGCGTGCTCCCGGCGCTCGGCATCGCCTATGTGCTGATGCTCTTGTGCTGGCCGTGGGCGCAACAGCACCCGCTCGGCAACCCCATCGCCGCGCTGCGCCTGTTTTCGCATATTGACTGGGACCTCAAGGTGCTGTTCGAGGGGCGCCTCGTCGACTCGATGCACCTGCCGGCCACCTACCTGCCGGTCTACTTCGCGGTCACGCTGCCGGAGCTTATCCTGGTGTTGCTGGCCGCGGCGGTGCCGC
>JACQDQ010000095.1 GCA_016201015.1 Pseudomonadota bacterium | reverse complement strand
GATCTGCGGCAACTTCGCCGGCGTCGAGCGCCTCAAGGTGAAGCCGGGCTCGGCGACGTGGCCGGCGCCGGGCTGGGACATGCGCGTGCTCGACGGCGAGGGCCGGGCGATGAAGCCGGGCGAGATCGGCGCGCTGTGCGGCCGGCTGCCGCTGCCGCCCGGCGCCTTCCCGACGCTGTGGAACGCCGACGAGCGCTTCCGCCAGGGCTATCTCGCCGAGTATCCCGGCTACTACAAGACCGGCGATGCCGGCTTCATCGACGGCGACGGCTACGTGTTTGTGATGACGCGGGTCGACGACGTGATCAACGTCGCCGGCCACCGGTTATCTACCGGGGCGATGGAGGAGGTGCTGGCGGCGCACAAGGACGTGGCCGAATGCGCGGTGATCGGCGTCGCCGACGAGCTCAAGGGGCAAGTGCCGCTCGGCTTCGTGGTGCTGAAGGCGGGCGTCAACCGGCCGCACGCGGAGATCGTCGCCGAGACGGTGGCGCTGGTGCGCGAGCGCATCGGCCCAGTGGCGTTCTTCAAGCAGGCGCTGGTGGTGAAGCGGCTGCCCAAGACGCGCTCGGGGAAGATCCTGCGCGGGCGATCGACGACCCGGCGATCCTCGACGAGATCGCCGCGGACCTAAAGAGCGCGGGCTATGCCAGGGCGGGCGGAGCGACCTGATGGTACGCGAGACGCTATGTCCGCGCCGCCTCCGGCTCGACGGCAAAGCACGGCGCCTCGCCGCGCGCCACGCGGCGGATATTCTCGGCGACCAGCGCGGCAAGCACCCGTTGCGTCTCGTGCGATTGCGCCGCGATATGCGGCGTCGCGACCACATTGGGCAGGGCGAGGAGCGGGTCCTGCGGGTCGATCGGCTCCTGCCACAGCACGTCGAGGCCGGCGCCGGCGAGCTTGCCGCTGGTGAGCGCGGCCAGCAGCGCGTCGCGGTCGACGATGGGGCCGCGCGCGATGTTGATGAGAATGGCGCCTGTTTTCATCGCGGCGAAGGCGTCGCCGCCGAAGAAGCCCACCGTAGCAGGCTCGAGCGGCAGGTGGATCGAGACGACGTCCGCTTGCCCCAGGAGCTCGCCGTACGCCGCCATGTCGCGGATCCATTCCATGCCGAGCCGCGCGGCGAGCCCGGCGTCGGCCGTGCGTTTGACGCCGATCGCCTTCATGCCGAAGCCGCGCGCGAGCTTGGCCAGCTGCTCGCCGGTCTTGCCGACGCCGACCAGGCCGAGCGTCTTGTCGGCCAGCGCCAAGGTCTTCGGCCAGCCGACGCGCCGGTCGGCGATGGCGGCGCGGGCGAGGCCGTATTGCTTGGCGACCGCCAACAGCAGGAACATGGCGTGCTCGGCCACCTGGCGGTCGGAGCCCGTGGCCTCCGGCAGGATGCGCGCCACCTGGATGCGGCGGGCGAAGGCGTGCGCGAGATCGGCGCCGCTGAAATGCTGTCCGTAGCGCTGCAACAGCTTGAGCCGCGGCGCCGCGTCGATCACGGCGGCGGTCACCGGCACGTCGCGCGTGAGCAGCACGTCGACATCGGCGACCTGCTCCACCAGCGGGCGCTGCGGATCGTATTCCCGCACCTCAAAGCCCGCGCCGAGCATCGCGCTCAGGAGATTGCCCTGGTCGAGCCCGAGCGCGGCTTTCAAGACGACGAAGGGCATCGGTGGTGCGCCTGTTCTACGGCCGCGGCGGGATCGGCGGCAGGTGCCCGTGCCAGGCGCGGCGGCCGACGACGTTCTCGAGCACGCCGATGCCTTCGATCTCGCAGCGGACGCGTTGCCCCACTTTCAGGAATTTGCCGCTGTGCAGCGCGTTGCCGGAGGTGCTGCCCGTGGAGATGACGTCGCCCGGCGACAGGCGCATATAGCGCGACACGAAGGCGACGAAGCGCGCGACTGTCCACAGCAGGCCCGAGGTGCGGTCGGACTGGCGCTCCTCGTCATCGACGAAGGTGCGCAGCGCCAGATCGTCGGGATTGCCCTGGAGCAGCTCGGCCGGAACGATCCACGGGCCGAAGGGCGCGAACGTGTCGACGGCCTTGCCGCGCGGGCTGTCGTAGCGCCCCGTCCATTCCGGCATGTCGCGGATGCAGGCATCGTTGAGGATGGAGTAGCCGAAAATATGGTCGTGGGCCGCGCTCTCGCTGATGTCGCTGCACGCCTTGCCGATGATGATGGCAAGCTCCGTCTCGTAATCCCATTGTTCGGAGTCCGGCGGGAAGAGGATCGTCTCGCCGTGGGCGATCAGGGCGCTGGGCGGCTTCAGGAACGAGATCTTGACGTCCTGCGGCCACTTGGTCCGATATTCGATCTCGCGCATGTGGCGCTCGTAGGAATTGCCGCAGCAAACGAATTTCTGCGGCGACAGGATGGGCGGCAGCAACTTGACGCGATCGAGCGGGGTGGCGAGGCACGATGTCTCGGCAGGGTCCAGCGCGGCGAGGCGGTCGAGCGCCGCGGCGTATTCCCGCATGCGGTGGTGGTTCACGCGAATGAACAGCGCCATGTCGGCGGGGATCAGCCGCTCGGCGATCGCCGCCGCGTCGAGCAGCTGCTCGGTGGCGAACAGGAAACGCCCATAGGCGCGCCGCAGGTCCCAGACCTGGCCGTTGCGGACGACGCCGATGCGAGGGCCGTCTTCGTAGTAGCTGATGAGCTGCATCGTCTTGCTCCAGTCGGTTCGACGCGGCGGCGGCTAGGCGGACCGCCAGCGCAGGCGGGCGGCCAGCCGCATGAGCAGCGGCCACAGCAGCCCGAGAATCGCCGCCGCAAGAAATACCGCCGCGATCGGCTTCTCGACAAATATCATCGGGCTGCCATAGCCGATCAGCAGCGCCTGGCGCAGGTTCTGCTCGAACAGCGAACCGAGCACGAAAGCGAGCAGCAGCGGCGCCAGATCGAAGCCGGCCTTGCGCAGGCCGAAGCCGGCAACGCCGAAGGCCACCATGCTCAGCACATCATCGACGCTGTTGTTGAGGCTATAGGCCCCGATGCCGCAGAACATGAGGATCAACGGCGCCATCACCGCCTGCGGGATGCGCAGCAGCGATGCGAACACGCCGATCAGCGGCACGTTCAGCACGATCAGCATGGCATTGCCGACGAACATGCTGGTGACGACGCCCCAGAACAGCTCGGGGTGGTCTGTCAGCAGCAGCGGCCCGGGCGTGACGCCATGGATCAGCAAGGCGCCCATGATGATGCCGACCGTCGCGTTGGCGGGAATGCCGAGGCAGAGGAGCGGAATGAACGACGACTGCGCCGCCGAATTGTTGGCGCTTTCCGGCCCGGCGACGCCGGCGATGGCGCCGTGGCCGAACTCCTCCGGCCGGCGCGACAGGCGCTTTTCCGTGACGTAGCTGGCGAAGCTGGCGATCACCGCGCCGGCCCCGGGCAGCAGGCCGAGGAAGAAACCCAGCGCGGTGCCGCGCGCAATGGGCGCGGCGCTGTCGCGCCAGTCCTGGCGGTTGGGCAGAACGTCGCGCAGGCGATTGCCGTAGGACAGCAGCGCGGGCGGCGCGACCGCCTGCTCGGCCAGCAGCAGGACCTCGCTGATGCCGAACAGGCCCATGGCGACGATGGCGATGTTGAAGCCGTCGCGCAGATAGGCGGAGCCGAAGGTGAAGCGCGGCTGGCCCGAGACGAGATCGGTGCCGACCGTGGACAGCATCAACCCGGCGGCGATCATGGCGAAGGCGCGGGGGCGCGACCCTTCGCCGACGCTGGCGACCAGCACTAGGCCGAACAGCACCAGCATCGTCTTCTCCGCCGGGCCGAACACCAACGCCGTCGCGGCAAGCTGCGGGCCGACGAGCGCGATGCCGATCGTCGCGGCGATGCCGGCGATGAAGCTGCCGAAGGCGCTGATGCCGAGTGCCGCACCGGCGCGACCCTTGCGCGCCATCGCATAGCCGTCGATGCAGGTGATGACGCTGGCCGCCTCGCCGGGAATGCGCACGAGGATGGAGGTGATGGAGCCGCCATACATGGCCCCGTAATAGATGCCGGCCAGCATGATCACCGCGGTCGTGTGATCGATGGCGAGCGTGATTGGCAGCAGCAGGCTGACCGTCGCCGCCGGCCCCAGGCCGGGCAGGACCCCGACCGCGGTGCCGACGAGCGCGCCGATCAGGCATACGCCCAGGTTGATCGGGGTCAGCGAGATGCCGAAGCCGAGGACCAGATTGTGCAGCAGTTCCATGCGTGGGGGCTCAGCCGAAGAATCCGCGCGGCAGCTGTACCTGCAACAACCGCTCGAACAGCAGCCAGGTGCTGAACGCCGATCCGGCGGTCACCGCCAGCACCAGCCGCCAGGGCAGTCTTTCGACGACCGCCAGCAGCCACAGGAACAGCAGGACGATCGCGGCGATCGCGCCCAGCTGCTCCATGAGCAGGGCGAAGGCGAGCAACCCGGCGACGTAGCCGAGCAGCCGCCACGGTCGAGTCGCGCCCTCCGCTGCCGGGGCGGGCATGCTCGTCTCGGTGACAAGGATCAACAGGCCTAGCGCGGCCATCGCGCCGCCCGATGCGGCGGGGAACAGGCCGGCCCCCGGTCCGGCGCCGTCCCACACGCCGTATCGCAGGCCGAAGCCCAGCCCGAACAGACCGAGCAGCAGCGGCAGGAGGCCGGGAACAGCGGCCGCAGCGGCGCGACGCGCGCTCGGCGGGACTGTCACTTCGCCTTCAGTCCCTGCGCCTCGATCGCCTCGCCGAATTTCTGGTAGCCCTCGCGCACGCTCTGAGTGAGGGTCTTGCTGTCTTCGTAGAAAGGCGATAGGCGCATCTTCTTCGCAGTCTCCGCGTAGATAGGCGCGGTCATCAATTCCTTAATCAGGCTCTCCCACCACGCGATCACCTCCGGCGACAGGCCAGCCGGACCGAAGATCCCGTAGGTCGTGGTGATCGAGATCGGGTAGCCGAGCTCTTTGTAGGTCGGCACCTCGGGCATGCCGGGCACCTTGACCGCTCCGGTCTCGGCCAGCAGCCGCACGTCGCCGGAATCGAGATAGGGGCCGTAGTCGGACGACACCGAGAGGTCGATATGCTTCCCGAGCAGGGCGGTGCGCGCCTCGGAACCGCCGCCGAACGGCACCATGGTGGTCTGCACGCCCTCCTTGCGGAACGCCGCCTCGGTGGCGACATGCGAGGTGCCACGCACGGCCGCGGTGCTCCAGCGGAGCTTCCCGGGATTGCCCCGCGCATACGTCACCACGTCGGCGAAGCTCTTGAACGGGCTGTCGGCGCGCACGAAGGCTGCGTTGGAGATCGCATAGTAGGTGACGATGTAGGTGAAGCTCTTCAGCGTGTCATACGGCACCTGCTGCAGATGCGGCGCCGCGAACAGGGGATTGCCGCTGAAGCCGGAGACCGTATAGCCGTCCGGCTTGGCGCGCGCGAGCTGATCGGCTGCGATCGTCGCGCCGGCGCCGGGCTTGAACTCGACGGTGATGATCGTGCCGCGCTTCTCGCGCGCGTAGTCGGCGACCAGCCGCGCCACCACCTCGCCGCCGCCGCCGGCGGCATATCCGACGATGAACGTGATCGGCCGGCCGGGATATTTGTCTTGCGCCGATACCGCTGTCGCGGGCAGCGCCGCCAATGCGACGATTGATAGGACAATTCGCATGCGTATCTCTCCTGAAATCTGCACCGTCCGACATTTTGGAAAAGACCAAGATAAAGTAGTCTGATAGTGGACAATAGGTGATTCTGCGGCGCGGGCGCGTTCGGCCACCGGCGCCGCGGACAGGTTCAGCGGTCCTCGTCGTCAACCGTCTTGGGCAAGACCTTGGCTCAATTTCGCGGCGTCTTCGCCAATCTTCTGACCGCGCTCACGCCTGATGGCGCCGCGTTCGAACCCGCCGCGCAGCGCGACTACGTGGAATGGGTGTTGGCGAAGAAAGTCCACGGGGCCAGCGTTTCGCTGAGCTCGGGCGAATTCGGCTACCACACCGGCGAGGAGCGCGCTTCCATCATCGACTGCGTGGCCCGCGCCGTGGACGCCCGCGTGCCCGTGCTTGCTGGCGTCTCAGAATTGACGCTGGATGCCACGTGCGAGTTGGCGAAGCGCGCGGAAGCCTCGGGCGTGAGTGCCGTCATGGCCATGCCGCGCTCCTATTTCGTTCTGAACGAGACGGAAGTACTGAACTACTATGAGACGCTGCTGCGCGCGGTAAAAATTCCGATCGGCATCTATAACAATCCGTCGGCAACCGGCATCGACATCGGCGCGGCGCTCTATGAGAAGATCATCGGGCTCGACCCCCGGCGCATCACCGTGTCGAAGGACGGCTCGGGCCAGATTTTCCGCACGGCCGACGTGCTCGCGCGCTGCAAGGATTTTTCGTTACTGCAGGGACATGCGCGATTGATGCTGGCGGCGCTGATTCACGGCGCGCCCGGCACCGACTTCGTCCTCGCCAGCCTGCTCCCCGGTCGGTTCCTCGCGATCTACGACAATGTCGTCATCCACCGGAATATCGACAAGGCGAAGCAGGAATTCGAGCGGCTGATGCCGCTTTTCCGGCTGATGCAGAAATACGACGTGACCCGCCTGGCGAAGGCGCTGGCGCCGATGCTCGGCCTCCGGCTAGGGCCCCACCGCCAGCCGGTGCTGCCGCTGCCGGATGCGGCGCAAGCCGAGATGCAGAACGTGGTCCGCGAGTTGGATCTGGCCTGAGGCTTGTTCAGCCCGGAGAGATAGGCGCCGGGCGCGCATCGAACTCGGCCAGCGCTTCGGCCGCCGCGCGGATCCGGCTCAACCGAGCGACTTGATGATCTCGCGATAGGCCGCCTCGGGAAACGCCTTCAGCGTCTTGGTCCGAACCGAGCCCTGCGTGCCGGTGGCCAGCGCGAAGCGCGCCGCCACGGCGTCGTCGGGCGCCTCGACGATCACCACGAAATCGAGCTCGCCCATCGTCATGTAGAAGGCCTTGACCTCGCCGCCCATCGCCTTGAGCGCCGCCTTGACGGCGTCGAGGCGCTTGGGCGACTCCTTGACCTGGCGGATGCCCTGATCGGTCCAATTTCCGAGAATGATGTAGGTGGTCATGGCGTGCCTCCTCCTTCTTTTGTTGCTAGGTTCACCGTCGCCTGCGCGCGCGGTCCTCACGGGCCGAGTTCGCGGGCGACGCGGAAGCCGAAATTGTCGCTGCGCTCCGCCGCGTGCTCCCAGGCGCGGTTGCCGGCGCGGATGCTGCGCGGCCCGTTGTCCCAGCCGCCGCCGCGCAGCACGCGCTGCTGGCAATCGCCCGCGGTCCAGGCGCTGCCATCTTCGGGCGCGCCGACGTAGCTCCGGTTTACGCAGTCGGCGACCCACTGCCAGGCATTGCCGAGCATGTCGTGGAGGCCGAAGAGATTGGCCGGGAAGCTCGCCACCGGCGCCGTGTGCACGTGGCCGTCACGGCAGTCGAAGGCCTCGTTGGGCGAATGGTTCGGGTTGGTGACCTCGCCGGCGGTAAGGTCCGATGCGTTGGCGTGGTCGCAGGCACCGTCCGTCGCCTCGCCCCACCAGCGCGCGGTCGTCGTGCCGGCGCGCGCCGCGTACTCCCATTCGGCCTCGCTCGGCAGGCGGTAGGTCCGTCCGCCGCGCGTCGACAACCAACGCAGATAGGCCTGCGCGTCGGCCCAGCTCACGCACACCACGGGGTGAGTGTCGTCCTGCGCGAAGCCGGGATTGCGCCAGGTCCTCTCGTGCGCGGCGCGCGGGTTGCGGAAGCTGACCAGCGTCCGCGCGTAGCAATTGGCCGGCATCTGGTGGCCGGTGACGTGGACGAATTCGGCGAACTCGCCGCGCGTGACATGCGTGCGGCCGAGCGCGAAGGCGCGGATGGCGACGCGGTGCTGCGGCCCCTCGTTGGCGCCGCGGCCGGCCTCCGCCGGCGGCGTGCCCATGACGAATTCGCCCGCCGGCACCGCCGACAGCTCGGGGCAACCCGCGCAGTCGCGGAACGTCGCGCCGGGCCGCATGCTCTGCGCCGCGGCGCTCGCCGCCAGCCCCAAGAGAGCCGCAATAATTGCGATCCGCATCGGCGCCCTCCTGCCGTCTTGGTCAATCGCCGAGGCCGCGCGCATGCCATCATACCAGACGCGCGAGCGCAGGTTTCCGCTATTTTTTCATAATTGGGGTCAGAGTGGATTTAACGTCAGAGAGCGGGCCGGTGGATAAATCGACTCTGACCCCAATTCTTTACTCTGACCCCAATTCTTGGTTCGCGATCGCCGCGCCGCCGGTTGCTCGAGCCGGCTCCGCTGCGCTATAGCTGGCCCCCGTGCCATGCCGCGTAAACGCATAGCGATCGACCACCGGATATTG
>JACQDQ010000094.1 GCA_016201015.1 Pseudomonadota bacterium | reverse complement strand
GGCCTATTACCGCGCCAAGGCGGAGGGCGGGACGGAGATCTTCCGCTACGAGGCCCAAGGCCGCACCGTCATCACCACGCCGACGCAGTCGGCGACCGGCGAGAAGGGCATCTACGACGTCGATTCGGGCGTGCTCGTGCTTACCGGCAAGAACCTCAAGCTGGTCACGCCGACCGACGTCATCACCGCGCGCGACAGCCTGGAATACTGGGAAGCGCGCCGCATCGCCGTCGCTCGCGGCGATTCGCTCGTCGTCACCGGCGAGCGCCGCATGAAAGGCGATTTGCTGACGGCCTATTTCGTCGATGCGCAGACCAACCCGCCGCCGCCGCGCCCCGGCGCCACCCCGACCGCGCGGGCGGCCGCGCCGGCACCGCAGGTGATGCCGGCGAGCACCGGCGCCAACGCCTCGCAGCACAATCGCGTACAGCGCATCGAAGGATTCGGCTCGGTGCAAGTGTCGACCGCCACCGAGATCGTGCGGGGCGATCGCGGCGTCTACAACGTCGACACCGGCATCGCCCTGCTCGCCAACAATGTGCGGATCACCCGCGGCGACAATCAGATGAACGGCGACTTCGCCGAGGTCAACATGAACACCGGCATCTCGCGGTTGCTGGCGCGCCCCGACAGCGGCGGCGACAAGCGCGTGCGCGGCCTGCTGGTCCCGGAAAAGCGGGCCGACGCCGGCGCCAAGACTCCCCTGCCCACGCTGCCCGGCCCGCCGCCGCCGCGGCCGGACCGCTGATCCAAAGCACAAGCATGACCATCCCGCTCAAATCCCCGCCTCCTTCCGGTCCGGCGCCCGCAGCGGCCGGGCCGCGGCTCGTCGCCGACAATCCGGGCCTGCAGGCGCTCAATCTCGGCAAGCGGTTCAAGAAGCGCCCGGTCGTGCGCAACGTGAACCTGACGGTGCAGCGCGGCGAGGCGGTCGGGTTGCTCGGCCCCAACGGGGCGGGCAAGACGACGTGCTTCTACATCGTCACCGGCCTCATCACGCCCGACTACGGCACCGTCCGCCTCGACGGCATCGACATCACCGATCTGCCGATGTATCGCCGCGCCCGGCTCGGGATCGGCTATCTGCCGCAGGAGCCGTCGATCTTCCGCGGCCTGTCGGTCGACGGCAACATCCGCGCCGTGCTCGAGACGATGGAGCCCGACCGCGAGCGGCGCGAGGTGATGCTCGACGACCTGCTCGCCGAATTCTCCATCACGCATCTCCGCCACACGCCGGCGCTGGCGCTGTCGGGCGGCGAGCGGCGGCGCGTCGAGATCGCCCGCGCGCTGGCCTCGCAGCCGCATTTCATCCTGCTCGACGAGCCGCTTGCCGGCATCGACCCGATCGCCGTCGGCGACATCCGCGATCTCGTCTCGCACCTCAAGGACCGCGGTATCGGCGTGCTGATCACCGACCACAACGTGCGCGAGACGCTGGAAATCGTCGACCGCGCCTACATCCTGCATGACGGCCAGGTGCTGATGCAGGGCTCGCCGGCCGAGATCGTAGCGCATGTCGACGTGCGCCGCGTCTATCTCGGCGAACGCTTCAGCCTGTAGCGCGCGGGTCCACGCTCATGGCCATCTCGCCCAGGCTCGACCTCCGCCAGACCCAATCGCTGGTGATGACGCCGCAGCTGCAGCAGGCGATCAAGCTGCTGCAGCTTTCCAATCTGGAGGTGACGGCCTATGTCGAGCAGGAGCTGGAGCAGAACCCGATGCTCGAGCGCGACGAAGGCGAAGGCGCGCCGGAGGCCGCGGCCGAGGGCGAGGGTAGCGAGCTGAACGGCAAGGCGGACGCGGCGAACGACGAGGTGCTGCTCGATCCGGTCGGCGCCGGCAAGGATCCGGAGACGCCGCTCGATACCGACAACGGCAATCTGTGGACGGAGGAGGCCGGCGAGGGCGGCAGCGCATTCGAGCGCGCCGGACGAACCGGCGGCAGCGCCAACTTCGACGATTCCGACTTCGACATCGACCAGTCCGCGGCGCGTCAGACCACGCTGCGCGAGCACCTGCTGCAGCAGATCAATATCGACGTCGAGGACCCGGCCGACCGCATCATCGCCGCGCACATGGTCGAGATCGTCGACGAGTCCGGATACTTCACCGGCGATGCCGCCCAGATCGCCGCGCTGCTGCAATGCCCGCAGGCGCGCATCACGGCATTGCTCGGCAGATTGCAGCGGCTCGACCCGCCGGGCGTATTCGCGTGCAGTCTCAAGGAATGCCTGGCGCTGCAGCTGGCCCAGCGCGACCGTCTCGATCCGGCGATGGCGGCGCTGCTCGACCATCTCGACCTGCTTGCCAAGCGCGACATGGCGGCCATGCTCCGCGTCTGCGGCGTCTCGCAGGAAGACCTCGCGGACATGATCGCCGAGATCAAGGCGCTCAATCCGAAGCCGGGCCTGGCCTTCGATTCGAGCGTCACGCAGCCGGTGGTGCCCGACGTGCTGATGCGGCCGCTGGCGGGCGGCGGCTGGCATATCGAGCTCAACCAGGACACGCTGCCGCGCGTCCTCGTCAACACGCGCTACTACGCCAAGATCAGCAAGGAAGCGCGGACCACCGAGGCGAAGCAATTCATCGCCGAGCGCTTTCAGTCGGCGAGCTGGCTGGTGAAGTCGCTGCATCAGCGGGCGCAGACCATCCTCAAAGTGGCGACCGAGATCGTCCGCCAGCAGGACGGATTCTTCCGCCACGGCGTGCGCTACCTGAAGCCGCTCGTGCTGCGCGACATCGCCACCGCGATCAGCATGCACGAATCGACGGTCAGCCGCGTCACTACCAACAAATACATCGCCGCGCCGCATGGCGTTTGCGAGCTCAAATACTTCTTCACCTCGGCGATCTCCGCCGTCGATGGCGGCGAGGATCATTCGGCGAAGTCGGTCCGTTTCCGCATCAAGTCGCTGATCGACGAGGAGCCGAACAACGGCGTGCTGTCCGACGATCGCATCGTCGACCTGCTCAAAAAGGAAGGCGTCGATATCGCGCGGCGGACAGTGGCGAAGTATCGCGAGGCGATGCGCATTCCGGCGTCGGTGCAGCGACGCCGCGAGAAGGCCCTGCACGTCGTCGCCGATGGCGAGGGACGCCCCAGTCCTTGACCGCGCTGGCCGCTCCCTGGTGATTTCTCCGATGGCCGCTCGCACATGACCGAACCCCTATTGACTTCCCCTCACCACCTCCCTATGTTCCGCGCCGTCGAATCGGTTGTTGCCTTCTTCATTGGAAGGCACGCTGCTGTAAAAGCACAGAATATCAAGACGATTCCATCATGCGGCTTCGCGCAAGCGGCAGACGAAAGAGCTTTGGCGAGCATCTTCGACGGCGTCATGTATCCGCCAGCCGGGCGGCGGGCGGCGGCGCTGCGGCAACGCGCGCGAGCTGCTGACAAAGGTTAGTGCGATGGAGATCTCAGACCTGATCACCCCCAGCAGCGTGATCGCCAATCTGCGCGTGGGCAGCAAGAAGCAGGCGCTGCAGGATCTCGCCAAGAAGGCGGCCGATCTGACCGGCGCGCAGGAGCGGGCGATCTTCGAGGTTCTGCTCGAGCGCGAGCGGCTCGGCACGACCGGCGTCGGCGGTGGCATTGCCATCCCGCACGGCAAGCTGCCCGCACTCAAAAAACTTTATGGCGTATTCGCCCGGCTCGAAAAGCCGATCAATTTCGAGTCGATCGACGAACAACCGGTCGATCTGATCTTCCTGCTGCTGGCACCGGATTCGGCGAGCGCCGATCACTTGAAGGCGCTCGCCCGCGTCTCGCGGCTGCTGCGCGACCGCAGGGTCTGCGAGAAGCTGCGCGGAACGGACAAGCCGGAGGCGCTTTACGCGCTGTTGACAGAGCCCGCCGCCAGCCACGCGGCGTAACGCCGCCGCTCACTCAAGTGTCCAAAACACATAGGGGCGGGTCTCAAGCCCGCCCCTAAGCCGTCATGCGGCCGCAGCCGCGATCAATGCACGTCGGCCGGCTCTAGTCCGTGCTGGCGAATGGCGGCGATCGCGTAATCGCGCGATGGCACGACGGCCATATGCGTGCCGTCGGCAGCGCGAATGGCAAAAACGGTGGCGCCGCTCTTGTCGGTGATCGGCTTGAGGTAAGCCACCGCCTGGACGCCGAGCGCGGTGAAATCCTGAACCGACAGCTGCGTGAAGCTGGTTTGACCGATCATCGCGAGCTCCTTTCCTTGCCCTGGACCGTTGTCGTCCCCTGCCCGGCGACTTCGATCGCCGCGCCGTGCGGTCCGGCCGTTCCCCGCCTGATCTCGATCTTGCGCACTCTGGCGGCCACCGTCGGCCGCTCGAGGTCGACATGCAGCAAGCCATTGTCGAGCGCGGCGCTGGTCACCTCGATGCCATCCGCCAAGACGAAGCTGCGCTGAAACTGGCGCGCAGCGATGCCGCGATGGAGATAGATCCGCTCGGGGTCGTCCTGCTGCTTGCCGCGAATGGTGAGCTGATTGTCTTCGAGCTCGATCACCAGATCATCCATGGCGAAGCCCGCCACGGCCAGCGTGATGCGCAGGCGCGAATCGCCGACCGCCTCGATGTTGTACGGCGGGTAGCCTTCCGTCGCCGACTTGGCGATGCGGTCGAGCGTGCGCTCGAACTGATCGAAGCCGAGCAGCAGCGGGTTGTTGAAGAGCGAGAGACGACTCATCCGGCACCCTCCTCAGCTGAGCAATGCCAATTTCAATGATCCCGAGCCCGCACCGGCACCCGAGCGGCACAGCCATCAGTGGCACTGCGCCGATATCAAATATGGGCCGGGAACCGACAAAATCAAGCCGTTGCAAGTGCCCCAGCAGGTCCGCGATACACTCCGATATGCTTTTGAAACGCATGGGAGAAATTGGCGTCTCGAGCGGCTTGCCGCCGCCCCCCGCTCGAATGCCGATCATGACGCCGGAAGGTCGAAATCGGCTTCGGCCGTCGCCAGCTGTGCCGGCCGGGCGGCGGCGCCGACGCGCACCACCCGCTCGCGCGGCAGCACGACGGAGACGGCCGTGCCGCGGCCGGGCTCGCTGTCGATCGCCAACTCGCCGCCATGCGCCTCGACGATCGTCTTGGCCAGCGGCAGTCCGAGGCCGGTCCCCTTGGCCTGCCGCGTGAACGGGTTGTCGATCTGTCCGAATGCGGACAGCGCCTTGGGAATCATCTCGGCCGCCATGCCGATGCCGGTGTCGCGCACCGTGATAGCCATGCGGCCACCCTCGCGCCGCTCGGCAGTGACCCGCACCGAACCGCCGGGCGCGGTGAATTTCACCGCATTGGACACCAGGTTGATGATCACCTGCCGCATATAGCGCTCGTCGACGCGCAGCACCGCCCACCCGGCCGGCACCTCCTGCAGCAGCGACAATCCCGTATCGCTCGCCTGCTGCGCGACGAGGCGAAAGGCCTGCTCGACGAGCGATGCGGCATCAACATCCTCGTCGTGCAGGTCGAGCTTGCCCGCCTCCGCCTTCGAGATGTCGAGCAGATCGTTGATCAATGTCAGAAGATGCGAGCCACTGTCGAAAATATCCTTGGCATAGTCGCGGTAGCGCGCCGTGCCGACAGGCCCGAACGTCTCCGACCGGATCAAGTCGGAAAAGCCGATGATCGCGTTGAGCGGCGTGCGCAGCTCGTGACTCATGTTGGCGAGGAAGCGAGACTTCGCGCGGTTCGCCGCCTCGGCGCGATCGCGCGCATCGGACAGCTTTTCGACGGTCTCCAAAAGGATCAGACCCTTGATCTCCAGCTCGATCTTTGTTTCCTGCAGCTCGGCGACGCGCTTGCCTGCCGAGCTCTGGACGTCGGTGAGCCGATTCAAAGTTCGATCGAGCGCGCGCAGCAGCAGGACCCGCAGGGAGATGTAAAGCGCCGCCGCGATCGTCAAGCCAAACAGCGCAGCCAGCGCCGTGTCGTTGAGCACCTCCCCAAGGTCCTCGCGTGCCTCGACCCAGCCGATCGGCTGCGCACCATCATTGAGAGCTGCGCGGTGCGAGAGAAACAGTGCACCCAGATCAGCGCCGGCTGCAGCGACGACATTGCCGCCCGGATCGAGAATCGCAAAGTTTGCATTGGCATCGCTGCCGATCGGCACCAGCGCGACGAGCTTGTCCAGCTCAATCTGCCCGGTCGCTGGGCGCAGCGCCAAGTGCGCCGCCAGCCGCTCGCCGACGAGCTCGGCTTGCAGCATCAGATGGTGGCGCTGGTAGTGGATGGCGGTGCCAAGGAAGCCGGCAGGGATCGCTAGCGCAGTTGCAAGGCCGATGATCGCGGCAACGCGGTGTGTAATACGCCGAAGGCTTCGGTGATTGGCCGCGGCAATCGATGGCGACGCGTGCTCCATCCGACTTACCTGTCCTGCGCTTCTGTCGGGACGACGAGGAGCGTCGTCAAATCCGCCTGTGGGGTGGCACGTCTGGCGTCAACGACAGGCGGCGCAGTCATCACCCAATTCATGATCGAGGCTTCGCCGAAAGTTGCAATTCCAAACGAATGTGTGCCCGAAAGAATTAACGGGCGATGAATGCGTCGCAGCCGCTGCGGCTGCGACTAAACATCAATGATTACAGATACTTGTCAGCGGGCGGCGGATCAGGCGCGTTTGGCGAATGGAACAAGACGGGCGGGCTCGTCGACCGCGACGACATGGCTGACCACGCCGCCGCCCGGCCGCCATAGATGCAGGCCGAGTCCGGCCGCCGCGCCGATCCAGCCGGCCGGGGCGCCGCCGGCGAGCGGCAATTGGAACAGCGGTGCCGTCGCCGGCACCGTCCCGGCGACCGTGCCGCACCAGCGGACAATCGTCGCTCGGTGCAAGTGGCCGGCAAAAATGCCCTCGACGTGGCGATGGCGCGCGACGATCTGGCCGAAGCGGTCGGCACCAGCGCAGTGCATGTCGGGGTTGGAAGCTAGGCCGTAATCGAACGGCGGATGATGCATGAAGACGAGCGTCGGCCGCGACGATTCGGCCAGCCGCCGCCCGATCCAGCCCAGCCGCTCCGCGCAGAGCAGCCCGCCGTCGCGGCCTTCGTCCTGCGTATCGAGCATGAGCAGGCGCAGCGGATAGCTGTCGACCGCGTAGTGCACGAAGCCGCTGGGCGCGCGGCGCGCGACATC
>JACQDQ010000093.1 GCA_016201015.1 Pseudomonadota bacterium | reverse complement strand
GCCATGATCAGCGCCTCCTCCTGATCGTGCGTGACCATCACCGTCGTGATGCCGAGCTGGCGCTGCAGCTCGCGGATTTCGACCCGCACGGTCTCGCGCAGCTTGGCGTCCAGGTTCGAAAGCGGCTCATCCAGCAACAACACGTCGGGTCGGATGATCAGCGCACGGGCAAGCGCGACGCGTTGCTGCTGGCCGCCGGAAAGCTGCCGCGGCAAGCGGTCGCCGAGGCCGACGAGCCGTACCAGACGCAGCGCTTCGGTGACGCGCGGCGCGATCTCCGCCTTTGGCGTCTTGCGCATCTCGAGTCCGAACGCGACGTTCTCCGCCACGGTCAGATGCGGGAACAGCGCATAGCTCTGGAACACCATGCCGGCATTGCGCTTCCACGGCGGCAACGCCGTAACGTCCTGGCCGCCGAGCCGCACGCGACCGCTGGTCGGCGTGATGAAACCCGCGACCATGCGCAGCGTCGTCGTCTTGCCGCAGCCGCTGGGTCCCAGCAGCACGACGAACTCGCCATCGCCGATATCGAGCGAAACTTCGCGCACGGCAACCGTCGGGCCGAAATGCTTCGACAGATGCTCGATCCTAAGCTCGGCCATCGTCAGACCACGCGCGACAACTTCACGAACCGGTCGGTAACGATCATAGACGTCCCGATCAGGAGAATCTGCAAGACCGACACCGCGGCGATCGTCGGGTCGATCTTCCATTCGAGATACTGGAGGATGGCGATCGGCAGCGTCGTGCGGCCCGCCCCGACCAGGAACAGCGTCATCTCGAGGTTGCCGAACGACACCACGAATCCGAACAACGCCGCGGCGACGATGCCCGGCCGGATGGTCGCCAGTGTAATACGGAAGAACGTCGTCATCGGCGTCGCGCCGAGATTTTGCGCGGCTTCCTCGATGCTGGCATCGGCGCCCGCCAGGCTCGCCGTCACCAGGCGAACGCACCACGGGATGACGAGCAGGATATGGCCGGCGACGAGACCGGCGATCGATCCCAGAATCGGCAGCTCCGTCACGATCGTCGCCTCGACTTGAAAGACGTAGATCGACGTGCCGGCGACGATGCCGGGCACCACGAGCGGCAACAGCAGAAGGTTGCTCAGCCACTCCCTGCCCCAGAAACGGTAGCGCGCGAGGCACAGCGCCGCCGGCACGCCGACGGCAAGGCCGATCAGCATGGCGGTCACGGCAACTTGGAGGCTCAGGAGAAAGCCGTCGACGAATTTCTGGTTGCGGGCGATCGCCGCAAACCATCTGAAGCTGTAGCCGTCGGGCGGGAACGACGGAATTTCCTGACGGAAAAATGCGAGCCACGTCACGAAGATGAGCGGCAGCAAAATGAAGCCGAGCACGGTCCCGGCGGCGGCGGTGAACGCCCAGCGTCCCAAAACCTGACGGTCGAGAGAAATCAGCGCGCTCACGGCCGCCCGGCGTCGCCGCGGTTTGCCGCCGTAAGCCGGGTGATCGGATCGGAATCTACGCTCCGCGGCACGCGCATCCGAGCCATCCAACACCTCCACGCTATAGCCTGTTCTAGCGGGGGTACGGATTTTATACAATATCCAATCGGCACATTGCGGAAAACCGACCAGTCGTGATACCAGGGTCGGCATCAAACGATGGCGGTGCGTTCATTGGCGAGCAACGACGCAAGCATGACCGCGGGAGCACAGTTCTCCCATCGCACAGTGGCGGCGTCCGCGGCGGATGCCATCCGCCGCAAGATATTCGACGGCCAACTCAAGGATGGCGAGCCGCTGCGTCAGGATCTGCTTGCCGCCGAGTTTGGCATCAGTCGCACGCCCGTCCGCGAGGCACTGGTTCAACTCGAGGCGGAGGGCCTGGTCAAGATCGAGCCGCACAAAGGGGCCGTGGTTGCCGGCACGTCGATCGCCAATATCGAAGAGACATTTGAGCTGCGCGAGATCCTGGAACCGATACTTTTGGCGCGGTCGGCGCCGCGCCTGACCGCCGAGGCCTTCGACCAGATCGATGCGATCTTGAAGGAGTATTCGGCCGAGATCAGAAGCCAGAACGTCAGGCGCTGGGGCGCGTTGAATACCAGCCTGCACGCCAAGCTGTATGCCCGCGCCGAGCGGCCGCAGATCCAGGCGATCGTCGACAAACTTCTGATCGCATCGGACCGCTATACACGCCTGCAGCTGCTGCATACCGATGGCCTCGAGCGGGCCGAGCGCGAGCACGCTGAGATCGTCGATTTGTGCCGCAATGGACAGTTCGCCGCGGCGACGAAGGTCTTGGCCGACCATATTCGCGCGGTGAAGGTAATGCTCGTCGGCTTCGTCGCCGACCAACTGCCGGAGACGGATTGAGGACCGACGTCGCTCCGCCCAAAGCTGGGCCTCATCCGCGGCGCGAGGGACCTCACGGCCACGTCATTTGACAGGCAAAACCGTCCCTGCTCATAAGTGACGTGCATCCGATTGCGCTCGTCCTACGTATAAGAAATCGGCGCAACCGGACAGAAATGGGGAGGCGTCCATGTTGCTTGGAGGCAAGGCTCTATATCGGGCGGCGCTGGCCGCCGCCTTGAGCGCGGGTGTCGCGCTCGGCTTGGGCGCCGACTTCGCCCGGGCCGCGTCGGAGATCAAGGTCGGCATGGGCGGTGCCGCTTACGCCCCCAAGGCGATCAAGGCCAAGGTCGGCGACACCATCGCCTTCACCAATGACGATTTCACCGATCACTGGGTCTATGTGCCGACGCTCGGCTACCAGGTGTCGCGCGCCGGTTTGAAACAGGGCGAGACGTTCAAGCTGGTTGTCGCCAAGCCCGGCAGCTTCGACGTCGGCTGCGCCGTGCACGCCAATATGTGGGCGACCGTCACGGTCGAGCGTTAGCGGGAGGATGACATGAAAGCCAGGACCGCAGTCTTGACGACGGCCGCCGCGCTCGCCGTCGCCATTAGCCTCGGCGTGACGGTGGCGTCGGCCGGCCCCGAGAAGATCGAATATCCCAAGGGCTATCAAAGCAAATTCGTTTCCTTCGGTCAGATCGACCGCTACGAGAACGCCACCGTCCGCATTCTCTATGCGAGCCCCGAAGCGGTGACCAACTACAAGCTGGGTCAAAAGCTGCCCGACGGCACGATGCTGCTGATCGAGGCGCGCCCGGCGAAGAAGGGCGCCGACGGCAAGCCGCTGCTCGACGCCAATGGCCGCTTCATGCCGGAGGATCAGATCCTCGGCGTGTTCGTGCAGCAGAAGCGCAAAGGCTGGGCCACCGAGTACCCCGAGAACATCCGCAATCCCGACTGGGAATACGCGGTGTTCGACATCGACGGGACGCGCCGCGCCAACGTCAACACGCAGCCCTGCATGTCGTGCCACAAGCCGCGCGCGACGGACGATTACACCTTCGTCTTCAATCGCGTCATGGCCGACTCCAAGAACGCCGCGGACATGAAGACGATGGCGGGCAAGAAGAAGATGTAGCCCTGCCGCCGCCTGATGTGTCGGGCTATTCGAGCTGCGCGCGCAGCATCCATGCCGCCTTGGCGTGGACCTGCATGCGCTCGATCATCACGTCGCCGGTTTCGACATCGCCGACGGACTCGGCCAGGTCCTTGACCTTGCGGGCGTGACGGACCAGCGCCTCGTTGTCGTGCCACAGCTCGCCGACCATCTCCTTGGCCGCCGGCGGGGCGCCGGTCGATTCCTTGATCTGCTTGAGCTTGTCAAACGCGGCGAAGCTTCCCGGCGCGACATGGCCAAGCGCGCGGATGCGCTCGGCGAGGCCGTCGACCGCCTCGGCCAGCTCGCCGTAAAGCTCCTCGAACTGCTTGTGAAGATAGGGAAATTCCGGCCCGATCACGTTCCAGTGGAAGTTCTGCGTCTTCAGCGCCAGGGCATAGCTGTCGGCCAGCATCGGCGCCAGCGCGTCGGCCACCGTCTTGCGCGAATTGTCCTTGAGTCCGATGTCGATTTTCATGTCTTCTCCTTTTGTTAGGCATATATCTAGAACGATTCTAATAGACTTCAAGGAGCGACGCGGAGACCGGTGGCGGCAGGGATTGCAACGAAGCCGGCCTGTTTGCGTGGATGAGAGGGTACCCGGATAGGCCGCTAGGCGACGAGGGTCAGGTCGACGCGGCCCAGCCGGCCGTCGCGCCCGAACAGCGCCGCCACCTGGTCGCCGGGCGCGCCGCGCTGCAGCCCGGTGCAGGTGCCAGTAGTGACGATCTCACCCGCCGCCAGCCCGCCGCGCCGCCGCATAAGATTCGCCAGCCAGGCCAGCGCAATC
>JACQDQ010000092.1 GCA_016201015.1 Pseudomonadota bacterium | reverse complement strand
CGAGGATGCCTCCAGCAACGTGCAGACGGTAGCCGCGGCCTCGGAGGAGCTGAGCGCCTCCATCGCCGAGATCAGCCGGCAGGTGAGCCATGCCGCCGGCATCGCGGTCCGCGCCGTCGAGGAGACGAAGCGCACCGACAGCACGGTCCAGGGCCTGGCCGAGACCGCCGGCAAGATCGGCGACGTGGTCAAGCTGATCAACGACATCGCCGGGCAGACCAACCTGCTGGCGCTGAATGCGACAATCGAGGCGGCGCGGGCGGGGGAGGCGGGCAAGGGCTTCGCCGTGGTCGCCTCGGAGGTGAAGTCGCTGGCCAACCAGACGGCGAAGGCGACGGAGGACATCTCGGCGCAGATCTCGGCGGTGCAGAGCGTGACCAAGGACGCGGTCGATGCGATCAAGCGGATCGGCGGCACGATCGGCGAGGTGAGCACGATCGCGACCTCGATTGCCTCGGCGGTGGAGGAGCAGGGCGCGGCGACGCAGGAGATCACGCGCAGCACGCAGCGGGCGGCGGGACGGACCAAGGACGTGTCGGAGAGCATCGCCGGCGTGACCAAGGGCGCCGATGCCACGGGCGCGGCGGCGCAGGGGGTGAAGTCGGCGGCCGAAACCCTGGGGCAGCAGACCGAGCGGCTGGGCAGCCAGGTCAACGACTTCCTCGGCAAAATCCGCGCCGCCTAGCAATCTATCACCGGCGCTCGGGCCACACACGCCGGGGCGCCGCGATCGCATTCAATCGAGTCGACGGCGAAGTTCGCTCGCGAACGTTCGCCGATTGATCGGCAACTCAGTCGAGCCTCCGCCCTTGGTTGCGTTTGACTAAAGGGGCAAGATCACGTCACTTGTGACGATGATCAAACGCCGCCGTGCATTTGAAAGAGTCTTCGACGCCAACGTCGCGCTATGGACGATACTCCTCCAGAAGCCGGCTCTCGCGGCGGCGCCGTCGAATGCGCCGCAAGTCGATGGCGCGCAGCTTGGATTCGCCTGGGTGATTCCGTTTGGCGGCATCTTGCTGTCGATCGCCGTGCTGCCACTGCTGGCGCCGCAGTTCTGGGAACGCCACTTCGGCAAGGTTGCAGCATTTTGGGCGATGGCATTCCTCGTGCCGTTTGCGGCATTTCATGGCCCGGCGGCGGCGCTCTATGAATTTCTCCACACGGTGCTCGTGGAGTATCTGCCGTTCGTCGTCCTCCTGCTTGCGCTGTTCACGGCGGCCAGCGGTATTCACCTGCGTGGCAATTTTGTCGGCACACCGGCGGTGAACACGGGCCTGCTTGCCGCCGGCACGGCGATCGCCAGCTGGACCGGGACCACAGGCGCCTGCATCCTGCTGATCCAACCGTTGCTGCGGGCCAATGCCTGGCGCCGGCGCTACGTCCATATCTTCGTGTTCTACATCTTCCTGGTCGGCAATATCGGCGGCTCGCTGACTCCGCTTGGCGACCCACCGCTATTCATCGGCTTTCTCGAAGGCGTCGACTTCTTCTGGGTCACGCGGCGCATGCTAGCGCCGATGCTGATCGTCGGCCTGCCGTTGCTCGCCCTGTTCTATGCCCTCGACCGGTATTTCTACGCAGGCGAGGATCAGACGCAGCGGCCGCGAACCGAATCACCGGAGCCGCTCGGCCTTGAAGGCAAGCGCAACCTGATGATCCTGCTTGGCATCATCCTGGCCGTGCTGGCAAGCGGCACGTGGACGCCGGATATCAGGCTGACGATCTACTACGTGCCAATCGGTCTGGAATCGCTCGCCCGCACTGTGGTCCTGCTGCTGCTGACCTGGCTATCGTGGCGCTTCACCGACCGCGATGTCCGGCAACGCAATGAATTCTCGTGGCACCCGATGCTAGAGGTGCTGCAGCTCTTCTTCGGCATTTTCGTCACCATCGCGCCGGCGCTCCTGATCATTCGCGCCGGTGCCGGCGGCGCGGCGCACGGCATCGTCGCGTTGCTTGGGACAGGCGGCCAGCCCGACAACGTCATGTATTTCTGGATCACCGGGATACTCTCAAGCTTTCTCGACAACGCGCCGACCTATCTGCTGTTGTTCAATCTCGCCGGCGGCGACGAACGGGCGCTCATGGGGCCGTTGGCGGGCACGCTGCTGGCGATTTCGACGGGCGCCGTGTTCATGGGGGCGATGACTTATATCGGCAACGCGCCGAACTTCATGGTGAAGGCGATCGTCGAGGCACGCGGCATGACGATGCCCGGTTTCTTCGGCTATATGGGCTGGTCATGCGCCATCCTGCTGCCGTTATTCGTCGTCGTCACGGTGATCTTCTTCCTCTGATTGGAGGCAATCGCCTTGACACCGGCCCGTCGATAGGAAACTTTCGGCGCCGAGGGTCGGGGGTCCATCCGGGGTATCTTGGGCTCTTCACGGATCGGCGCCGGCGGCGCTGCGCCGACGGGGTCGTGTGGGCGCAACGAGAGGCGAAGGAGCGATCGAATATGGCCGAACACGGGGAATGGGTGCCGCACGCGATCTTTGGCCTGAACGCGGCCGTCCTGGCTTCGCTCCTGATGATCCTCACCTACGCTGTCATTATCACCGAGAAGCTCAATCGGTCGATCGTCGCCCTGCTCG
>JACQDQ010000089.1 GCA_016201015.1 Pseudomonadota bacterium | reverse complement strand
CGCGAACGTGCCAGGCATCGTCTATCGGCGGCGGATGAGCACGGCTGGCAAGATATCGTATCCGCTGCTGTCCGCAGGGGTAAGCGACATCGTCGGCATTGCGGCGGAAGCGGCGATCGCCGACTCCTCGCTGCTCTTGAATACAATCCATGAGGACGATCGCCCTGCATTCTATCGGTCTGTCGAAGTCTCGGCGCGCGACTTGTCGGTCTGGCAGCTTGATCTTCGTGTCATTGACACCGACGGCAAGACGAGATGGGTGCGCGGACGCGCCCAGCCGTTCCGAGCTGAAGGCGGCGATACGATTTGGGACGGTACAGTCGTCGAAATCACAGGAGAAAAAGAGGCCGAAGCGATCAGCCACCGCGCGGAACAGCGGCTGCGCGACGCTATCGAGAGTCTCGCCGAGGGGTTCGTCTTGTGGGACTCCGAGGATCGGCTGGACATGATCAACGATGCCATGAAAAACACCAGCCCGGACTATGCCAAGACTCTGACTTTGGGCATGCGGTTCGAAGATATCCTTCGCCGCCATGTGTATAGCGGCGTCCTGACCGAAGCCGTCGGGCGCGAAGAAGAATACATCGCGCGCCGCATTCGCGAGCATCAAGACCCGCCCAGCGAGCCGGTCGAGCAGCGGTTCAAGGACGGCCGCTGGATCCGGATCGTCGAGCGTCGCACCTACGAGGGCGGCCTGGTCAGCATCCGCTACGACATCACGCGCGACAAGGAGCGCGAGCATCAGCTGCGCGTGGCGAAGGAGACGGCCGAGCACGCGAACAGGGTGAAGGCCGAGTTTCTGGCCAATATGAGCCATGAGTTGCGCACGCCGTTGAACGCGGTCATCGGATTTTCCGACTTCGCGCGCGGCGAGTATTTCGGCCCGCTGGGCGATCCGCGATATCACGAGTGCATGAATGCGATCCACGACAGCGGCCAACATCTGCTCGCCCTGATCAACGATGTGCTGGAATTCGCCAAAGTCGAAGCCGGAGAGATGACGCTCAGCGAAGACGACCTCGAATTCGATTCGGTCGTCGGGGCCTGCGTGCGGATGATTCAAGAACGTGCCCGGCGCGCCGGCGTTGCGGTTTCGACAGCCATCGCGCCGCCAGGCATTCGCGTCTATGGCGACGAGCGCAAGTTGAAGCAGGTCTTCATCAATCTGCTGACCAATTCGATCAAGTACAACCGGCCGGAAGGCACGGTCAAGATAACGAGCCGGTTGGACGACGACGGTGGTTTGACGATCGCCGTGGCCGATACGGGGGTCGGCATCGCTGGTGCCGACCTCGAAGCAGTCATGGAGCCGTTCCGTCAGGTCGACAACAGCTACAACCGCAAGCACGAAGGCACCGGTCTCGGCCTGCCGCTGACCAAACGGTTGATCGAACTGCATGGCGGTACGATTGCGATCGACAGCACGGTCGGAGCGGGAACCACGGTGACCGTGAGGCTTCCCGCCGAGCGTGTGCGAGCACAGATCGCGCCAGCCGCGGATCGGGCGACGACGTCCGCGCCGGAGGATCGCGAGCTGCTCCTGCTCCGAGCGGCACCGGCCGACGCGGCGAATCGCTCCCTTCAGCGGATTGCCGCAACCCGGGGCGCACGCCGCTCTTGATGCGGGCGGCGCCGGCGGGCGGGTTACGCCGCGGCCGCGATGACCGTGGGCATGATTCTCTCCGGGCGCGGCGGGGCTGAAGTCGCTTCGGCAAGCAGGCGGTTCGCCGGGAAAACAAGCGTGATCGTCGTGCCACGGCCGGGGGCGCTGTCCAGGGTCATGTCGCCGCCATGCAGCTGGATCAGATTCTTGACGATCGGCAGCCCAAGGCCGAGGCCGCCTTGCTCGCGAGCCATCGCGTCCGCCACTTGGCCGAACGGCTCGAGCACCAGCGCCTGATGCTCGGGCTTGATGCCGATGCCGGTATCGGCAACGCGCAGGAACGGCCGGCCGCTGGCGGTTCCAGCGCCGATCTCGACGCGACCGCCGCTATTGGTGAACTTTAGTGAATTCGACGCGAGATTGAGCAGCATCTGGCGTACCGCCTTGGCGTCGGCGTGAACCACCGGGCCGCGAGCAGTCGGCGCGGTGAGGGCGACCCCGGCGTTCGCGGCTTGGGGCTGCAACAGCTCGATGATCTCCGTCGATATTTCGACCAGGTCGATCACTTCCTCGTGTAGATCGAGCTTGCCGGCCTCGAGCCGCGAGACATCGAGGATTTCCTCGATGATCGACAGGAGATGCGCGGCGCTGCGATGGATGTCCTCGGCATAACGGCAGTAACGATCAAGATCGCCGCCGAAGATCCGCAGGCTGATCATCTCCGAGAACCCCATGATGGCGTTGAGCGGCGTGCGCAGCTCGTGGCTGGTGACAGCCAGGAACTTCGACTTTGCCCGGCTCGCCGCCTCGGCCCTTTCCTTGGCACGCAGGAGTTTCAGCTTGTAGGCCTCGTCGTCGCGAACGGCGCGCGCCATCAGCCCGGCGAGCAGCCAGACCAGCGCGATCACCACGATGGTGATGGCGGCGTGCCATTGCGCCGCCGCTTGCCAAGGCTTGAGGACTTGGTCGAGATCGATCCCGTGGCCGACAACGATCGGCAGGCCGGGGACGTTGCTGAACGCATTCAGCCGGCGCGTACCGTCGGCGAGCCTGTCGACGACATAGGCGCCGTGCTCCTGATCGCGCCACCGGGCGAGGACCGCGCCTTGTGGAATGGCCTTGTCGACGAACGCGGCACCGTGCGGATCGCGCAGCAGCACCGTGCCGTCGGCCCGCATCAGCACGGCATCGCCGCCGCTCCGATGCGTCTGCTCGAGGAGATATTGCATGAAGTTCATCGGAATGAGGACGGTGAGGACGGCGACGCCGCGAGCGTTGGGCGACGCCTTCATCGAGAGCGGCAACATCCACTCACGCGCGTCGAGCGCGTTCATCGGCGCCGCGACGTAGAAGATGCCGGCATCGAGATGGCGAACGCCGCGGAAATAGTCCTACCCGGCAATGGTCATTCGCCGTTGGTCGCTGCCGGCCGGCGGATTGAGGACGATGCCATCCTCGTCGGCGATGCGTACGGCAAATCGGACTCCGGCGACCTCGCGAATACGCGCCAGAGCGCCCTCGATCATCTGGCGGTCGTCAAGGTCGTGCGTCATGCCGACCCACTGGTCGACAACGCCAAGGACGATTTCCGCGGCATCGTAGGTGCGTTTGACCTGCGCGGCGAGAGTTTGGGCGACGCGCAGATCGTCGCGCCCTGCATCGTCGATGACACGCTGCCGTTCGGTGACGGATACGGAAATCGCCACGAGCAGGGTAACGGAAGTTGCGGCGACTGCGGCAATCAACGGCTTGTGAAAGCCCTTGATGCGTTGCCGGAAAAGCGCGCGCAATGAGATCGATCGGAGAGTCATCAGGAGAGCCTGTCTTGCGGAATAAGCAGATCGATGTGGAAGGCCGCGTTCGGCCGGTAGCGCAACCGTCGGCGTGCGTAGGAGCCGCGCGTGCGGCTTGGGGCGGCCACCTGGTCGAATCGAGCTGCTATGTTGGCGGCGCGGCGCCGCTGGGGGACGACATGCAGCCGTGCCATGGGACGCTGGCGAAATTGTAAACGTCGTGCGATCGGCGCGGACTCAGCCCGTCGCCGGGGCGGAATCCCGAGAGAAGACCTTCTTGGAGCTGTCAACTCATTGATCCGACGTCTATATGCGGCCATTTCACGCCCCAAAAAGCGAGGCCATCAGTGCGCTGGGCATACTCCTTTAGGCGAATTAAGGAAGGTTTAAGACCGCATGCGCTGGCGGCATGGCAGCTATCTCGTATTTGCAACAAATTTTAGATATTGGGTACAGGCGGCACGCCCGCGACTCGCTGCTGCTGCCCCACCGTGGCCCCGCGTCGCGGCACAGCCGCGATTGGTAGCGGTTGCCTACCGCCTGGTCAGCTTCGCCAGAACTCAAATCGTCACAGGCGATTAGCGTGGCGCATAATTGTGCGTTGCAAAAATAAAAATGCAATAAATTCCGCTAAGTTGACAACAATATGCTGCGTTGCGATATAGATTCGGCAGAATAGTCAGAGGCGGGCGGAGCGCCATCAACGCAGGGTCGAGGAGTTTGTTTCTGGAGGTACCCGCTATGCGTTCGGCGAATCAAGGCTCCGCGAATCAAAAGCGCAGCGTGCCCGTCACGCCACGCGGCGAACTCGCATCGCGAGTGCTGGCGATGCCGGCGGACACCAATCCGATGGGCGACATCTTCGGCGGCTGGATCATGTCGCTGATGGACGCCGCCGCATCGATGACGGCGACCAAATACGCGAAGGGCAAAGTGGTGACCGTCGCAGTCTCCAACATCACGTTTCTGCAGCCGGTGCGGGTCGGCGACGCCGTGTGCTGCTATACCGACGCTTTGCGCATCGGGCGGACATCGATCACGCTGTGCGTCGAGGTGTGGGTGCTGCGGCAGGTGCAAGGCGAGCGAGTGAAAGTCACCGATGCCGAATTCACCTTCGTTGCAGTGAACGGCGACGGTCGCCCGCGGCCGCT
>JACQDQ010000088.1 GCA_016201015.1 Pseudomonadota bacterium | reverse complement strand
CCAGGGCCTTCTCGGACATGACCAGCGCTCGCGCGGGTGCTCTGACCGTGCTGCCAGCCAACATGTTCCTGAGAGAGCATAGACGCCTCGTGGACCTGGCGGCCAAGAACCGGCTGCCGGCAGTGTACACATCGAGGGAGTTTGTCGATGCCGCGGGCCTTATGTCCTATGGAGCGAACCGGGCTGATTCGTTTCGGCGCGCCGCTAACTACGTAGACAAGATTCTCAAGGGCGCCAAGCCCGGCGACCTGCCCGTCGAGCAGCCGACCAAGTTCGAGCTGGTCATCAATCTCAAGACTGCGAAGGCGCTCGGCCTCACCGTTCCCGAATCGCTGCTCACCCGCGCCGATGAGGTGATTGAATAAGGAATCTCATGTCCAAGATGGGTCAATCGCGTCGTTTGGGCCATGTCCGCGACATGTCCGGTGAGGCACACGACAATCGACTGAGTCCACGCCGTAACCGGTGTTGACGCGCTGTCGCTTGTGGACATGGCGAAGTAGGCACCGAGACCGGCGCTTTATCGCATCCGAGGTTACAGGCGGGGCAATCGCATTTGGGTCAGGTGCTTCCCGCGTCCTTCGAGACGGACGCCGCTGACGACGCCGTTGGCGTCGACAATCTGAGCGGCGAACCTCTCTTTCGAGACGCTGCGCCGCGAGCAGCGCAACTCCTCAAGATGAGGTTCGCCGTCGAAGGACGCGTGCTCTTCAGGAAGAGAAAAACAGAAATAGGGCCTCATGGTGAGGAGGCCGCGGCAGCGGCCGTCTCGAACCATGAGGCCGTCTTCCCCAAATGCGATTGCCCTGAGGCCGCAGGCGCCCGCCTTGACTCGCAGTCAGGAAAGAGTCATCTTTGTGAGAACAAATCATGAACAACATCTCTTGCCGTACCGAACTCGACGCCTTGCGAGCCCGTCTGGCTGGCCTGGAACGCCTTCATTCGGCGGCAAGGCCTTGCCCTACGGCAGCGCTGCCCTGCGGCTTTCCGCCGATCGATCGGACCTTGCCCTGGCGCGGCCTGCCGCGCGGCTGCCTGCACGAAATCAGCGGCGCGCCCGGCGATGCGGCGACGGCCGGCTTCGCCGCTGCCGTCTTGTCGCGCTTCGCGGCGCACGGCCCCATCGTTTGGATCACGCGCATACGCGAGCTCTACGCGCCCGGTCTTCAGTCCCTGGGCCTCGCGCCGCAACGCCTCATGCTCGTGCACATAGCGCGCGCGGCGGATGCCCTGTGGGCGATCGAGGAGGCGCTGCGCTGCGCGGCGCTCGCCGCCGTCATCGCCGAGATCGACGCCGTCGACATGACCCGCAGCCGGCGCCTGCAGCTCGCCGCCGAGACCAGCGGCGTCACGGCGTTCCTGCTGCAGAACGAGACGAAACGCGCCGGCACGAGCGTTGCGCGCACGCGCTGGCGCGTCGCCGCGCTGCCGAGCGCCGCCGCGCGTGGCGTCGGCGCGCCGCGCTGGCGGGTCGAGCTCGTGCGCGCACGCGGCGGCGCGACCGGCGGTTGGAATGTGGAGTGGCGCAATGGCCAATGGCATGCGGCGAATGATGTCGGTGTGGCTGCCGACGCTGCCGACCGACCGGCTCGCGCGGCGGCACCCGGCGTCTGAGCCGCGCGTCATCGTCGCCGATGATGGCGGCGTGCTGCGCCTGACGGCACTCGATGCCGCGGCGGCGCGGCTCGGTCTCGCGCCTGGCCAGACCTTGGCCGATGCCCGCGCGCTCGTCCCCTCGCTCGACGCCAGGCCGGCCGACCCGGCGGCCGATGCCGCGTGTCTCGATCGGCTCGCGGCCTGGTGCACGCGCTGGACGCCGTGGACGGCGGCCGACGGCGCCGACGGTTTGTGGCTCGACATCACCGGCTGTCCCCATCTGTTTGGCGGCGAAGAAGCATTGCGCGACGACGTGCTCGCCCGCCTCGGCCGGCTGGGCTTCGCCGCGCGCGCGGCGATCGCCGACACGCCCGGCGCCGCGCGGGCCATTGCGCGATTCGCCGCCGACCGCCAGATCGTCCCTGCCGGCGAAAGCCAGGCGGCGCTCGATAAGCTGCCGCCGGCCGCTTTGCGCCTGTCGGCCGCGACCGTTGCGGCCCTCGACGGCCTCGGCCTGCGGCGGATCGGCGATCTCCATGATCTTCCGCGCGCCGGCCTCGCCGTTCGCTTCGGCGACGAGATCACGCGCCGCCTCGATCAGGCGCTCGGCCGCCTGGCCGAGCCGATCTCGCCGCGCCGGCCCGTGGCGCCATGGCGGACCCTGCTGGCCTTCGCCGAACCGATCGCCACGCCGGAAGACATTGCGCGCGTGACGCGACACCTGCTGATCGATCTCTGCGCCCGGCTGGCCGCGGTCGATCTCGGGGCACGCCGGCTCGATCTCGTTTTCTACAAGGCGGATGGCGGCATCGCCGCGCTTGCCGCCGGCATGAGTCGTCCGACGCGCGTGCCCGATCGCCTGTTGCGGCTATTCGCCGAGCGCTTCGAAACCGTCGACCCCGGCTTCGGTATCGAGGCGGCGGCGCTCGAAGCAACGCTCGTCGAGGCCCTGCTTCCCGCCCAGCTCGCCTTCGCCAGCCGCATGGATGTCGCCGCGGCGCAAACCACGCTGACCGGCGAGCCCGATTTCCCCGATCTGGCGCCGCTGATCGATCGGCTCGCCAACCGGCTTGGGCCGCACGCCGTGTCGCATTTCGAGCTGCAAGAGAGCCATCTGCCGGAACGCGCCGTTCGCCATGTTCGCGCGGGATCGACCCCGGATAATCGTATATGGCGTGTACGCTTTTCCTCACCCTTCGAGACGCATGCCCCTATCGACGCCGTTGGCGTCGACAGCCTGAGCCGCGGACCTGGCGACGCCTTCGGCGTCACCAGCCTTCGAGACGGCCCTACGGGCCTCCTCAGGATGAGGTCCGCGAGTCGAAGGACGCATGCTCCTCAGAGTGAGGAGGCCGCGTCAGCGGCCGTCTCGAACCATGAGGCCGCAGATCGAGCCGCCAGGCCGCCGCCCTATGCGGCGGGCTGGAGCGAGGCACCGCCCCGGCCGCTGCGTCTGCTCGGCCGCCCCGAGCCGATCGAGGTGATCGCGCCGGTGCCCGACGATCCGCCGATCCTGTTCCGCTGGCGCCGCGTCCCGCATCGCATCGCCCGCGCCGACGGCCCCGAACGCATCGCTCCCGAATGGTGGCGGCAGCGCGCCCTGCCGCGCGACTACTACCGCATCGAGGATGCCGAGGGCCGCCGCTTCTGGGTGTTTCGCGAGGGCCTCTATCAGGCGAGTCCTTTGCGCTGGTTCCTGCACGGGCTGTTCGCATGAGCGCCTATGCCGAGCTGCAGGTGGCGAGCAATTTCTCGTTCCTGCGCGGCGCCTCGCATCCCGAGGAACTCGTCGTGCAGGCCAAGCAGTTGGGGCTGGCGGCGATCGCCGTCACCGACCGCAATACGCTGGCCGGCGTGGTCCGCACCCATGTCGCCGCCAAGGAGCACGATGTCCGCCTGGTCATCGGCGCACGGCTCGATCTCGACGACGGCCGCAGCCTGCTCTGCTACCCGACCGACCGTGCGGCCTACGGCCGCCTGTCGCGGCTGATCTCGCTCGGCCAGCGCCGCGCCGAGAAGGGCGGCTGCCATCTCTCGCTCAGCGACGTGCTGGAGCATGGCGACGGCCAGATCGTCGTCGCCGTGCCGCCGGATGCGCCCGATGCCGGCTTTGCCGAATATCTGCGCGCGCTCGCCGCGCCTTTCGCCGATCGCTGCTACCTCGCCGCCCAGCATCTCTATCGCGGCGACGATGCCCAGCGTCTCGCCTGGCTGGCGCAGCAGGCCGCTGCTTGCGGCACGCCGCTCATCGCCACCAACGACGTCCACGCCCATGCGGCCGCGCGCCGGCCCTTGCAGGACGTGCTGACCTGCATCCGCGAAGGCCGCACCATCGACACCGCCGGCTTCCGCCTCGCCGCCAATGCCGAGCGGCACTTGAAGCCGCCGGCCGAGATGGCGCGGCTGTTCCGCGATTATCCCGCGGCGCTCAGCGCCGGGCTAGCGATCGTCGCGCGCTGCCGCTTCTCGCTCGATGAGCTGCGCTATTGCTATCCGGTCGAAAGCGCTTCGCCGCAAACAGAGCTGGAGCGCCTGACCTGGGCGGGCGCGGCCATCCGCTATCCGGCCAGTCTCCCCGACAAGGTGCGCGCCCAGCTCGTGCACGAGATCAAGCTGATCGCCCAGCTCGGCTATGCGCCTTATTTCCTCACCGTGCATGATCTCGTGCGCTTCGCCCGGTCGCAGGACATCCTCTGTCAGGGCCGCGGCTCGGCCGCCAACTCCGCCGTCTGCTACTGCCTCGGCATCACTGCCGTCGATCCGGCGCGCATGGATCTGCTGTTCGAGCGCTTCGTCTCCGCCGAGCGCAAGGAACCGCCCGACATCGACGTCGATTTCGAGCACGAGCGGCGCGAGGAGGTGATCCAGTACATCTATAGGAAATACGGCCGCGACCGCGCCGGCATCGCCGCGACGGTCATCCACTATCGCTCGCGCATGGCCATCAGAGAAGTCGGCAAGGCCCTCGGCCTGTCCATCGATACGGTCGATGTGCTCGCCAAGTCGGCCTGGGGGCGCGGCTCGGGGATCGAGGAGACGCTGATCCGCGAGACCGGCCTCGATCCCGCCGATAACCGCCTCGCCCTGGCCATCCGGCTGGCGCGGGAACTTACAGGCTTCCCGCGCCATCTGTCGCAGCATGTCGGCGGCTTCGTCATCACCCAGGACCGGCTCGACGAGGTCGTGCCGGTCGTCAACGCGGCCATGCCCGACCGCACCTTCGTCGAGTGGGACAAGGACGATCTCGACGCGCTCGGCATCCTCAAGGTCGACGTGCTGGCGCTCGGCATGCTGACCTGCATCCGCAAGGCCTTCGCGCTGATCGAGCGGCATCACGGCGCGGCGTTCACCCTGGCGACGGTGCCGCCGGAGGATCCCGCCGTCTACGAAATGCTGTGCAAGGCCGACTCGATCGGCGTCTTCCAGGTCGAAAGCCGCGCCCAGATGAGCATGCTGCCGCGGCTCAAGCCCGAGCGCTTCTACGATCTGGTCATCGAGGTGGCGATCGTGCGGCCCGGGCCGATTCAAGGCGACATGGTCCATCCCTATCTGCGCCGCCGCAGCGGCGAGGAGCGAGTCGAATATCCGTCCAAGGAACTCGAAGCCGTGCTCGGCAAGACGCTCGGCGTGCCGCTGTTCCAGGAACAGGCGATGCAGATCGCCATCGTCGCCGCCGGCTTCGCCCCGGCCGAGGCCGACCGGCTGCGCCGCGCCATGGCGACGTTTCGCCGGGTAGGCACCATCCACAAATTCCAGGACAAGTTCATTTCGGGCATGATCGCCCGCGGTTACGCGCCCGAGTTCGCCGAGCGCTGCTTCAAGCAGATCGAGGGCTTCGGCACTTACGGCTTTCCCGAATCCCATGCCGCCAGCTTTGCGCTGCTGGTCTATGTCTCATCGTGGATCAAGCGGCATTATCCGACGGTGTTCGCCGCTTCGCTCATCAACAGCCAGCCGATGGGCTTCTATGCGCCGGCGCAGATCGTGCGCGACGCCCAGGACCACGGCGTCGAGGTCCGCCCGGTCGACGTCAACCACAGCGACTGGGACTGCACGCTGGAATCGGCCGCCGAGTCCACGGGCGGCATGGCGCTGCGGCTCGGCTTCCGCCAGGTCACCGGGCTCGCCGAGGCGGAGATGCAGACGCTCGTCGCGCGCCGCGGCAACGGCTATCCGGACGTCGCCGAGCTCTATCGCCGCGCCGGTATCAAGCGCGGCACGATCGAAGCGCTGGCCAGGGCCGACGCCTTCGGCTCGTTGCGCCTCGACCGGCGCGCGACCCTGTGGGCGGCGCTGCGCATCGACCGCGCCGCGCCGCCGCCGCTGTTCGCCTTGGCCGATGGGCGGACCGAGCGCGCCGAGCCGGCGGTCGCGCTGCCGGCGATGAGCCTCGGCGAAGCGGTGGCCGAGGATTATCGCAGCCTGTCGCTGTCGCTGAAGGCGCATCCGCTGGCGCTGCTGCGGCCGCTTCTCGCCGCCACGCCATCGCGGCGGCCGATTTTGCGCGCCGCCGATCTCAGCAATACGCCGGACGGCCGCAATGTCGCCGTCGCCGGCCTCGTGCTGCTGCGCCAGCAGCCCGGCACCGCCAGCGGCGTCATCTTCATGACGATCGAGGACGAGAGCGGCGTGGCCAATCTCATCGTCTGGCCGGACGTGTTCGAGCGCCATCGCCGCGTCGTGCTCGGCTGCCCGCTGATCGTCGTCGAGGGCAGGCTGCAGCGCGAGGGCATCGTCGTCCACGTCATCGCGCACCGCCTTGTCGATCGCGGCGAACTTTTGCGTTCGCTCGATCGCGCCGAGCCCGCGCTGCCGCCGCCGCTGGCGCGCGCCGACGAAGTGCGGCGGCCAGGCCGCGACGCGCGCGGGATCAAGATCGCAGCGCGGAACTTTCACTGAGCCGCGAATCCGCAAAGCGGCGCCGGTCCTACACCAAACTTTTGATATCCGCCGAATAAGTCGGAAACGCGAAGACCGTGCTCTTGATCTCGGCCGCGCTGATGCCATGCTTCATGGCCAGCGCAAAGACGTGGATCAGCTCCTCGCCGCTGTGGCCCACCATGTGCGCGCCGACGATGCGGCCCGTCCCCTCCTCGATCAGCAGCTTGGCCCAGGCGGCCGTTTCGCCGTAGGTCCGGCTCGACAGCCAGTCCGACATATCGTTGACCGAGACCGCGACCTTCAATCCCTGGGCCTTGGCCTCCGCCTCCGTCAGCCCGACGCTCGCCACGGCCGGCACCGTGTAGACGCAGCTCGGGATGGAGCGATAGTCCGGCTTCTCGCGGGCGCCGTTGACGATGTTGCGGCCGACGATCTGGCCCTCGTAGGTGGCGAGCGGCGAAAGCTGCGCCGACGCAACGAAGGCGTCGCCGCAGACCCAAACCGAAGGATTCGACACCGACCGCAAATAGGCGTCGACCTCGACCCGGATGCCGTCATGACGGACCCCGCCCGCCTCGAGATCGAGCGCACCGACATCGGCGACGCGGCCGGTGCCGTTGACGATGCGATCGGCATCGATCTTCGCCTCGGCGCCCGCGTGCTCAAAGCTCACGCGCAGCCTGCCGTTGGCGCGCGCTATCTCCCTCACCTTGACGCCGGTCTTCACGGCGATGCCGATCCGCTCGCTTTCCTTGCGGATCTCCGCCACGGCATCCGCGTCCAAGCCGGGAAGCACCCGCGGCAGCGCTTCGAGAATCGTCACCTTGGACCCGGCGCGCGCATAGACGTGGCTGAACTCCATGGCGATGACGCCGCCGCCGATGAAAACCACTTCCCGCGGCAGCTCGCGCTCGCTCAGCACCTCGTCCGACGTGATCAGGTGCTCGGCGCCCCGGATCGGCAGCGGCCGCGGCTTGGAGCCGGTGGCGATGACGATGTGCTCGGCCTCCACGACCGCGTCGCCGACCGCGACGGCCTTGGGGCCAACGAAGCGGCCATGGCCCCGCAAGACATCGCCGCGCTTGCGGGCGAGCTCCTCCAGCCGCCCGGGTATGTGCGCGATCATCGCCTTCTCGCGGTCGATCAGCTTCGCCCAATCGAGCCGCGGCTCGCCGACGGCGATGCCGTGCACCTTGGCGGTTTCGATCTCGTGCAGCGCATGCGCCGCGGCAACCAGCACCTTCTTCGGCGTGCAGCCCCGGTTCGGACAGGTACCGCCGAAATCCCGCTGCTCGATGAAGGCAATCCGCTTGCCGGCCTCGGCCGCAACCGAGGAGACGCCAAAGCCCGCATTGCCGCCGCCGATGATGACGATGTCGTATCGCTTGGTCATTTCCCACTCCCTTCCGATCGCCGCGATGCCTGCCTCCGGGCGCATCCTGCATCAAAGCCCCGGGCTTACTCCAGCAAAGCTCGACGAGCGTGCGTCGACCGACGCTCGGCGCCCTCGCATCGCCGCCGCGCCGCGGTGATGCCATGCCGCGCATTTCCGGTTATACAAGAGCCACGCAGTCCAGCCGCTCCTTCTCCGTCCACGGCTTTCTCATGCACGACGCGACCGGCCGCCGCAATTTGTGGACCGCGGCGCTTGCCGTGACGCTGCTCATGCAGGCGACGAGCGCGTTCCTCGTCCGCACGCTGCCGGTCATCGGCCCGGTTTTGACCGAAGCGGCCGGCGTCCGCCCCGAGCGCATCGGCCTGCTCGCCTCCATCACCTCACTCGGGACGATGTGGTTCCTCATCAGCGGCGGGCCATTGCTGCCGCGGCTGGGCGCGGCGCGATTGCTCCAGATCGGCAGCCTGCTCGGCGCCGCCGGGCTCGCACTCGTGCTGACCGGCGACTGGCCGGCGATGATGCTGGCGGCGCTGTTGATCGGCATCGGCTACGGCCCGTCGCCCCCGGCCGGCAGCGACATCCTGGCGCGTTACGCGCCGACCCGGCACCGCTCGCTGGTCTTCTCGATCAAGCAGGCCGGCGTACCGCTCGGCGGCGCGGTGGCCGGCTTGATGCTTCCCTCGCTGGCCGATGCCTATGGCTGGCAAGTCGCGCTCATCGGCGCGGCCGTGCTCGCTGCCGCAGCGGTGGTCGTCGTGCAGCCGCTGCGGACGACGATCGACGCCGAACGCGACCGCGGCCCGCCGCTCGGCCTCCGCGCGTTCATGTCGCTCGCCACCGTCAAGGCGCCGTTCCGCGCATTCGGCATCGCACCGGGCTTGCCGCGGATTGCCTTCGCCGGATTCGCCTTCGCCATGGTGCAGGGCACCCTATTCTCGTTCTACGTTACTTTTCTCACCAGCGAACTCGCGCTGCCGCTCGCCGCGGCCGGGCTCGCCTTCGCCGTGATGCAGGTTTCCGGCGTATTCACCCGCGTGCTGGCCGGCTGGCTCGCCGACCGCCTCGGTTCGAACGTCGCGACGCTGATCGGCCTGTCCTTCTGCTCGAGCCTGATGACGGCGGTCACCGCGGCGACGGCGCCGGCCTGGCCGCCAGCGCTGCTGCTGGCGGTCGCCGCGCTGACCGGCATCGCCGTGTCGAGCTGGAACGGCCTCTGCTTGGCCGAGGTGGCGCGACTTGCCCCGCCCGGCGCGGTGGGCGACGCCACGGCAGGCTCGACCTTCGTAATTTTCATCGCCTACGTGATTGGCCCGTCGCTGATCGAGCATATCGTGCACGCAACTGGCAGCTATCCGATCGCCTTTCTCGCTGTCGGCGTATTCCCGATGCTTGCTGGAATCGTTCTCCTGGCAAATCGACGCCGGACCTGAATTGCCCGCTCGAACAAAATTGCGGAACGCGGCGGGCCGGCCTAAGATCGGCGCCAATCCAGCAGGGAGATGCTGTCCATGAAGCTCTATATGCATCCGGTCTCGACCACCAGCCGCGCGGTCATGATGTTCGTCGCCGACGAGGGCATCGCCGTGGAGATGCAGGCAGTCGACATCCTAAAGGGCGAGCAGTATCAGCCGCCCTTCATCGCGGTGAATCCCAACAGCATGATCCCGGTGCTCGAAGACGGCGATTTCCGCCTGACCGAAAGCTCGGCGATCCTCAAATACCTGGCGGACAAGGCCGGCTCTGCCGCCTATCCCAAGGATTTGAAGCAGCGTGCCAAGATCAACGAGGTGATGGACTGGTTCAATTCCAACCTGTACCGCGATTTTGGCTACGGCCTGGTCTACCCGCAGCTCTTCCCGCACCTCAAACGGTCGAGCGACGAGGTGCACGCGGCGACCGTGAAATGGGGCAAGGAGAAGTCGGAGGGTTGGCTGAAGGCGCTCAACGACTATTGGATCGGGCCGAAGCGCAACTATCTCTGCGGTGACCGGGTGACCATCGCCGACTATTTCGGCACGGCCTTTACCACGATCGGCGAACTCATCCACTGCGACTTGTCGCGCTACCCGAACGTCGTACGCTGGCTCGACACCATGAAGAAGCGGCCGGGCTACGCCAAGACCTACGAGGTGTTCATCGGCTTCGCCGCATCGACCCAGGGACAGGCGTTCCAGCACATCTGAGCCGAGGCCGGCCGCCGCAAGACGAAGGAGACTGCCGATGATCAAGGGCCTCCACCACAACGCCTATCGCTGTCGCGATTCGGAGCAGACCCGCCGTTTCTACGAGGATTTCCTCGGATTGCGGCTGGCCGGCTCGCTCGAGATCAAGGAGACGATGACCGGCCGCAAGACCGAGACGTTGCATACCTTCTACGAGCTCGGCGACGGCTCCTATCTCGCCTTCTTCGAAGCGCCGGATCGGCCGTTTGAGTTCAAGAAGCAGCACGACTACGATCTCCACATCGCCCTCGAGGTCGATCCGGCGACGCTGCGGACCATGTTCGACAAGGGCAAGCAATCCGGCCACGAGGTGCGCGGCGTTTCCGACCATGGCTTCATCCACTCGATCTATTTCCGCGACCCGAACGGCTACGTGATCGAGCTGACGGCGAAGGTCGAAGGACACGACCGGGCGATGGATCCGGCCGTCAACGGCGCGCGGAGCATCCTCGATCGCTGGCAGATGGCGAAGGTGGCGAAACCGACCGCGGCGTAAATTCGGGTTGCCCGGCCGCCGCCGCTATTTGCTGCCGAACATCTGATCGCCCTGTTCGTCGATGATGCGCTTCGCCTTGGCGACGCACGAGGCGAGCGCATCCGTCTTTTCGCCGTGGGTATCGGCCCGAATGAAGCGGCATTCCTTCTCGCCGTCCGGGAACTGCTTGGCGATGACACCCTCGGTCGTCCACTGCGATCCTTGCTGACGGGGCGACGGACGGATCGAGTATCCCTTGTAGTCGACGGCCGCGTCCGGCTCCACGGCGGATGGCCCCGCCTTCTTCGGGCCGAAGATATTACGGACGAAATCGCTGATCCCGGGTGCCATGGCGCGCTCCTCCCCTCGGTAAACGGCGGCGTCGCGGAGACTACCGCATCTTGGGCCGGCGCGCGCCCATGGCTTCGCAGCTTCGACGACCGGACATGAGCCGCCGTATCGCGGACGACGGACGCTAACCCGGATTATTCATGACGGAAGTGATATTTGGCGAGAGAACGTAGCACAAGCCGCTGATGACGCGGGCGACTTT
>JACQDQ010000087.1 GCA_016201015.1 Pseudomonadota bacterium | reverse complement strand
GCCCGGCGGCGCTGCCGCGGAATGTCTCCAGCCGAATCGGACCGGCGCATCGGCGACTTATAGCGCAAAACGCCCGGCGCCGAGACGGCGCATGCGCCGTTCCACCAAATAGCCGGGCATCAATCAATCGTCGTCGCGCGTGAGCAGGCCAGGATCGACGCGCAGCGCCTGGCCGAGCCGGACGCGCAGCTTGCGGCCGGCGCGCCGTTCACCGCGCTCGATCTGCGAGATGTAGAGCGGGCTGGTGCCGGCTTGCTTGGCGAGCTGCGCCTGGGTCAGACCGCGATGGGCGCGCAGCGCCTTCAGCGGGTGGGCGCCGTCGAGGATCGCCGCGACGACGGAGTCCGGGAAGGTCTCGGTCGGATGCTTGCGGAAGGCACGCACGGCGGCGGCGTCGGTGCGGTCCTCCAGCGTCGCCTCGATGCGGCGCCACTCGTCGATGGGGATCACGACGAAGGCCGGCTTGCCGCCCTGGGTGATGATCTGCCTGGTCATTCGTAAACCTCGCTTCGATGGCCGATCCTGACGACGATGACGGTCACGGTCCGGTGAGTCAGCGTATAGATCACGCGCCAGTCGCCGACCCGCAGCCTGTAGCCGGCGACGCCGGTCAGCTTCTTGACGTTGTTGTTCGGCGCCGTCGGGTCCTGGGCGAGCGCCACGATCTTCGACCGGATGCGCCGGGCAACCGCGTTGTCCATCCGGCTCAATGCCTTGATCGCATCGGCCGTGTAGACGACGGACCACATGCGCCTAATATGGCAGTTTGCTTTATACGAATCAAGCAAAATGCGTTATATACGGAGCCGCGCGCCATGGTCAGGCGGGCGGGGGAAGTCCTGACGCGTCACACCGCTCGTCACACCGGCGAAAGCCGGTGCCCAGGGGCCGTGGAGCGCGATCCTAAGCCTGGACACCGGCCTGCGCCGGTATGACGGAGAAGGAAGAGATCGCCGCCTAGACGCGTCACACCGGGGCGGCGCCGCCCTCAACTCCGGCCGCGCTTGGATATACATTTATCGTTACGTATATCCACGGAGGCTTCCATGCAGGTCGCGAAATGGGGCAACAGCCTCGCCATCCGTCTTCCCGCCGCCGTGGTCGAGGCGCTGAAGCTGAAGGAGGGCGACGACATCGAGATCCACGTCGCCGACCGGCGCGCCTTCGGCGTCGCGCGCAAGCCCGGCCGGGCGGAGCTGCTGAAGCGCCTGCGCGCCTTCCGCGGGCGCCTTCCCGCCGACTTCACGTTCGACCGGGACGAGGCGAATGCCCGGTAGCTTCTTCGACACCAACGTCGTGATCTATATCGCCTCCGCGGACGCCGCCAAGGCCGACCGGGCGGAGCGGATCATCGGCGCGGGCGGCACCATCAGCGTGCAGGTGCTGAACGAGATCGCCCAAATCGCGCGCCGCAAGATGGGCCTGTCATGGACGGAAACGCACGCGTTCCTGTCCACCTTGCGCGGCCTGCTGCCGGTCCAGCCCCTCACCGTCGAAACCCACGAAACCGGACTGGCGCTGGCCGAGCGCTACGGCCTCACGACCTACGACGCGATGATCGCCGCCGCGGCGCTGCTGGCGGATTGCGACACGCTGTGGTCGGAGGATATGCGGCACGGGATGGAGATCGACGACCGGCTGCGCATCGCCGATCCGTTTCGCGGCGGGAGGCGACGGCGGGCGGGCGGCGTCAGCAGTCTCAACTCCCGCAATACGGTCCGGCCTCAGCAGGAGAGCGATTCGTGAAGTCTCGACAGGCTTCTTACTCTGACCGCATTTCTATTCCAGTTTGATATTTGGCAGACTCAACAGACCGTTTGGCCATTGCGGGGGTGAGCGATTGACGAGCGAATCATTTCACGTTGGCGGCGAACTTTGCTGCTTCATCAGCAGCACCCATGGCTTCCGCGTGGCGGCCGAGAGATTCGAGACATGTTGCTAGGTTTGTAAGCACATTTGATAGCACCGCCCGAAAGGCATCAGGATATTTGCTCGCCAAGTCGCGAAATATGACGACCGCCTCTTCGATGACATTTAGGGCTCTATGGCGGTCTGTCTCTCCGAGATAAATGCCCATATTGTGCAAGCTGCCTGCCAGATGAGTGAGGAACGCGTCGGGCTGCATTTGTGCAAGATCGCGATAAATGTCTATCGCCTCCTGCATCGCGTTCAATCCCGCCGCGCGCCGACCGAGGGCAGAAAGTTGGATGGCTAGATTGTTGAGACTCATCGCTAGGTCCGGACGATTCTTGTCGGGACGTTTGCTCGCGAGTTCGCGCCGCATGTCGACCGCCTCTTGCGCCGCCGCCAAGGCTTCCTCGTGGAAGTCTAGATCGGCGAGACGGATGGCCAGATTGTTTAGGTTCATTGCAAGGTCTGCGCGAAATGCATCGGGTCGTGCGAGTGCGAGTTCGCGATAGGTATGCACTGCTTCCCGGGTTGCCATAAGCGCTTCCTCGCGTTGCTTGAGAGCAGAGAGCAATCCACCAACGTTGTTTAAACTCATCGCTAGTTCCGCGCGGAATGCGGTTGGTCGCGTACATGCGATCTTGCGTTGTATATCGACGGCCTCCTTTGCCGCCGCCAGCCCCTCTTCAAAGCGACCGAGATCATGAAGGCGGATGCCCAGATTGTTCAGGCTCATCGCAAGGTCCGGTAAGAATGCGTCAGGTCGCGCGTGCGCAAGGCCGCGATAAATTTTGACGGCCTCCTGTGTTGCTAAGAAGGCCTCTTGGCGGCGGCCGAGATCGGAGAGGCGGATGCCTAGATTGTTTACGACCGTAGCAAGGTCCGGCAGGTACGCGTCCGGT
>JACQDQ010000101.1 GCA_016201015.1 Pseudomonadota bacterium | reverse complement strand
ATAGGCCCCGAGGAAGCTGGCCGCATCGTCGCGCGACAGGCCGTAGGTGGTCTGCGTCAGATCGTTTGTGCCGCAGCTGAAAAACTCGGCCGTCTCGGCGATGTCGCCGGCGCGCAGCGCGGCGCGCGGCAGCTCGATCATCGTGCCGAGTGAATAGGTCACGCCGCCCACCTCCGCCGCCACCTTGGCCACCAGGTCGCGCATCGTCTCCATCTCGCGTTTGGTGGCGATCAAGGGAATCATGATTTCCGGCTCGACCGGCTTGCCGCTCTCCTTGGCTACGCTGCCGGCTGCTTCGCAGATCGCGCGTACCTGCATCTCATAAATTTCGGGATAGGTGACGGCGAGGCGGCAGCCGCGATGTCCGAGCATCGGGTTCACTTCGTGCAGCTGCGCCGCCCGCGCGCGCACATCGGCGAGGTCGCGCCCCATCGCCGCGGCGAATTCGGCCAGCTCCTTCTCGCCATGCGGCAGGAATTCGTGCAGCGGCGGATCGAGCAGGCGGATCGTCACCGGCAGACCGTCCATGATGCGGAACAGCCCGACGAAATCCTGCCGCTGCATCGGCATGATCTTGGCAAGCGCCTTGGCCCGCCCGGCGCCGTCCTCGGCCATGATCATCTCGCGCACGGCGACGATGCGCTCGGCATCGAAGAACATGTGCTCGGTGCGGCATAGGCCGATGCCCTCAGCGCCGAAGCGCTTGGCGGTCTTCGCATCGAGCGGCGTCTCGGCGTTGGCGCGCACCTTGAGCTCGCGGAACTCGTCGGCCCAGCTCATCAGCACGCCGAAATCGCCCGACAGCTCCGGCTGGATGGTCGGCACCTCGCCGAGGAACACCTCGCCGGTCGACCCATCGATGGTGATCTTGTCGCCCGCCTTCACCACCTGGCTGCGGGTGGCCAGCGTCTGCATCTGGTAGTCGACGCGCAGCTCGCCCGCGCCGGCGACGCAAGGGCGCCCCATGCCTCGCGCCACCACCGCCGCGTGGCTGGTCATGCCGCCGCGCGTGGTCAGGATGCCCTTGGCGGCGTGCATGCCGTGGATGTCTTCGGGGCTCGTCTCGTTGCGCACCAAGACCACCGCTTCGCCCTTGCCGGCGCGGCTCTCCGCCTCGTCGGCCGAGAAGACGACGGCGCCGGAGGCGGCGCCGGGCGAGGCCGGCAGGCCGCGGCCGAGTATGGTGCGCGGCGCCTTGGCGTCGAGCGTCGGATGCAGGAGCTGGTCGAGCGCCTGCGGATCGACGCGGCGCACCGCCGTCTTGCGGTCGATCAACGCCTCGCGCGCCATGTCCAGCGCGATCTTCAGCGCCGCCGCCGCCGTGCGCTTGCCGGCGCGCGTCTGCAGCATGTAAAGCTTGGTCTTCTCGACCGTGAACTCGATGTCCTGCATGTCGCGGTAATGCGCTTCCAGCCGCCGGCGGATGTCGACCAGCTCCGCAAACACCGCCGGCATCGATTCCTCCATCGCCGGCAGCTTGGAGCGGTTGGCAAGCTTGGCCTTGATCGTCAGATGCTGCGGCGTGCGGATGCCGGCGACCACGTCCTCGCCCTGCGCGTTGATCAGGTATTCGCCGTAGAACGAATTCTCGCCGGTCGAGGGATCGCTGGTGAAGGCAACGCCGGTGGCGCAGTCGTCGCCCATGTTGCCGAACACCATCGCCTGCACGCTGACCGCGGTTCCCCAGTCCTCGGAGATCTGGTGCAGCCGGCGATAGGTGATGGCGCGCTGATTCATCCAGCTGCCGAACACGGCGCCGATCGCGCCCCAGAGCTGCTCGCGCACGTCCTGCGGGAAGGGCTTGCCGAGCTCCTTGCGCACCATGGCCTTGTAGGCGGCGACGACCTGCTTCCAATCGTCGGCGGTAAGCTCGGTGTCGAGCGAGAAGCCATGATCCTGCTTGTGATGCTCGAGCACCTCCTCGAAATGGTGGTGATCGACGCCGAGCACGACATCGCCGTACATCTGGATGAAGCGGCGATAGCTGTCATAGGCGAAGCGCGCGTCGCCCGAGCCCTTGGCCAGCCCCTCGACCGTCTTGTCGTTGAGGCCGAGATTGAGGACGGTGTCCATCATGCCCGGCATCGAGGCGCGCGCCCCGGAGCGCACGGAGACGAGCAGCGGCGTCGCCGCATCGCCGAAGCGGCGGCCGACAATCTCCTCGACGCTGCGCAGCGCCACCGCCGCCTGCGCCTCGAGATCGGTCGGGTATTTCCGCTCGTTGGCGTAGTAGTAGGTGCAGACTTCGGTGGTGACGGTGAAGCCCGGCGGCACCGGCAGGCCGAGATTGCTCATCTCGGCGAGATTGGCGCCCTTGCCACCAAGCAGGTTCCGCATATCGGCCCGCCCCTCGGCCCTGCCGTTACCGAAGCTGTAGACCCACTGCGCCATGGCTTCTCCTGGCCCCTTATCCTTCGATTTTTCCGAAATCGGCGACCTGTCCGAGCGTCCGTCTTATATCCGACAGCAACCGCAGGCGATTCGCCCGCATCCTAGCGTCCGCGACGTTCACCGTCACCTTGTCGAAGAAGGCGTCGATCGGGGCGCGCAGTCGCGCGAGCGCACGCATCGCCCCGGCGAAGTCCTCGCGGCCCAGCGCCTTCTTGGTCTCGGCCTTTGCCCCGTCAAGCAGCCGCGCCAGCGTCGTCTCTTCGGCTTGGGACAGCATCCCTTGATCGACCTGCCCATCGTGCTTGGCGCCGTCCTTCTTCTCCTCGATGGCGACGATGTTGGAGGCGCGGCGATGGGCGGTGAGCAGATTGGCGCCGTCGTCGCTGGCGAGGAACGCCTTGAGCGCATCCACGCGGGCCAGCAAGCGGACGAGATCGTCCTCGCCCCCCAGCGCGAACACGGCATCGATCAAATCGTGCCGCACCCCCTGTTCGCGCAGCGCGACCTTCAGGCGATCGGCGAAGAAGGCGAGAAGTTCGCGGGCGATGCGCTTTTCGTCCTCTTGGTTGTCAACCACGCTCGGGAATCGCAGAGCTTCGTAGAACACGTGTAGCATCGGCAGTCGCAACTTGTTCTCAAGAGTTAGCCGAATTGCGCCCAACGCCGCTCGCCGTAGCGCAAAGGGGTCACGCGACCCGGTCGGCTTCTCGTCGATCGCAAAGAATCCGACCAGCGTATCGATTTTGTCCGCCAGGGCGACGGCGACCGAGACCGGCGCACTCGGACAGCGGTCATTGGGGCCGAGCGGCGAATAGTGGTCGCGAATGGCCTCGGCGACATCCGCGTGTTCGCCCTCCGCCAGTGCGTAGTAACGCCCCATCACGCCCTGAAGTTCCGGAAACTCGCCGACCATACCGGCGGACAGATCGGCCTTGCACAGCAGCGCCGCGCTGCGCACGCGATCGACATCGGCGCCCGGAATATACGCAGCGATTTCGGCGGCAAGAGTCTGGAGGCGCGCGACCTTGTCGCCCATGCTGCCGAGCTTGGCGTGGAAAATGCGCTGGGCGAGCGCCGGCACGCGCGCTTCGAGCTTCACCTTGCGGTCCTGGTCCCAGAAAAACTTGGCGTCGGAGAGCCGCGCGCGTAGCACGCGCTCATTGCCGGCGACGATGTTCTTCTTGCCCTGCGTATCGGTCTCCATGTTCGAGACGACAAGGAAGCGCGGCGCCAGCGCGCCGTCGGGCTTGAGCAGCGAAAAGAACTTCTGGTGCGCCCGCATCGAGGTGGTCAGCACCTCGGGCGGCAAGTCCATGTATTGCGGATCGATCGAGCCGATCAGCACCACCGGCCATTCGACTAGGCCGGTCACCTCGTCGAGCAGCGCCTTGTCGTCCTTGACCGTGAGTCCTTCGTTTTGCGCAAGAGCCGCGCCGTCGCGCGCGATGATCTCGCGCCGCTCGGTCGGGTCGAGGATCACATAGGCATCGCGCAGCTTCTGCTTGTAGTCGGCGAAATTCGTGACCGCGAATTCATCCGGCGCGAGGAAGCGGTGGCCAAAGGTCTTGAACCCGCCCGCGCCCATTCCGCTAAGCACGACGTCACTGTCTCCAAATATGCAATTCGTCCGCTGTAGGGGTCGAACCCAGGTGATCCGCTCCGATCCCCACCTCATGGATTTCGGCCACGGGAACGACCAGATCACATCGCTAAGACCAAGCAGCGCCAAGGGGGTTGGCGATCCTTCTCGCTTGATCGTTGCAAACCAGAACTCTGCTTTTCCCACCATGCGCTTCTCGCACTGATCCAAGCTCGTGAGGCCGGAGCTCTTGAGAAAGCCAGCGATCGCCTGCTCCGGCGACCCAACGCGCGGGCCTTTCTTCTCGTCAATCTTGTCGGGCTGCTTCTCCGGCAACCCATCGACCACCAACGCGAGGCGCCGCGGCGTCACGTAGGCTTCGGCTTTGGTGAAGGAAAGGCCAGCTTCCTTCAGCTTGTCGCTGACCAGGCGCTTCAAATCCTCGGCCGCGCGCGCCTGCATGCGCGCCGGAATTTCCTCGGAGAAGAGTTCGAGCAGCAGTTCGGGCATCAGCCGCCCGCCACGGCCTCGTCCTTCGAGACGGCGCTGCGCGCCTCCTCAGGACGAGGTCTTACTTTCACCCTCATCCTGAGGAGCCCGGCAGGGGCGTCTCGAAGGATGAGGGTTCGCACAAGAGATCGCCTGCAGCTCATGCCGCCCCCTGACTCTCCAGCCACGCCTCGCAGCAGGCCTTGGCGAGATCGCGCACGTCACCGAGATGACGCCGCGCGCATCGAGCAGGTTGAAGCGGCTGCTCGCCCGGATGCACTGGTCGTAGGCCGGCAGCGGCAGGCGGCGATCGAGCAGCGCCCGGCATTCCTTCTCGGCGTCGGCGAAGTGGCGGAACAGCATCTCGGTGTCGGCGAATTCGAAATTATGCTGCGAGTACTCGATCTCCGCCCGCTTGAACACGTCGCCGTATTTGACGCCGGCACCGTTGAAGTCGAGATCGTAGACGTTCTCGACGCCCTGGATGTACATGGCCAGCCGCTCGAGGCCGTAAGTGTACTCGACCGACACCACCTCGCACGGGATGCCGCCGACCTGCTGGAAATAGGTGTACTGCGTCACCTCCATGCCGTCGCACCACACCTCCCAGCCGAGGCCCCAGGCGCCCAGGGTCGGGCTCTCCCAATCGTCCTCGACGAAGCGGATATCGTGCTGCTTGAAGTCGAGGCCGAGTGCCGCGAGGCTGCGCAGATAGACGTCCTGCGCGTCGGGCGGCGACGGTTTGAGGATCGCCTGAAACTGGTAATAGTGCTGCAAGCGGTTGGGGTTCTCGCCGTAGCGGCCGTCGGTCGGCCGGCGCGACGGCTGCACATAGGCGGCGCGCCACGGCTTAGGTCCCAGCGCGCGAAGCGTGGTCGCCGGGTGAAAGGTGCCGGCGCCCATCTCCATGTCATAGGGCTGCAGGATGACGCAGCCCTGCTCCGCCCAGAAGCGCTGCAGGGTCAGAATCAGGTCCTGAAAGCTCGCGCCCTTGGCGGCCATGGTCAAGCGACTCGCGATGCGGGAGACTCGGTGCGCGGGCAACATAACGGCGGCGTCCGGCGTGATCAAGCTACCCCCCTCCCACACGCACCCCCATGTTCCGTTTCGTCCGTTTGCTCCGTTTGGTCCGTTTCGACCGTTTG
>JACQDQ010000100.1 GCA_016201015.1 Pseudomonadota bacterium | reverse complement strand
CTTCAATACCGGAAGGCCCATCGGCGGGGCTTCGGCGACATAGCGCTCATGCCCGCGCGCCACCAATTCGCATTCCGGCGTGCCGAAAGGCGTGTCGGCACCGGTGGAAAGCACGGCGGAGTTACCCTTGCTTACGCCGTCGCCGAAGTCGGTACGCGCCTCGATCAGCAGCGTATTGAGGGTGTATCGCGACAATTCGCGGGCGATCGCGCATCCCACCACTCCCGCGCCAATGATCGCCACGTCGTAGCGTTCGGTCACGGCGCGGCGCCCTCCAACCGCCGCCAACATAACGCGCGGTATTCCTCCAAGTCGCCTCGGATGCCGACGAAATGCGACTGGATCTCGCACCACAGCGTTTCGCGCGCCGCCACCGCCGGTCCGAGTGCACGCGCGGTTGCTATATCGACGCCGCCGTGATGCCTGAGCAGAAGTTCGGTTTGCCTGTGGTCCAGCCTGAACAAGACGATTATTTGAGCAAGGTCGACGGCGGGATCGCCGTATCCCGCGTATTCCCAATCGACGATATAGATGCGTTCGTCGGCGACGATGAAATTTTCCGGAATCAGATCGGCGTGGATCATGCATCGTGCATGCAACGCGGGCGTGGCTTTGAGAATCGCCTCAAGCAGCCGGCGGCGTTGCTGGGGCAGGAAATTCGCCGGCAAGTCCGCCAGGTTCTTTCGGCAGATGATCACGGGATCAAAAGGATTTAGGTCGGGCGGAGCAGGGTATCGGTGGATTTTATTCAAGGCGCGCGCGATTAGCCCGAGCGTCCGATCGTCCACCGGCTCGGTATGCATCAAGGTGCGACCTTCAATGAAGGCCGTGACGAGAATGCCATCGCCAGTATGGATCACCGAGGGTGCAACACCGGCCGCGGCTGCCAAACGGTGGCATCGCGCCTCGTTCGTGCGCCGCACGTGATGATGGGGCAGGTCGTTGCCGATGCGCGCGAAATAGCTTCGTCCGCCGGCGCTGACGCGGAAATTCTCGTTGGTGCGCCCGCCCGGTACCGGTTCAATTACGGGTGCTTCCGACCAAATCGGCAAACTCGATAGCCGTGTTACGCCGGAGGAGGGATGTTCCGCATGCATGGTCAAGGATCAGGTGTTGGGACTGTAACCGGCGCCGGCGACCGGAACCTCGATCAGGTCGATGCCCGCCTTGCTCAATCTATGCTGCAGGCTCGACGGCAACGCGTCCGTAACAAGCGTATCAATATCGCCTAACGGTACGCCGGTCAGTCGCGCGGTCCAGGTGAATTTCGGGTTGATGACCATGGCGACGCTTCGCTTAGCCCGCGTCGCCATCTTGCGCGACAGCATGGCATCTTCGGTGTTGGAGAAGGTCATGCCGTCGGTGGCGCTGAAGGCGTCGGAGGACAGCAAGGCGATATCGGCGTTGAACTGCTCCAACATCGCTTCAGCGAATGGGCCGCCCGTGGCGAGCGACGAGCGGCGCACGAACCCGCCGAGCAGGCAGACGGTGAAGTGCGGATTTTCAACCAGCAGGTTGGCCACGTTGATCGCCGGGGTGGCGATAAAGAGCTCCAGCTCCGCTGCTGCCAGTTCACGCGCCAGGGCCATGACGGTCGAGCCGTCATTCAGGAATACGGTGTCGCCTGGCTTGATGAGATCCCGCGCCGCGCGGGCGATCGCCCGTTTTTCTTCCACGTTCTTTTGTTCGCGGACCGCAAGCGCCTCTTCCGCAGGGCGCCCAGCCCGCGGGGCGGCGCCACCATAGCCGCGCTCGACCACTCCATCTCGCGCCAACGCGTCCAGGTCACGGCGAATCGTCGCGCTTGACGCTCCTAGTATGTCGCTGAGTTCGGCCACCGATACGGCGCCGCGCACCGCCAGCTCGCGGCGCAGGACGCGCCTTCGCGCGATCGGATTGCGACTCTTGGCTCGCGAAATGTCCATCGACGCCCAGACTCATGGATGCGCGGGCACCCGAGGCCGCGCGTTGAGGCTTATAGCATACCGCTCAAAAAAATCCATAAGTCGATCATAGACGATCACTATAGTGACTGATATTATTCGAATGCCAGATCCGGTTGAAATGGATCGGCTGCTGGGAGACAAAAGGGGAGATTGCCGTGGGGTCGAACGGGGAACGCAATTTGGCTGCGCGCGTCGGCGCGCTGATCGCGTCATCGGTGCTGCTGACGTTTTCGATTTCCAGCGAAGCATGGGCGAGCGCCTGCGCCAGCGTCGCCGACAACAAGGGCCTCAAGACCGAATTCCCGCAACAGAGCGAGCTGGGTGAGGTCGAAAGGCACCTTGGCACCAAGCTGGCCTTCAAGGACAACCCGCTATTCGCCGACCGGGTGAAGGCGGGCCAGTTGCCCACGGTCGATAAACGCCTGCCGCAAGAGCCTCTAGTGGTGATCCCTTACGAAGAATGCGGCAGGTACGGCGGCACGTTGCGCGGCCTGTCGCGTGCGCTGGAATCGGGCAGCGCCGAGGTGTTGAGCTGGCGCCAAGTGAACCTGGTGCGTCTCAGCGACGATCTGCATTCGATCGTGCCAAACGTCGCCAAGTCCTACACCTGGAGCGCCGACCGCAAGCAGATCACTTTCGCGCTGCGCCAGGGCCATAAATGGTCCGACGGCGCGCCGTTCACTGCCGACGACGTGGTGTTCTATTTCGAGGACATCATCAAGAACAAGGATCTGCATCCGAGTACGCCGAGTTCCTGGGTGATCGCCGGTAAGCCGGTAGAGGTTGAGAAAATCGACGAAACTGCGGTGAAACTGACCTTCGCCGCTCCCAATCCCGGGCTATTGCATCTGTTGGCCACAGGCGGCTCGTATTATGCCGCCTATGCGCCGAAGCACCACTATGCAAAGTACCACGCCAAGTACAACCCGAAGGCCGATGAAGAGGCCAAGGCGGCCGGCCAGGAGAACTGGGTCAAGAATTTCCACCGCATCTGGAGCAAATGGAAGGATGCCGAGACGATCCCGGCGCACGCGCTCACTCGGCCGACGTTGGAAAGCCACGTGCTCGAGCTCGAAACCAACACCCAGCGCCGCATCTTCGTCGCCAACCCCTACTACTTCAAGGTCGACACGGCCGGGAACCAGCTGCCCTATATCGACCGCCAGCACGAGCGATTCCTCAACAAGGAGCTGTCGCTGCTCGCGATCCTAAACGGAGAGGTCGACGAGAAGGCACAGGGCATCGACCTAGTAGACTACCCGGTGCTCAAGGAAAACGAGGCCAAGGGCGGCTATCGCCTGTCGCTGCCGCCGGGTCAGACCGCGTATCCGATATCGCTCAACATCACTCATCGCGATGCTGGGTTACGTCAGATCTTCGCCGATGTGCGTTTCCGGCAGGCCGTTTCGCTGGCGATCAACCGGGCTGAGCTGAACGAAACGCTATGGTTCGGCTTGGGCAAGCCCCAGGCGGCGCTGCCTGTAAATCTACCCTTCGTCACCGACGCGGACCGCAGCTATCTGATCCAATACGACCCAAAACGCGCTAACCAGCTTTTGGACGAAATGGGGTTGAAGCCCGGGCTCGATGGCATCCGCATCAAGGCCGACGGCAAGCCGCTGACGCTGCTGTGGGAATACAGCTCGCAATTCAGCTCGAACGGTTTCGTACAACTCGTGCAAGGTTACCTGCGCGCGATCGGCGTCGAGACCAATCCGAAGGAAATCACCACTCAACTGATGCGCCAGAAAGCGAAAGAAGGTGGCGCCGATATCGTGATGGAATGGGACGTACCATTCGAGCCCAACCTGATCAGCGACGTGCAGCTCTACATGCCGCCCTATCGCGAGGAATCGCCGCTGTTCGGCGCGGCATGGCGCGAATGGCACACCAGCAAGGGCGCGCGCGGCGAAGAACCGCCGGCCTGGGTCAAGCGCCTGTACGAACTTGAAGGAGAATGGCGCAGCGTTGTTCCCGGTAGTCCGCGCTACATGGAAATCGGCAGGGAATTGGTGAAGCTGAACCTGGAGAACGTGGCGATCATCGGCACGGTCAGTGAACTGCCCGGGCCCACGATAGTCTCACGCAAACTAGCCAATGTGCGCGACTGGACGGTGCAGCACTACAACTACGCTCGAACCTATCCGTTCCGCCCCGACCAATGGTATTTCGCGCGCTAGCCCATACCGGCGGGCGGCGCGATCAGCGACGGGAGACGGTCACCCTAGACAATGCTGCGTTTTGTTCTTCATCGGCTGCTGGGCATGGCGGTGACGCTGTGGCTGGTGTCGGTCGTGGCCTTCGTGGTCATTCAATTGCCGCCGGGCGACTATGCCGAGGCGTATCTGACCGAGAAGCAACAATCCGGCGCGGTCGTTACGCAAGAGGATCTGGTGCAGATGCGCCGTTTCCTGGGTATCGACAGGCCTTGGCACGAACAGTATCTCGTCTGGTTCTCCAACATCGTGTTCCACGGCGATTTCGGGCATTCCTTCGAATGGAAACGTCCGGTAATCGACGTCATCGCCGAGCGCCTGCCGTTCACCCTGGCGCTTGCCTTCTCCACGCTGGGTTTCATGTACGCCGTGGCCCTGCCCATCGGCATCTACTCGGCGGTGCGGCAATACTCGATCACCGACCACACTTTCGCGTTCATCGGCTATGTCGGTCTCGCCACGCCGAACTTTTTGCTAGCCCTCGTGCTGATGTATCTCGGTCAGCAATGGTACGGACAAAGCGTCGGCGGGCTCTTCTCGCCGCAATTTGAAGAAGCGCCCTGGAGCTGGGCGAAGTTCGTCGATTTTCTGCAGCATCTCTGGGTGCCGGTGATCGTTCTCGGCACCGCCGGCACGGCATTCTTGGTGCGCTCGATGCGGGCATTGATGCTGGACGAACTGGGTAAAATGTATGTCGTGGCGGCACGCGCGGCCGGGCTGTCGCCGCTGCGACTGCTGATCAAATATCCCGTGCGTATGGCACTCAATCCGATCGTGGCGACGCTGGGTTGGCGGTTGACCTTCGTGATCTCGGGCGCGCCAATCGTCGGGGTGGTGATGTCGTTACCCGATACAGGACCGCTGTTCCTGCATTCCCTGCTGAACCAGGATATGCCTCTCGCAGGCGCCATCGTGTTCATCTATTGCGCTCTGACCATCCTCGGTACCTTCGTGTCGGATGTGCTGCTGGTGCTGCTCGATCCCAGAATCAAAATGTCATGACCGTCGCGACGCCCGCGCTGACTCGCGCCTCTGGCGACTTCCAACGCCCAGACGTTGCGACGCAATGGCAATTGATGTGGTGGCGTTTCAAGCGGCACCACATGGCGATGATTGGCCTCGGTGCGCTGGGCTTGTTCTTGTTCATCTCCGTGTTTGCTGAATTCGTGGCGCCCTATGGCCCCCTGCAGCGGAGCAAGAGCTATTTGGGCGGCGAGCCGATGCCGATCCATTTTTTCGATGCCCAAGGCGATTTTCATCTTCGCCCGTTCGTCTATGCCCGGGTCAGCAAGCGCGATCCGGTGACCCTGCGCCTGCTGCCCGTTGTCGATCAGCAACGCGTCTGGCCGATCGAATTGTTCGTGCGCGGCGACTCGTACAAATTCTGGGGGCTGATCGAGTCAGACTTGCACCTGTTCGGCGTCAAAGAGGGTTTTGTCCATTTCTTCGGCACCGACCATCTCGGGCGCGACCAGTTCAGCCGAACGATGTACGCCACGCGCATATCGATGTCCGTGGGCATCGTCGGTGTCGCCGTGTCGTTCGTGCTCGGCACGATCATTGGTGGGATCTCCGGGTATTTCGGCGGCATGGCCGACATGCTGATCATGCGGTTGATCGAATTCATCCGGTCGATACCTACCTTGCCGCTGTGGCTGGCCCTGAGCGCGGCGCTGCCGCGCGATTGGACGTCGCTGCAGGTCTATGTGGCGATCACGGTCTTGCTGGCATTGATCGGCTGGACGCATCTCGCGCGAACGGTGCGAAGCAAGCTTCTGGCGTTGCGGGAGGAAGAGTTCGTCATTGCCGCGCGGCTCAGCGGCTGCTCCGATGCCCGATTGGTCGGGCGGCATCTGCTGCCGTCCTTTCTCAGCTTCCTGATCGTGGACCTGACGATCGCCTTTCCCGAGGTGCTGCTCGCTGAAACTTCGCTCAGCTTTCTGGGCCTGGGCCTGCGCGAGCCGGCGGAGAGTTGGGGCGTGCTGCTGTACGCGGCGCAGAATATTCGCTCCATCGCGCACATGCCCTGGCTGCTGATACCCGGTGCCTTCGTGATTGTCGCTGCGCTCGCCTTCAATTTCATCGGTGACGGCATGCGCGACGCAGCCGACCCATACGCCAAATGAGCGCGGGGCCGGGCGACTACCTAATCGCGGCCGAAGACCTGCGCATCAACCTGGTGCTGCGTGGCGGGCATATCGGCGTGATCGATGGTATCAATTTTCACGTCAAACCGGGCGAGGTGCTGGCGCTAGTCGGCGAAAGCGGCTCGGGAAAAACGGTCACCGCGCAATCCATCCTCCGCCTGCTGCCACGCGAGCTGCAGATCGCTTCGGGCCGAATTCTGTTCCGATCCAAACCCGGGGAGCCGGCAATCGACCTAGCGAAGCTTGCTCCCGACGGCCCGGAGATGCGCAAGGTGCGCGGCAACCGCATCGCCATGGTGTTCCAGGAGCCGATGAGCTCATTTTCGCCGCTGCACACCATTGGCAGCCAGATCGGCGACGTGCTGAAATTGCACCGGGGCCTGAGAGGCGTGGCGGTGCGCACGGCGGCGGCCGAGCTGCTGGATAAGGTGGGCATTCCCGATCCCGCGCGCGCGGTAAATCGCTACCCACATGAATACTCGGGCGGCATGCGCCAACGCGCGATGATCGCCAAGGCTTTGGCCTGCAATCCGGCGCTACTGATCGCCGACGAGCCGACCACGGCGCTGGACGTCACCATTCAGGCCCAGGTGTTGGACCTGATGCGCCGGCTGCAGACCGAATTGGGCATGGCGATCATCTTCATTACCCACGACCTGGGCATCGTGGCGCAGATGGCAGATCACGTGGCGATCATGTACACCGGCAAGATCGTCGAAACCGGTTCGGTGCGCGAGATTTTCCACCGCCCGCACCACCCTTACACGATCAACCTGTTGCGCGCCGTGCCGAAGCTGGGACGTCTGCGCCATTGGCGCGATCTACAGCCCATTCGCGGCGCGGTGCCCAGTTTGTACGGGCTGCCCAGCGGCTGCACCTTCCATCCGCGCTGCGACGCGTTCATCGCCGGGACATGCGAGCGCGAGTTTCCCGCGCCGCGCAATGTCGCAGTAGGGCACTACGTCAGTTGTCATGCCGTCGCCGGAGCGAATCAGGCATGACTCCGCTGATCGAAATCCAGGATCTACGCGTCTATTTTCCGATCAAGACGGGCGCGACTTTTGGGCGTGTTACGGGCTATGTGCGCGCGGTGGACGGCGTCAGTATCGATATCCGCCGGGGCGAGACGCTGGGGCTGGTGGGCGAAAGCGGGTCGGGCAAGACCACGCTGGGTCGCGCCGTGCTACGTGTGGTCGAGCCGACCGACGGGCGGATCACGCTGCACCTCGACGGGCAGGACGTGGATATTCGCGCACTCGACCGCCGGGGCCTACGACGCATCTGGCGCCACATGCAGCTCATCTTCCAGGATCCCTATGCATCGCTGAATCCGCGCATGACCGTACGCGATATCATCGGCGAATCGCTGCTGGTGAACGGCATCGCCAAAGGTGGTGATCTGGAAGCGCGTGTCGTCGATATCGTGCGGCGCTGCGGGTTGGACGCCGAACATCTTGGCCGCTATCCGCACGCCTTTAGCGGTGGTCAGCGTCAGCGCATATCGATCGCCCGCGCGCTGGTCATGCGGCCGGAATTCATCGTCTGCGACGAGCCGATCTCGGCGCTGGACATGTCGATCCAGGCGCAGGTGCTGAATCTGCTGAAGACGCTGCAAGCGGAACTGGCGCTTACTTATCTCTTCATTGCGCACGATCTTGCCGCTGTCGCCTATGCCTGCGACCGGGTTGCGGTGATGTACCTTGGCCAAATCGTCGAGCTGGCCAATACGCAAGACCTGTATTACACGCCGAAGCATCCGTATACCGAGGCGCTGATGTCGGCGATCCCCGTCGCCGATCCCGACGCGGCGGTGCACCCCATCTTGCTGCCCGGCGAACGTCCCGATCCGTCCAACCCGCCATCGGGATGCCGGTTCCATACGCGCTGCCGCTACGCCGACGCCAAGTGCCGCACCGACGCGCCGGTTCTTGCTGCCATAGCCGACGGACATCTCGTCGCCTGCCACTATGCATCCACGCTGACGCTTTCCGGTATGCGGGAAGAAGCCGATGGAACTGATGCGGCGATCGCCAATCGCCGCAAGGAGAATGCATGACCGCGCGTTGGAACGTTCTCTTGATCACCGCCGACCAGTGGCGCGCCGACTGCCTGTCGGTCGTCAAACACCCGATCGTGCGCACGCCGAACATCGACAAGCTGGCGGCTGAAGGTGTGCTGTTTCGCAATCACTTCACGCAATGCTCACCCTGCGGGCCCAGCCGCACCTCGCTGCTGACCGGCATGTACGCGATGAACCACCGCTCGCTGCGCAATGGTACGCCGCTGGATGCGCGCTTTACCAACATCGCGCAGGAGATGCGCAAGCTGGGCTACGATCCGGCGCTGATCGGCTATACCGACACAGCGCTTGATCCACGCGGGCGCAACCGCGCCGATCCCGCGCTCGCCACCTACGCCGGCACAATGCCGGGTTTCATCCAACAGGTCCCCGGCAGCGAGGGCGACGAGGCCTGGATCGCCGATCTGCGCGAAAAGGGCTACAAGATCGGCGCCACGCGCGACGAAGCCTGCGCGCCGGTGCCGAATTATCCCGATGCCGGAAAGCGCGGGCCCACTTATGCGCCGCCGTGTTATCCCGCCGAAGACAGCGCGACGGCGTTCAACGTCAACCACGCCATCCGCTTCGTGACGCATCAGCCCGGACCATGGTTCCTGCATCTGAGCATCCTTCAGCCGCATCCGCCGTTTATTGTGTCGGAGCCCTACAACAAGATGTACGACCCGGCCAAGGTACCGGGCTTTCGCGCGCTGCCGACGGCGGAAGCAGAGGCGGCAATGCATCCCTACGCCGCTTATATGCGGAAGTATTTCCGCGATCGCGAGGGATTGGATCCGAAAATCCATACGGAAGACGAGTTGGCGCGCCGACAGCTATGTGCGACCTACTACGGCATGATCAGCGAGGTCGACGACAATATCGGCCACCTCGTCGCGGCGCTGAAGCGCGCCGGTAGCTACGACAATACTCTTATCGTCTTCACTACCGACCATGCCGAAATGCTGTGGGACCACTGGGTGCTGGGCAAGGAATTCTTCTACGACCAAGCCTTCCACATTCCGCTGATCATTCGCGTCCCGGGTAAAATGGCCGATGCCGCCCGCGGCCGAGCGGTCGATCAATTCACTGGCAGCATCGACCTTGTGCCGACGATCCTCGATCTGTTGGGCGGAGAACCACCGTTGCAGTGCGATGGTTATTCGCTCGCGCCATTTCTTATGGGGATGAAGCCGAAGAACTGGCGGCAGGAGATCTTCTGGGAACTCGATTTTCGCGACGCGGCCGACGACCTGCCCGAACGCGAACTGGGTGTGAAGCTGGACGATTGCACGATCGCGGTCGTCCGCGACGCCCGCTACAAGTACGTTCATTTTTCTGCTCTTCCCGCGGTGTTCTTCGACCTGGCCGACGATCCCAACGAGCTGAAGAACCGGGCCGGCGATCCGGGTTACGCCGTGCCAATGCTCGCCATGGCGCAGAAAATGCTGTCCTGGCGCCTGTCGAAAGCCGAGCGCACGCTGACCGGCATCAAGCTTACCAAGAACGGGCCGGTGGAATGCCCGCGCGAGCGGCGGCTAGCGCTGGTGAATTGAGTTTCAAAGGATTTCCATGAAATACGCAGCCCTTCGCGGCGAGATCATCGCGGCCTGTCTCAGCATGAACCGCCGCGGCCTGAACCAGGGCGTGACCGGCAATATCAGCGCCCGCGTTTCCGAGGGGTTTCTGATCACGCCCTCCGGCATGGAATACGACGAGATGAAGCCGTCGGATATCGTTTTGATGCATCTCGACGGCACGCACGAAGGCAAGCGCCGACCGTCGAGTGAGTGGAGATTTCATCGCGATATTATGGCGAAGAAAACGGAAGTCGGGGCGGTCGCGCATATGCATTCGATGTTTTGCGCAACACTGTCCTGCCTCCGCATGGATATCCCCGCCGCGCACTACATGATCGTGGTGGGCGGCGGGAATTCGATTCGCTGCGCGCCCTACGCGACTTACGGCACGCAAGAATTGGCCGACAAAGCTCTAAAGGCGTTGGAAGGGCGCAATGCCTGCCTGCTGGCCAATCACGGCATGATTGTTACCGGACCAACACTGAAGAAGGCGATGTGGCTGGCGGTCGAGGTTGAGAACCTGGCCGCACAATATTGGCGCGCGTTGCAGGTCGGCAAGCCGAACATCTTGTCTGAGAAAGAGGTGGCCGCCGTAATCGAGCAGTTCAGGAACTACGGCCAGGTGAAGCCCGGGGACTTGCCGCGCTGCTGCTGATGCTGGCCACGCCGAACCTGCCGACGAGGGATCTTACGCCGCCGCTTCTTGCCGTTTTCTCGATATGGTGGAATTTGCATGACTGTTAGCGACGTGCTGACACAGCTGCTGGCGGGAACACTGCCCGATCCAGACGGCAACGGCATGCTTACGATAGCGACCAAGAAGGTTGTCATTGCGCCATCATTGACGGGCAACTAGGCCGAATGCGTTGACGGATTGCCGCTAGGCAGGTCATTTGCCGTGGTCAGCGACACGGCGACGCACGAGATTATGGGAGGTCGCGTTGAGCGCGCGCTCGCCGGGCGCGGCAAGGTCTTCAGCATTGTACTTCCGGGCAGGCCGCACGCGGATGAAGAGACCGCAAGGCAGATAGAGCAGTCCACGAACGGGGCAGACACGCTGGTCGCGGTAGGGTCAGGCACGATCAACGATCTTTGCAAATTCGCTTCGGCCCGTGTGGGCAAGCCCTATGTGGTCTATGGCACGGCTCCGTCAATGAACGGCTACGTGTCAATGAACGCGGCGATCACGGTGCGCGGGCACAAGAAATCGCTGCCGGCCCATGCGCCCCTGGGCGCGTTTCTTGATTTGGGCGTCTTGGCCGCGGCGCCTAGGCGCATGATCTGCTCGGGCTTGGGCGACAGCCTTTGCCGATCGACGGCACAGTCCGATTGGCTACTCGCGCATCTGCTACTTGGGCAGTCTTATCGCGTCATGCCGTTCGTCCTGTTGGAAAGGGACGAAGCGGCGCTGTTCGGTCAATCGGAGGCGCTGCTGCGCGGCGACCTCGCGGCGATGGACAGCTTGGTTCGCGTCTTGCTGTTGTCGGGCTTCGGAACGGCGATTTGTGGCAGCAGTCATCCCGCGAGCCAAGGCGAGCACCTGATCAGTCACTATGCCGACATGATGGGCGACGCGACGTGGCCGCAATCGTTCCATGGCGAGCAGATCGGCGTGACGACGCTGACCATGGCCAGATTGCAAGAGCGGATGCTCGCAGGGGGCGTGCCGACCGTGACCCCCGACACAGTCGACGCTGCAGCGTTGGCTGAGGAGTTCGGCGAGGAATTGGCCCCGTCCTGCTGGGCCGAATTTTCGCAAAAGCGGCTTGATCGGCGGAAGGCGGAAGCTACCAACGACGTGCTACGGTCGCGTTGGGGCAAAATACGTGACGAGATTGCGCGGATATCGTTGCCCGCTGACTATCTGGAGCGGATATTGCGCCGTGCCGGCGCACCGACCACACCCGAACAATTGAGCTGGCCGCAGCAGTTCTACGGGCGCGCGGTGAACAATGCACGACTGATCCGCAATCGCTATACGTTTCTCGACTTGGCGGCCAATAGCGCTGCTCCGACGAATGGGTTCATGCCAGGTGTGTGTCGACCTTAGCGGTAAACATCGCACCCCCCGCCTCACTTGTGGCGTCATTTTGAATCGACGGACTTCGCCGTCAGAAGCCGTTGGAAGATCCTTTGGCTCCTCGTGTTGGTTGGCTTCCATTCGCCCTGCTCATAACGCATGAACGCCCTTATCCATGCCGAGCCGTCGAGTCGCCTCTTTTCGCGATAGCCCTGTATTTTGCCCTGCGCCGTTCCCCAAGCGTGGTCGGCGGCGGGTTTGGGTCGTACCCCACCGGCTCCGAGCCCAGCGCAACCTGCCTTTGGAGGCGCTTTCGCGACTTGGCAACGCATTCCCAGGAATACTGTATCAATGAAGCAGCTAGTCATTGCAGGGCGACGGGCGGTGTGGGCGAGACTATCCCGAGACTGCACCGACTTACGTATTGATCTACAGTGTGACGCAACAGGCTCAAAATCTGGTTCTCGCAAGGGAGTGGAGGTTCAAGTCCGGCGAGGGGCACCATCCGGCTGGTTGCCTGCCAATCAATCTCGGTGCAGCGGCAAAAGGTCTTGGTGACGCCCTGTCGCCTGTTGAGCTTGAGGAACTCAAGGCACGGCGTGAACATCTTCTCGCAGACGTTGGAAGACGAGTGGTGGTCAGGCTACCGAACGCAGGCGCGACGCACTGCCTCTGTCGTCGTGGCGCTGACGTGTAGGATTTGTCCCATAGCGCTTCCTTGTTGATGGCAACAAAAACCGTACCATCGCACGTCGTGCCTAATCATTTAGTCGGGAGGGTGATTGGGACAACAACGCCCTCATCTCCGAAATCCGGCGACGGACGTAGGTCTCCGGCATCCGCTAGAATGCTGCCGCCAACCTCGAATCTATCCGGGTGAGTTCGCGGTTGCGAATATCCGCGACTGCAGAGTCGAAAGCAGCTCGGTCGATCTCCCCGGCGGTGACGATCTTGCAACCATCCTTTTCGAGGCGGGCCAGGCAATCAATGTCCTCCCGCGCGGCAAAGTCACGTTGAGCCCGCGTTGCCGTCGCGGCCGCCGCCCGGACGAGTTGCTGTGCATCCGCGGACCAATTGTCGAAACGCTCGCGATTGACGAGGATCAGGGCAACACCGAAAAAATGCGAGGTCAGGCTGATATGCCGATGCGTTCGATGAATGCCGAAATTCACGGTGTTTGTCAGCGGGTTCTCCTGGGCGTCAACAGAACCGGATGCGACCGCTGCCGGGAGATCCTTCACGTCAATCGTGACCGGTTCGAATCCGAGTGTCAGGAAGATCTCGCGATGAAGCGCGTTGTCGAGCGTGCGGATTTTCATGCCGCGGCAATCGCCCGGCCGGCGGATCGGTCGCAGCCGGTTCGTGACGTGGCGGAAGCCATTGTCCCAGAAGGCGAGCGCCCGAAATCCGGTTTCGCGGCTGATCTCATCCCCAAGTCTATCGCCGAGAGGACCATCAAGCTTGGAATATGCGCGCGAGCGATCGGCGATCAGAAATGGGAGATCCAGGAGACGCAACGATTGGACGCGCTCGGCGAGATAGCTCGAGCTGAAATAGCAGAGGTCCAGGTCGCCGCCCTCCACCATCTTGAGGAGATCGGCTGCCTTGTGCCCATGTTCGGTAATGTTGGGCGTCAGCTCGATCTCGACGCCACCACCGGCGTGGCGAATCTCTTCCTCGAGCATGCGAAGCGCCCGGGTATGAACCGACGCTGCACCTTGATATCCGCCGCACCGCAGAATCATCGGCCCGATCCTTCCTTACTACCGGATTGCGCTAGACAGGACTCGCTCCACGATGCGGGAAAGTTGGGGCTCATTTCGCATTCCAGTCGGCGTGACATGACAGCATGCCGTAGCCGTCAGATTCATGGTGCCGGTTGTTTGCACGTTCGTTAGTGTCGAATATCGCCATCTTTGGAGGTGCGCAATGCCGCTATCCAGGCTCGATCACTTTCTGCTCCAGCCAGCCGACATCGAGGCGACAAAAGACTGGTACGTCAACGTGCTGGGCTTCGAGCTGGGCCCTCACCCGAAATTTCCGTTTCCTGTCTATTGGCTGTATCTCGAGGGTAAGGATGTGCTGCATCTGTCCCCCGGAGGAGCGGCCGCATCTGCGAATCGGCTGGTCTATCTTGGCCAGGAATCGCGCGATACCGTCGGGAGCGGGGTTATCGATCACGTCGCCTTTCGCGCCTCCGGCCTTGCCGAAATGATCGCGCGCCTGCAGGCTAGCGGCGTTTCCTTCCGCGAGCGCAGAGTGGACGATCAGTCCCTCTATCAGCTTTTCTTGATCGATCCGAACGGCGTGAAGGTCGAGTTGAATTTCGACGCCAGCGAGGCAGCGAATCGACGCGCGACAGTGACGGCGGCCGACCTGGCATAAGCTGTCGGCCGGCATGCCTTTGGCGAACTGGATTCGACCGATCCCTCGCAGCCTCGACGCGAGCCGCGCCGTGATAGCTGGTGATAGTTGAGGTCGTCGGGCCGCTTGCCTCGATGGCTTTCTACCGATTCAAGCAATGACCCAAGCTCACATCAGTGCGGCCGCAATGACGCCTGCGCCGCCGGCCCGGGAGCGAGCCCCTCGCGCCACGCATCGTTGCGCCCGAAGCCGTCGCGCGCTTCGCACCAGACGCGCGTAATCGACTTCGATTCCTCCCACGCGCTTGCGACCAGCCGGGTCTGTCGCTCCGCGACCATGCGCTCGACGGTGGCCGTGATGCACAAGGACGCGATCGGGCGCTGGTGCGGGTCGAAAATGGGAACGGCGACGCTACCCAGGCCGCTCTGTCCTATGTTGCTGGTTACGGCATAGCCGCGGCGCCTGGTCGAGTCCACGTGTCGGCGCAGCAGGGACGACGTGAATTGCCGTTGCCCGAGCAACAGCCGCGCATTGCGCTTGATGATCGCGTCGACCTCGTTGTCCGGCAGAAACGCCAGCAGCGCCATGCTGAATGCCCCGATGCCCAACGGCCAGCTGTCGTCGACGCGAAGCCGCAGAGCCTTGCTGGAGGAACTGCCCTCGCGCATGTCCAGGCACAGCCCACAATAGTAGGTCCGCACGCCGAGATAGATCGTGTCCTGGCTGATCTGGCACAGCCGATCGAGCGACTTCTGCGCCAATGCCTTGATGTCGAAGTCGCGTCCCATCGCGGCGCCGAGCGTGAAGACCTCGGCGCCGAGCCGATAATTGCGCGTGGTGGCCTCCTGCTCCAGGAAGCCCTCCTCGACGAGCGCGCACAAGATCCGATGCGCCGTCGATTTGTGCAGCCCGCTGGCGGCGGCAACCTTGCGCACCGACGCGCCGACCCTTCCGTAGGCGCCGAGGATGCGAATGATCGTCGCGGCGCGGCGGATGCTCTGAACGCCGCCGGCAGCCGTCTTGTGGACATGCTGCGGATGGATACGCCACGGGACAGATGTATCAGTCGCCATTGCCAGACACGTCGAAAATCACTCGACACAGCCATCGGCGGCCCCATCCCGGCGGATGCAGCCGCAAACGAAGGTACCGT
>JACQDQ010000099.1 GCA_016201015.1 Pseudomonadota bacterium | reverse complement strand
GGTAAAGCTTACGGCCCAACTGCCGGCAGCGACGAAATTGAGCGCGGCGAAGCGCAGCGGCCTCACGCCGGACAGGCCCATCGCGAACGATGCAAAATTTCGCACGCCGTAGATGAACCGGAACGACAGAATGAACCAGGTGTCGAAGCGGCGCAGCCAGTCGAGAGCGCCCGCGACGCATGGCTGCCAGCGCGGAAACCGCTCAAGCAGTGACGGACCCCAACGCCGGCCGACCCAGAAATATAATTGGTCGCCGGCGAAGCTGCCGATCCAGGCCGACAGGAACACCAGCCACCAGTCCAGATAGCCCTGGTGTGCCGCGAAACCCGCGAAAATGACAAATGTCTCGCCCTCGAGGAAGGTCCACCCGAAGATCAAGCCGTAGACGAGGGCACCGTATTCGGCGGCAAGCTGGTCGAAATTCACGGGCGGACGGCCGATCTCACCAAGGCTAGGGGGAAGCGGAAGACCAGAATACCATGACACTTGTATTCCTTACAGAGTCTTTCCGATCATTTTGCAAAGGTAACTAATAATTAATCCGCCTCGGGTTTCCTAGGAGCATGCGAAAACCCTTCCATTTCTTCGCCGCAGGGACGGTCGCGCTTGGCCTGCTTGCTGCGGTGAGCCCGGCCCTGGCAGGCGGCGAGGGTTCCGCCAAGAAGCCGACGGGCGAGATAGGCAGTGAGATGGCGCTTACCAATCCCGCGGCGGTGGCGTTCAACCGTCGGAACAATCAAGCGGTGCACGCGGGGCCGGGGGCGCCCATCGTCGGCTCGGTGTATGTGCCGCCCTCCAAAGTCGAAAAGAAGTCCGGCGGCCACTGATCGCCGATCGCTTTCGGCGCGATCGGCATTGATCCGAAACTCTCTTCGGGACCAGCGATTCGTCCTCCGTCTTTTGTCGGCGCCGCTGCAGCCGGGCGCCGGGCCGTGCCGACGTTAACCTACGCTCCCGAAATAGGTTAAAGTAGGCTCATTACAGTTCGGCCACAGGACAGTGCGGGGCGGCCATCGTGATTCGCAGTCAGTCGGAGACCGAATCATGAACAAAGGCAAGGCGCCGCCACGTGAGCGGCGCGCCTCCCCGCGCCGCAAGGTGAATTCGCCGACCGAAGTAACAGTCAACGACCAGCGTCTGGCTGCGACCTTGGTCGACATTTCGGCGGCTGGCGCCTTTGTCGCGGCGCCGGTCAGCCCGGCGATCGGCGACAAGGTGGAGATCATCGTCCCCGGAATCGGCCCCAAGGCCGGTTCGGTCATTCGCGTCACGCCGTCAAGCTTCGCTTTGATCTTCACCGATGTCGCCATGCAGAGCGAGCCCGGGGGAGTCCTTGATCGCATTTTCGAGGCGAGCCTGTCGGAGACCGACGTGGCTGTCCTGCGCAAGGGGCTTGTCGCCAACGACGAGTCCCTGGCGCGGCGGGTCGTCGATTTGCTGCGCCGTTTCTCGCTGCTGGTGGAGGTGGTCAACAAGGTTTCCGACTCACTATCGCTCGACGAGCTCCTGCCGCGCATGATCCGCCTGGTCACGGAGGCGCTCGATGCCGAGCGTGCAACCATCTTCCTTCACGACGCCGAGACCGGCGAACTGTTCTCCCGTATCGCGCAAGGCGACGGGGTGACCGAGATCAGAATCCCGGCGAAGGCTGGCATCGCCGGCGCGGTGTTTGGCGCCGACCGGGGCGAAATTATTCCCGACGCCTATGCCGATCATCGGTTCAACCCGGAGATCGACCGGCGTAGCGGCTTTCGCACCCGCAATATTCTCTGCGTACCGCTGCGCAACCGGCAGCATGCGGTGATCGGCGTGACGCAGGTCCTTAACAAGCGCAACGACGGCTTCGCGGCGGCGGATCGGGCGCTGCTCGAGGCGATCACGTCGCAGGCGGCAACCGCGCTTGAGCACGCGCAGCTCTTCGAGCGTTTGGAGCGGGCACGGCGCGAGGAGGCGGATCTCCTCGAGATCAGCGAAGCGATTTCGTCGGATCTCCAGCTCGAGACCCTGCTCGCCAAGATCGTCACCGCCACCACCAAGCTGCTCGACGCCGAGCGATCGACCTTGTTCATTCACGATGCCGATGCCAACGAGCTGTGGTCGCAGGTGGCCGAGGGCGCCGAGGCAAAGCAGATTCGCATTCCGGCGAATGCCGGCGTTGCCGGCACCGCATTCGTAGGAAACCGCATTCTCAACATTCCCGACGCCTATGCCGATCCGCGCTTCAATCCGGAGGTGGACCGTCGCACCGGATATCGCACGCGCAACATCCTCTGCGTGCCGGTGCACGACAGGCACGGCGTGTCGCTCGGTGTCGTCCAGGTCCTCAACAAGCGGAGCGGGCCGTTCAACGCGCTCGACGAGAAGCGCCTCAAGGCCTTTTCCGCCCAGATCGCGGTCGCATTGCAGAACGCGCAGCTCTTCGCCGACGTGATGGAGCTCAAGAACTACAACGAGAGCATCCTGAAGTCGCTCTCGGACGGCGTCATCACGCTCGACGACAAGATGCGGATCATCAAGACGAACGATGCGGCGCGCCGCATCCTTCGCCTGCAGCCGGACGACAAGCTGGAAGGGACGGCTGAGCAGGTCTTCGGCAACAGCAACCCGTGGATCTTGAAGAGCCTGAATTTCGTCGCGCGCACCGGCGGCACCGACTACCGGGCCGATACCGACCTGCTGTTTACCGACGGCAGCGCGTCGACATCGATCAATCTCACGGTCGCCCCGCTGTTCGACATCAAGAGCAAGGCTATAGGCTACATCGTCGTGATCGAGGACATCACGCGCGAGAAGCGCGTGCGCACGACGATGGCACGCTACATGGCGAAGGAGGTGATGGACAGGCTGCTCGAAAGCGGGCAGGAGATCATGGAAGGCACGACCCAGATCGCGACCGTGCTGTTCTCCGACATTCGCAGCTTCACGTCTCTCGCCGAGTCGCTCAGTGCCCGCGAGACGGTGGCGATGCTCAACGAATATTTCACCGAAATGGTGAACGTGATCTTCAATCACGGCGGCATTCTCGACAAATATATCGGCGACTGCATCATGGCGGTCTTCGGCGCGCCGATTACCAATCCGCTCGATGCCGATAACGCCGTCACCGTGGCGACGGAGATGATGCGGGCATTGCACAGGCTGAACGCGCGTCGCTTTGCGCAGAAGCTGGGGCCAATCCGCATCGGCATCGGCATGGCGACGGGCGAGGTGCTGGCCGGGTCGATCGGCTCGGTGAAGCGCCTGGAATACACGGTGATCGGCGATAGCGTGAACCTGGCGGCGCGGCTCGAAGGCGCGAGCAAGTATTACGGGTCCGCCATCCTGATGGCGGGGTCGACGGTGCAGGCGCTCAAGACGCCCCGCCGCCTGCGGCTCGTCGACCTCATTCGCGTCAAGGGTCGCGAGCAACCGGGGGAGGTCCATGAGTCGCTTGACCACTTCGACGACGAAACGTTCCCCAATCTGAAGAAGCTGCTGGAGGCCTACGAAAAGGGCATGCGTTTCTATCGGGCGCGCAGCTGGAACGAGGCGCTCGGTCAGTTCGCGTCGGCGCTCAATGTGACAGCCACCGACGGCCCGTCGCGCATCTTCACAGATCGTTGCCGCTACTACCGCGACCACCCGCCGCCCGACGATTGGGACGGCGTGTGGACGATGGAAACGAAGTAGCGGGCGGCTGTTTTTCATCGCTGCGCGTGCCGTTAAGACTTCTTCCGTCAGAGACAGCGTAGGATTCACCGGAATCGGTGCGTTGTCGTGACGCGGCGAGCAAACGGTGAGGCGGTCAATGACGAGGCTTAGCGAATTGAACGGCTTATCCTACGCCGGCGTTACCCTCGCTGTAGTCGTCTCCGGCGCAGCGAGCTTGGCCATCTCCGGCATGGCCGAGGCCGCCCCGTTCACCATCACCAACGCGACCATCTTCCCCGGCCTGTCGAAGGATCATCAATTGGCGTCCGGCCTGAGCTCGCTCGGTGCCGGCGTCATACTCGACTTGTCGTTCACGGGCGATGATGCGAATTCGACGATTGGCACGTTTACGGCGATTCTCACCAATACCGGCAACGCCGGTATCAACGGTTCCGGCGTCGGCACGGTGACGGCACTTGGGCTCAACATCAAGGACACGCTGCTGCCGGTCGACGGCAAGGGCAATCCTCTCTACAGCGTCGGCTTCGCGGACACTCCGATCAGCTGCACGTTTCCGGACTCCAAGGCTTGCGATTTCAGCAACGGCGCCACCGGCCTCAGCGGCTTCCTCTCCGAAGTCGACCTCAGCGCCGGCGCCAATTCGCCGTCGCCGTTCTACGGATTGAATGCCGGCGAGTCGATCAAGTTCGAGTGGAAGATTACCGCCGGCAATTTCGCCGGCCTCACCGCGGGTTCCAAATTCAGCGACTTGGTCGAGCCGAGCCTGATCGATGGACCTTCCGTCGATTTCAACGCTTTCTGGGTGGCGCATGTGCAGCAGCTCGGTGCCGATCAATCCGCCAGCGACAAGATCGGCGGCGCATTGACGGCGCCCGGCGATCCGGTCTCGGAACCGGCGACGATGACTTTGCTGGCTTGCGGACTGCTCGGCCTCGGCTGGGCCGCGCGGCGCTGGCACAAGAAAGCTTAGAGATATCTTGAGGCGGCAGTCCGAGAGCCTGCCGCCGCGGTTTGACGCAGCTGCGAAATTAGGTGGCAAATGGCCACGTTGTGGTGGATGATTCGCTCTCTGCTGAAAGGAACCGCACCCATGAAGCGCCTTGCGCTGACAATTGCTGCGTTTGCCGGTCTCGGGCTCGCCGTCCCGGCCTTCGCGCAGACGCCTCCAGGCCAGTCCAAGGCAAACCAGGCCAAGATCGACTGCACCAAGCCGGCAAACGCCAAGCACGTGGACTGCGTGAAGGCCGCCGAGAACGCGCGCAGCAACAAGGGCGGCGAAATCCGCGGCGGCGCGCGCGTCGACGAGGTTCAAAAGATGAACGAGCAGAAACGCGCCGTCAAAGAAACCGTTCCCAAGAAGAACTGAGGCCGGCCGTGATCGTCGCGGGCTTACAGGCCGCTCGTAAGGTCGGCGCCGGCGAATAGGCGCCGGGGCGGGGCGCTTCGCTCGCCCGGCGCCACGTCGGCGAATTGGCTCGAGAAATCCATCCCTTGATCGGTATTTCGAAGCCCGAGGCACGCTGTATCAAGCGCAGGGTTAACGCCTTGTTTACCCTTGTGGGTGATCCTGCACGGCGGCGAAGACTACGTTGCAACACCGCATACGCAACCAATTCCATAATCTCAACCGAGGAACGGACCGTAAGGTCCGGCGACTTGACAGATGAAAGCCAGGGCGCACGCGGGGCCGTCGGCCAAGCACGTCTCCTATGGTCGCTTTCGTCGGGGGATCGTCGCGCTCGTCGCCATGCTGGCCTGCGGCTTCCTCGCGCTCACCGTCTCTGAGATTGCGGAAGACTATCGCCGGGCGATCGAGCTCGCCGCCGTCCTTTTTATCGGTCTGCTCACGTATTTTCTGCTGCTGCATCTCGGCCGTCTGCAGCGGGTGAGCGATGAGCTCGAAGCGAGCGAGTTGCGCTTTCGCGACTTCGCAAGCGTCGGCTCGGACTGGTACTGGGAGCAGGACGCCGATCTCCGCTTCGTCTTTTCTTCGTCCGAGATTTCGAACACATCGGACCCCCGGCTCGATCACCATATCGGCAAGACGGTGCGCGAGCTCCTCTGGCGCGGCCTTGCGGAAGAGGACCTTCAGAAGCACGAAGCGGACCTCGATGCCCGCCGACCGTTCCGCAATTTTCGGTTTCGGGCGAACACCCGAAGCGAGCGCGTCAAGGAATTCAGCGCCAGCGGCAAGCCCATATTTAGCGCCGATGGCAGCTTCCTCGGATTTCGCGGCATCGCGCGCGATATCACCGAGGAGATGGCGGCGGAGCGGGAACGGTTGCGGGCGGAAAAGAAACTCGAGGTCGCCTTGTCCAACATGGCGCAGGGCATCTGCCTTTATGACGCGGAGGGTCGCCTCGTCCTTGCCAATCAGAAATATGCGGAGTTCTATGACCTGCCGGCCGGCACTGTGAAATCCGGCATGACGCTGCGGGACATTCTTGACGTCATGGCCGCGGCTAACCGCATCGTCTCCCAGGATGTCGAACGGGTGGTGGCGGGACATGTCACCATCCTCTCCGACCGCGAGGCCCGGGCATTTCAACACGGTCTGCGTGGCGGGGAGGTAATCGAAGTGATGCAGCAACCGTTGCCCGACGGCGGATTCGTCACGATGTACTCCGACATCACCGCACGGTCACAGTCGACGGCGGCCCTGGTTTCCGCCAAAACCCAGGCGGAGACGGCCAACCGCGCGAAGAGCGAGTTCCTCGCCAATATGAGCCATGAGCTCCGCACCCCGCTCAACGCCATCATCGGCTTCTCCGAGGTCATCAAGGATGGAGTGCTCGGACCGATCGGCTCGCCGAAATATCTGCAGTATGCGGGAGATATCCATCAGAGCGGCCAACACCTTCTGTCCATCATCAACGACATTCTCGACATGTCGAAGATCGAGGCGGGCCGCTACGAACTGCAGGAGGGCACGATCGATCTCGCCGAGGTCGTCGCCTCGTGCCTGATCATGGTCAGTGGCCGCGCGCGCGATGGCGGCATCCGCCTGGAGAGCAGGGTCGCCGAATTGGCCGTCCGCCTGCATGGCGATCACCGCGCGGTCAAGCAGGTGGTCCTGAACCTCCTGTCGAACGCCGTGAAGTTCACGCGGAGCGATGGAACGGTCGCGGTGGATCTGCATCTTGGGTCCAGCGGCGCTCTCGCGCTCTCGGTAGCCGACACCGGTATCGGCATCGCCGAGGCCGATCTCGCCCGTGTCTTCGAGCCGTTCCAGCAAGTCGATTCAAGTTATCATCGCGTGCACGACGGCATCGGTCTCGGTCTGTCGATCAGCAAGCGCCTGATGGAGCTCCATGGCGGTGGACTGCAGATCGAAAGCGAGGTGGATAGAGGGACGACGGTGACCATTCGCTTCCCGGCTTCGCGCGTTCTGCCTCCCGCGCCAGCGGCCACGTCGGTATCCGCGCTACGCGCCGGCGCCTGAGCGCGTCTCCCGGCCGCCTCGCCGCCGCTGGCGACGCGCCGCGGTTGCCGCCGCCTGAGCAGCCGGACTCGACCGCGCTTCCGCTGGGAATGCGAGGTCGCACGTGGCGCGCGGCCCATGCTAACGTGGCCCGCCGCGGACGAATTCAGGAGCATTTCACGTGCAGTTCAAGGGCACCGATACCTACATCGCCTCGCCGGATCTCATGGTGGCGGTCAACGCGGCGATCGCGCTGCAGCGCCCGCTGCTGGTGAAGGGAGAGCCGGGAACAGGCAAGACCATCCTGGCGCACGAGGTCGCCGGCGCGCTCGGTAAGCCGCTCATTCAGTGGCACATCAAGTCGACGACCAAGGCGCAGCAGGGATTGTACGAGTACGACGCGGTCTCCCGTCTGCGCGATTCGCAGCTCGGCGATCCGCGCGTTCACGAAATCGGCAACTACATCGTCAAAGGCAAGCTGTGGGAGGCGTTCGACGCGCCCGCGGCGCCGGTCGTGCTGATCGACGAGATCGACAAGGCGGATATCGAGTTTCCGAACGATCTGCTGCTCGAACTCGATCGGATGGAATTCTATGTCTACGAGACGCGGCAGACGATCAAGGCGCGGAATCGGCCGATCGTCATCATCACCAGCAACAACGAGAAGGAACTGCCGGACGCCTTCTTGCGGCGCTGCTTCTTCCACTACATCCGCTTTCCCGACCGCGAGATGATGACGCACATCATCAAGGTCCACTTTCCGGAGCTGCAGCGCGACCTCGTGCGCGAGGCGCTCAATCGCTTCTATGAGCTGCGCGAGGTGGCCGGCCTCAAGAAGAAGCCGTCGACCTCGGAGCTGCTCGATTGGCTGAAGCTGCTGATGGTCGACGACATTCCCGTCGAGGCGCTGCGCACGCGCGACCCCAGCAAGCTGGTGCTGCCGCTGCACGGCGCATTGCTCAAGAACGAGCAGGACGTGCATCTCTTCGAGCGCGTCGCCTTCCTCGCGCGCCGCGAGCAGGGTGGCTGAGCCGGCACGATGTTCGTCAATCTCTTTCTGGAGCTCAAGCAGGCCAAGGTGCCGGTGAGCCTCAAGGAGTATCTGCTGCTCCTCGAGGCGATGCAGGCGCGCGTCGTCGAGGCGGGCGTCGACGACTTCTATTTTCTGGCGCGGGCGGCGCTGGTCAAGGACGAGCGCAACCTGGACAAATTCGACCGTGTGTTCGGCCATGTCTTCAAGGGCATCGAGAGTGTCGGCGACGCACTCGCCGCGGCGATTCCCGAAGAGTGGCTGCGCAAGCTCGCGGAGCGCATGTTGACGTCGGAAGAGAAGGCGCAGATCGAGGCGCTCGGCGGCTGGGACAAGCTGATGGAGACGCTGCGCCAGCGCCTTGCCGAGCAGCGCGGCCGCCACCAAGGCGGCAGCAAATGGATCGGCACGGTGGGCACCTCGCCCTACGGCGCCCACGGCTACAATCCCGAAGGCGTGCGCATCGGCCAGGATCGCGGCCGCGAGGGCCGGGCGGTCAAGGTGTGGGACCGGCGCGAGTTCCGCAATCTCGATGACGACATCGTCCTCGGCACGCGCGACATCAAGGTGGCGCTGCGCCGGCTGCGCAGGTTCGCGCGCGAAGGCGCGACGGTCGAGCTCGACTTGCCCGATACGATCCGCGCGACTGCGCACAACGCCGGGCTGCTCGACCTCAAGCTGGTTCCCGAGCGGCACAACACCATAAAGGTGCTGCTGCTGCTCGATATCGGCGGCTCGATGGATTGGCACGTCACGGCTTGCGCCGAGCTGTTCTCGGCGGCGCGGTCCGAGTTCAAGCACCTGCAGCACTTCTACTTCCACAACTGTCCATACGAATTCCTGTGGCGCGACGCCGAGCGCCGCCATGCCGACCGGACGCCGACGTGGGACGTGCTCCATACCTATCCCGCTGACTACAAGCTGATCTTTGTGGGCGATGCGACGATGTCGCCCTACGAGCTGTCGCAGCCGGGGGGCAGCGTCGAGCATATGAACGAGGAGGCGGGCGTGGCGTGGATGGCGCGCCTCACTGCGACTTACGAACATGCGGTCTGGCTCAATCCCACGCCGGCGGCGGAGTGGCAATTCCACCGGTCGATCGCCATCACCCGGCAGATCATGCTGGATCGGATGTATCCGCTGACGCTCGACGGGCTCGACCGCGCGATGCGCGAGCTCAATCACTGACCATGGGCCGGCCTCGCGGCCGGGCCTGAATCCAGCATTACCGCATCGCACGCAGCCGGCGAGTCATGCGGACCGTCGCCGGGCCTGTGGGTCGGTCGCTCGGTCTAGGGGGACTTGGCGTACTTGGAGAAGGCGGCAGGCTGTCTAAGTTTTTCGTGGCCCGGATGCCGGCGGCCGGGCTCTTTCGCGCCGGTCTATGCCGGCGCCGCAGTCTTGCTCCGGGTCAGCCGGCCGCGCCGATCAACCCGAGCCATCCGCGCGGCGCCTGCTCGGCATCGCAGCCGGCGGCGCGGCGTCGCAAATCGCCCATCGCAATCTCGTCGTTGGCGGGCGGTAACATAGGTGCCGTGACCTGCTGTCTTGCGGTCACTGGAAAGCGACGTTCAGCACGACAAGCGTTACGCCCCACACCGCGAAAAAGCCGCCAGCGATCTTCAGGGTCGCGTCGTTGGCCAGGTCGATCAGGGTCATCGTGTTGCGCATGGTCGTCTCCATATCCTTTGGTGTTCGGCCTTTGCCTCAATGACGCGATAAATTTAGCCGAGACGCCGGGTATTCGATGTGACCCGCCTCACAGAGACCGACGATTTTTTGGCTCGGTGTCGTTGCTCATTCGAATAGCATTTCTAATGAATTCAATTGGTTATATGAGGTCTTCGGCCTGATGCCGTTTACCAAGGTTAACGCGCGGCGAATTTCTGCCGATGGCGATCGGCCGGGGCGGCGGCCGGCCGGCTGCCACGGCGAAGTCGATGGCGCGCTCGATGATGCAGGGTTCTACGGGCGAGGTCGGCAGAGCGGTCTTTCCTTGGGCGTGCACCTTGGCATTCATCTTGGCCGCGCCAGACACTAGGATGACAAGCTTGGCACTACCGTGGGGGAAGAACATGGCCGCGACGAAGGAAAGCCTGCTCGCTTGGATCGAGCGGGATCGAGAGACTCTCATCGAGTTCCTGCGAGAGTTCGTGCGTTGCGCCAGCCCCAATCCGCCGGGCGACACACGCCAGGCGGCGGCGCATATTCGGAAATTCCTCGACGCGCAGCGTCTGGCCTATCGCGTGATCGCGCCGAACGAGACCATGCCGAATATCGTCGCCGCCTTCGATTGCGGCGCGCCGGGCCGCCATCTCGCGCTCAATGGCCACATCGACTGCTTCCCGGTCGAGGACGAATCGGGCTGGTCGCAAAGGCCGTGGAGCGGCGCGCTGGTCGATGGCAAGATATTTGGCCGTGGCGCCGCCGACATGAAATGCGGCACGACGGCGTCGATCTTCACCTTCGCCTATCTGCATCGCCTGCGCGAGCAGTTGAAGGGCCGGCTGACGCTGTCGGCGGTATCCGACGAAGAAACCTTCGGTCCGTGGGGCGCCCGCTACCTGTTCGAGCATCATCCCGAGGTGTTCGGCGATTGTTGCCTCAATGGCGAGCCGAGCGGACCCGGCACGCTGCGCTTCGGCGAGAAGGGCCCGCTATGGCTCGCGTTCACGGTACGAACCAAAGGCGCGCATGGCGCATATACGCATGCAAGCAAGAGCGCGACGCGTATCGCCGCCAACCTGATCGAGGCGCTTTACAAGCTCACCGAAATGCCGGCACCGGATCTCGGCAACCTGTCGGCGACGCTCGACGCCGCGGCGCCGGTGATCGACACGGCGTTCGGCCCCGGCGCAGCGCAGATCGTGCGCCGCGTGACGGTGAACCCCGGCCTCGTGCGCGGTGGCGTCAAGGTCAACATGGTGGCGGCGGAGTGCCAGTTCGAGGTCGATATTCGTATTCCCAATGGCCTTGAGGCGCCGCATCCCGTCCAATGACCGGCTCCTTCAGTTCGCCTTCTTGTCGTTCTCGCCATCATCCGTGGTCCATCTTCGACTGCAACTTGCCGACCCAATCGCACATCAACATTTTTAGACGGAAGAGCCAGCCAGGAGATTTAGCTGCTCTACAGCCCCTTGCGAAAGCCTGCTTTGTTAATCTGGGTAAAATGAGTTT
>JACQDQ010000098.1 GCA_016201015.1 Pseudomonadota bacterium | reverse complement strand
TCAAGTTCACCGAGCGGGGCTGCGTTGCCGCCGATGTTCGTGCCATCGAGACGGACGGATCGGCGACAATCGTCCGCGTCGACGTCGTCGACACCGGGATCGGTATTTCGGACGACGCTCGCCGCCGACTGTTCTCAAAATTTTCTCAAGCCGATGGCACCATCGCGCGTCGCTTCGGCGGCAGCGGGCTGGGTCTCACCATTTGCAAGCAGCTCGTCGAAATCATGGGCGGTGAAATCAACGTTGAAAGCGAGCCAGGCAAGGGCAGCCGCTTCTGGTTCACGGTCCGACTCGCGGCCGACGCCGGGCAGCAGCCGCGGCCGGCGGCGCCGGTCGAGCATTTGGCGGGCGTGCGCACGCTGGTCGTCGACGATGTTGCGCTGAACCGGCAGATTCTGCGTCGCCAGCTCGAAGGCTGGGAGATGCAGGTCACCGAGGCGGCCGACCTCGACCACGCGCTGATGGAACTGCGGCACGCCGTGCAGCAGGGATCTCCCTTCCAGATCGCCTTGATCGACCACCAGCTTGCCGGGCAGGACGGCGAGGATCTGGCAAGGCAAATTCGCGCCAACCCGGCATTGACGTCGACCAGGCTGGTTCTCGCCTCGTCGATCGGGCTGCCCTCGGAAAACTCGACGGCTCGGGCGGTCTTCGATGCTCTGTTGCAAAAGCCAATTCGCGGTCAAGTTCTGGTGGATTGCCTGTGTCGGCTCGTCGCACCGTTGCCCGTCACGCCGGTCGGCGCCACGAACCCGACAAAGTCGACCGAAGCTCAGGGCAATTTGTCAACGCCACGAGACGGCAGCATGCCAATGCAGACGTCGATATCGGTTGCGGCTCCAGACGCGGCGCCGCAGAGCAAAGGCAAGCGTATCTTGCTTGCCGAGGACAACAAGGTGAACCAGCGTCTCGCCGTGATGCTGCTCGGCAAGGCGGGATATGAGATCGACACGGTCGAGAACGGCGTCGAGGCCATCGAAGCGTTGCAGCGCCAGGCATACGATCTGGTCCTCATGGACGTGCAGATGCCGTCGATGGACGGGGTGGAAGCGACGCGTCGTATCCGCAAGCTCGGCGACGAAAAGGCGAAGGTGCCGATCGTGGCGATGACGGCGCACGCCATGCAGGGTGCGCGTGAGGAGTATCTTGCGGCCGGTATGAACGACTACGTATCAAAGCCGATCGACCGTAACGTGCTGCTCGCCACGATCGAACGCTGGATTGTCGGGCCGTTGAATTCCACTGCGGGTGCCGCTGGCGCTGCCCAGTCCGGCGAAGCAGAACTGCCGATACTCGACGATAGCCAGCTGGCGACGATCGAGGAAGCAGTGCCGCTGAATGAGTTTCGCAGCCTCGTCGAGGAATTCCTCGACGGCGCAACGCAGCGCGTTGATCGCATCAAGGCGTTGATGGAGCAGGGCGACCTCGCGCAGATTGCGCGCGAATCGCACGACCTCGTGAGCACGGCGGGAAATTTCGGTGCGCGGCGCATGCAGGCGTTGGCGCGGCGCCTCGAGGGGGCATGCAAGGCCGCGAACGCGGTAAAGGCGGGCAAACTGGTGCAAGAGGTACTGGTCGCCGCGCCGCCGTCATGGGCGGCCGTGCGCACGCGGTTCCTGGCGCGCTCGGCATGAACCTGCCTCGGGCCTGAGTGGGAGGGAAGACGTGAACCCGGTCAACGCACAGATCGACAACAAGCGCAAGGTCGTCATCGGAGTCGATGACGTGCCTGAGAACCTGACATTTCTCAAGATGGTCCTGCTCGTCGGCGGCTATACATTCATTGGCTGTGCCAGCGGCGCCGAGTGCCTGACTCTCGTCCGTCGCGTGATGCCGAAGCTGATCCTGCTCGACATCCAAATGCCGGACATGGATGGATTTGAGGCCTGCCGCAAGCTGCGGACAATGCCGGAGCTGAACAGCGTGCCGATCGCGTTTCTGACGGCATGCAAGACGCCGGAGGACGTGCGGGCCGGCATCGCGGCCGGCGGCAACGATTTTATCGTCAAGCCCTTCACGCGCGAGCATCTTCTGGAGCGAGTGCGCCACTGGACGAGCCGACGGGTCGATACCAAGAGCGCGGCGAGCGCCTGGACCTGAGGCCGCGCGCGCCGGCGATCCCAAGCCGCAGCGACGCAAAGCCGCGGTTTGCGGTCCTCATCTCACCGCGATAGAGTCGTTCCACGGCGTGGGCCGGCAGGAGCGCGGGTGGACGAACCCAGATTGATTGAAGAGCTGCGCGAATCCTTCGCGAATCGCGCGATGCTTTATCATCTTATCTTTGAAGAGCTGGCAAGCGAGCTGGGCAGCGAGCGGGCGGCGGAGATTCTCGGGCGCGCGGTCCATCGCCGCGGCGAGCAGGTTGGCCGCAGGCTGTTTGCGCGAACCGAGCGCGGCCGGCCGGCAGCCGTGGCGGCGGCGTTTCTTGCCGCCAGCCCGGCCGGTGGGGCGCTGTTTCCGACGCAAGTTGCGCACGCCGCCGACGGCTCGGTCGAAATCCGCGTGCGGCGCTGTCCGTTGCTTGAGGCGTGGCGCGAGGCGGGTCTGGCGGACGCGAAAATCGCCCGCCTGTGCGCGATCGCGGGCCGCTTCGATCATGGATTGTTTGCTCCAACCGGCGTCACGTTGGCAGCCGCGACTTGGCAACCAGGCGCGGCTGGGTGTTGCCGGCTCGTGCTACGGCAGTCCGGCGACAATGGCTGATCTTAGCGGCGGTGCCGGCTGATGGGCGGCGCCGCCCCGTCGGGCCGCGCCGAAATCGGCCGCGGCATTGCGCTCATGGTCGTATCCATGTTGCTGTTCGCCGGTATGGACGGCGTCAGCAAGTATCTCGTCGGCACCTATTCGATCGTGCAGATCCTGTGGCTGCGGTTCATCTTCTTCGTCGTCTTCGCGTTGTGGGTGGCGCGTCGGCGGGGTGTCGTGGCTGCCCTGCGCTCGCGCCGCCCCGGACTGCAGATCCTGCGCTCGCTGTTGCTCGTCACCGAGATCGGCACGTTCGTCTTCGCCTTTCGCTTCATGCCGCTGGCCGACACGCACGCCATCGCCGCGATCGCGCCGCTGCTCGTCACCGCGCTCTCGGTACCGCTGCTCGGCGAACGCGTCGGCGTGCGGCGCTGGTCCGCGGTCTTGGTCGGGTTCCTCGGCGTGCTCGTCATCATCCGCCCCGGCTTCGCCGCGGTGACATGGATGGTCGCCATTCCGCTCGCCGGGGCGATCCAGTTCGACGTCTATCAGATTCTCGTGCGTATCGTATCTCGCGTCGATACGAACGAAACGACGCTGCTTTACTCCGCCGTGGTCGGCGTCGTCGTGCTTAGCGCGATCGGTCCGCTGCAATGGCAGACACCCGACCCGTTCGCCTGGATCATGTTTGTTGTCGTCGCGTTGTTCGGCAGCGGCGCGCATTTCACGCTGATCAAGGCGCTTGAAGCGGCACCGGCTTCGGTCGTGCAACCGTTCAGCTACACGCTGATGATCGGCGCGACGATCGTCGGCTTCGTCTTTTTCGGCGACTTTCCGGACGGCTGGACGATCCTGGGCGCGGCGATCGTCACAGCGAGCGGCGTATATGCCATCTATCGCGAAAGGGCGCGCCGTGCGGCGGCGGCATAGCCCACCTCACTGTGGCTTTGACGCACTCTTATCTGAAGGATGTCGGGCCGGCAGGCCGTAGGCGGCC
>JACQDQ010000097.1 GCA_016201015.1 Pseudomonadota bacterium | reverse complement strand
CGCCCGGGCAACGGCCCACCCCGACGCTTCCTGAAGCCGGCTGCGCGTCGTTTGCAACCATTGCGCCGCGGCTGCGGGCGCGGCCGGCCCAGCGGGGCCGGGCGACACGACGCCGTCATCCGGATCAGGGGGCGCGTCACCCCGGCGGATCGCCTCCATTTCCCGTTCGATGGTCTCCTTCATCTCGTAGAACTTCCGATTGTCGAAGAGATTCATCATCACGGTATGCTCGAGCATCGCATCGCGCCAATCGCTGCCCTTCGCCTCGGGACTGCCCGGAAAGCTGAAGCGTATATACTCGATGCAGAAAACCGCGAAGGCGAATGTCCGGACGATTTCGATGGACGAAATCCGGTGGATCGGAATCGTCTTCTCGCTCAGGCCATCGCCCAGACCGAACAGCGTGATCAGCAGGCCGAGCAGACCATTGCGCTTGATACGGACCTGACTACCGACGATCTCGACGCGCGCGCCCATGCCATCGGCGACGACGCGCGGCTTCGGTGGGTGAGACGAGGAGGTCATCGGCGCGGCGCGGGTGTTGGGGCGAGCGAGACTGGGCTTACGCCAAGCGCGCGTGGACGCCGGATCGTATGGCCGTCGAGCCGCGTCATCAGGTCACGGTCCGGGCGGTGCGCTGACCGATTAGGCGGTGCTTCATCTGCGCCCACGAGACGCCCACCGCCAGTGCCGTCGCGAGCGACACCAAATGCATGTAGCGAGCGACCTCGGCCCACCGGGTTCCGGGCGAGGTGAGCGAGATCACGCCATAGCTGAATAAGGCGGCGGCGACGAGGGCGGTGATGAACCCGATCGTGCCGACAGCCGAACGGCTGATCCGCGCCATGACCAGGTAGCTTGTCGCCAGCAGGACGCCAGCCGCGATCTTGAGCGATAGATATCCATCTACCATCTCAGTCCGGGCGACCCAATGATAATACGAATAGCCGGCCGGGTTGTAGCTGGCGAAGACGATGAACAGGCTTACCCCCCATCGACTCAAGAAGCCGCTAAAGGTGAATTCCAAGTGTCTCGAGGACGCAGTCTTCATGGCCGCTGCCGCCCGCAACGATGGTCGACTCTAGCATACGGCCGCGCTGATTTCCTCTGGGCATGCTGGGACGATGCCGATATAGTCGCGCGGTTCTCACGTCCCCCGAGTTCAGGCGCTTTGCACGAAAACAACTCGGTCCATGGCATCGAGCTTCCGCATCGACGGACCCGGCCCCCGCGCGCAGTTCCGGCGCGACGCGCCCCGACGTGCCGCGACCCTTCGGAATTTCGTCCGGCTTAGCCTGTTGTTGCTCGCCCTGGTCGCCGCCGCGCCGTTGCATGCGGAGGATGCGCGCGGAAAGCCGGACGGTGATCCCGACGCCGGCTTGCGCGAGCTTCTCGCCGACCCCGCCTTTCTCGTCCGGTCCGACTCTCAGGAGATTCGCCGCGGCGGCGCGCGAAACGCGGTCTACCTCCGCGACGCGGCGGCGACATCGCGGACGGCCGAGATTCTCGACGAGCTTCAAGCGATCGATCCCTATGAATCGGTCAACCGCTACGCTTATGAAATCAATGCATTCCTGCGGCGCTATCTGCTCGATCCGGTCGCCCTGACCTATCTCCAATACACGAACCGGCCGGTGCAGCACGGCGTGTCTAGCGTGTTCGCAAATCTCCGCGAGCCAATGACCATCATCAACAACCTGCTGCTTGGCGACGTCGCCCAAGCGGGCAACGCGACGTACCGCTTCGGCATCAATACCACTATCGGCATCGGCGGCTATTACGACGTGGCGGCAGATCTGGGCGTTCCTAGACACCTGCGAACCCTGGAGGAGGTGCTATGCCGCTATGGAATTCCCGCCGGCCCCTACGTCGTGCTGCCAGTGATTGGGCCAGGGACGGTGCGCGATGCCGTTGGGCGCGTGACCACGCTGTTGATTCTCTATACCGTTCTGGGCCCAATCTACATTCCGTACCGCATCACCGACATCGCGGTTCAGTATGTCGATTTGCGCGAGCAGCTCCGGTTCATCGACTCCATCTCGATCGATCCCTATACGGGCCAGAAAAGCGCGCATCTGCAAATCAGCAAATTGCGCTGCCGCGAGCGCACGGAAGCGCAGATTCAGTTGTTTGGGCAATGAAGGCGCGCTAGTTCTTGACGGCTGCCCGCCTGGCGAGAGCCGCCGGCCGGGGACTTGGGACCACGAGCATGACCCGACTGTTCAGCTACTCTAGTTTCTTCGTGCGCTGGGCCGTTGCGCTGTTTCTGGTGCTCGCCACCTACAATCCCAGCGGCTATTCCTATGCCCACTGGCTCCTGCAGTTCACGGTCGACCTCTGGGCATTCAAGGCGTTGACCGGAATCCTGCTGGTCGTCGTCTATCTGCTGTTCGGTCTCGCGACGTTGCGCTCGCTCGGCTGGCCCGGCATCGCGATCGCGACAGCGCTGTCGGGCGCGCTGACATGGGCCTGCGCCGATCTCGGCGTGCTTGCTGCTCTCGGCCCGATGACCCCGCTCATGATCGCGATGATCGTGTTCGCCAACGTGCTGGCGATCGGCATTTCGTGGTCGCATATCCGCCAGCGTCTGTCGGGTCAGGTCGACTCGAATGACGTCACGCTGCGCTGAGGGCCTACGGCTGTAGGAGGCTGTCAGAAGGCGTTCGTCGACAATGCCCTAACGCCTGAGCGGTTTGGGTGACGCTGGCGCCTCAGAATTTATAGAGGGCGATGACCTGGCCGAGCCAGAACGTCCGGTCGTTGCGATCATCGGTGCCGAGCGACTGCCTCAAGCCGTCGCGCGACCTGGCGGCTCCGACGAGCGGCGCGATGGAAAGCCCCTTCACCGGCGTCTCCCATTCGGCGTAGACGTTCACCTCGTCCATGATGCCGTTCTCGGTGACGCCCGCCGTTTGCTGCGGCTTGTCAAAATTGAAGCGATAGAGCAGCACGCCGACATTGAGCTTCTCCTCGATCGGCGTCGCCCGCAGGTGGATTTGGTGCAGGTTGACGTTGCTGTTGCCCCCGACGTAACGGCCGTAGATCTCGCCGTGGGTCCAGGTGCCGATGCCGCGCGGGCCGGTCTCCGGGAACAACGGATCCCAGGACTTGTCCTTCTGGTCGGTGGGATCGCCATCGCCGCTGAAATGCGCGTAGCGATAGCCGATCCGCGGCGTCCACGGCAGCATCGACAGCGTGTATTGCGGCTCGAAATACCAGGCGTTGGCGCTTACCTCGCGCAGCGACTTGCCGTTGCGCTGGATGCCATATTCACCGTAGAACGCGAAGTCGGGCAGCATCGGCAGGAATTTACCGCCGACCCGCGCCGAATAGACGTTGAGGCCGTCGCGGTTAGCGCCGGACGCCGAGCCGTTGCCGCCGTCCGTGAACGAGAAGTTGCGTACTCCGGTCGAATCGGCCGCCGTGACGTGGAGGGCCATGAGGCCGACATACCATTTGCGGCTTTCGTATTCGAAGCGCCCGTGGTCCTTGTGGGAGGATTCGAACCACTCGATGTTCGCGCCATAGAGCTCGGTATGCGGTCCGTCGGTCTCGCTCATCAGTTTCTGGTCGACCACCGCCTGCAGGCGGAATAAGTCGGCGCGCACTGGCTCGGTGTTGATCTTGACGATCGCCGTCTTTTCGAAGGCGAGCCGCGGCCCGACGACGATCGCACCGCGGCGATTGCCGTCCGCGGTGCCGTCGAAAATCATGAAGCCGTCGCCGACGCTGAAAGTCTGGTTGCCGACCGAGACGTCGATCGCGTTCTCGCCGAGATCCAGGAAGAGTAGGTCGCCGGATTTCCAGCCGAAGGCCGCCTCTTCGAGCCGCAAACGATCCGGGTGCGCGGCGGTGCCCGAGGGGTTCGCGGCATCGCCGTCGCCACGCGTGCCGGCGCCGATCGCACTGACCAGCCCGTAAAGGACGCCCGACACCTTCGTGTCATACACGAGCCCGAGCGCCGGCTTGACGAAGTATTCGAACCACTGGCGCGTGCCCTTGCGCTCGCCGTCGTCGTCGACGCTCCTGGTGCCGATGCCGAAATTCGTGTTCGAGGCCGAGAAGCCGGCAAGACCCGCGTCGAGCATGAAGTTCAGCGTCAGGTTGCCGATCTCGTATTTGACGCCGCGCTCTTCCTCCTCGTCGGCCAAGGCAGGAACGCCCGAGAAAACGATCGCCGCGCCCGCGGCGACCAGCGCCCAGCGAAAACTCAACTTACTCATGAAATTGCGCCCTCCCACCTTAATCCCCGTCGAAATTCCGGATAGCCTCGGTAACTCCACTTGTGACAAAGCTTCCACCCAATGGCAAGTTTTTTCTACCATTCGGCCAATGGTTTGCGTGACAGCGCAATTATCGACATCGGCGTCTCGTTGGACGTCACGTGCCGCGCGCTGCGTCGCGGTCGGCGCTGCTGAAGAAGCGGGCACATTTGCTGGCGATGATAAAATTGCCGTCGCCGAGGCGCCTGGCTGACCGCCTGCCGGCATGCATATGCATGGGCATCGATCAACGCACGCCGCCGGATTTCTTCCCGAACGGCTACGAAAAAGGGGACAGCAGCGGTATCGCTGCTATCCCCCTCCGAGCACAACCAATAGGCGGAACGTGTAATCCGGACGGGCGGTCAGTCCGTTTCGACCGACAGCGCCGCTAGCTGGAAGAGCGACGGCGCCTCAGCCGCGATCGACGTCGGCTGGCGCACCATCGCGCGCGGCTGCTCGGTCGACGCCGAATGCGCCCAGTTGCCGATCATCCCGCCGACGACGACGCCGATGACCGGATTCACGAAACCCCAGGCCACCGGCAGGGCCGCGTTGGCGACGACGATGCCGGCGATCGCGCCCACGCCGACCGCGACCACTTTGCCGGCCGTCCAGCCGGGCTCCACTGCCTTCGGTGCTTGGGCCTGCGCCAATACCGACGGCCAGCGCAATGCATCCTCGGCGAATGCCGGGGCTGTCGCGACGCCGAGAAAGCCGGCAAGAGCCAAAAACAGAGCAAATCTACGCATGGGCGCCTCCTGGGATTCGGATGAAGTCTACGCTACTCGGGTCGCTGAGTCGACTGGCGTGCGCGCGGCGAGGCCGGGCCGAGCGCGTGCTCCGTGCGCATCGACTCGCCCACGCGCCGCATCTCGCGCCGCTGCTCCTTGACCGCGCGGTAAATGACGTCGTGCTCCTCCTCGAGCGGCGCATCCGTCGGCGACAACGTGAAAGAGGCCTTCGGCAGCGGCAGAAACTGGATCTTGACCTTCTCGACCCGATAGTCGCCGAGCTCCGATGCGTCGAGAAGCGATTGTATGATTCCCCGCTCAATCAAGGCGATGAGGCCGGAGCTATTCTTCGCAAACTTCTCGAGGCGCCAATCGAGCGCTTCCCTGTCGGCTTCGGACAGCTCGCGCGTCAGAATATAGGTCGCCTCGATGGCGGGAATGAGCCCGACCTCGGTATCGATCTCCTTGAGATCGTAGCCCGCATCCTCGAGCATCGCCCAGAACTCGCTCTTGTCCTCGCCCCTGATGCTCTTCAGCGTCTGGATCGATGTCGGCGGCGTCACCGCGTCGCCGGCGGTCGAGGCAGCGCCGGTGACGAACGACCACAATGACTTGAGGCCTTCCTTGATGCTGTCGAAAACATCGCCCTCCGCGCGCGACGGGCCTGTCGAGAGGACCACCAGGACCGCGGCCAACGCCGCCGCCATGGCCATGCGGGCAATTCCCTTGCGCGTGCTCGAGGCCGTTCTCCGCGCCCCCCGCGGCATCGCACGCCCCCTCATCGCTCGAGACGCCGCAGGATACTAGCGTTGCGCCGTGACTCTTCGCGTTCCTCTTCGGGCAACGCAACCACCCCCCCGACCTTGTGGAACAAGCCGTCCGGGCCGATCATCTCTTCGCTCGTGACTTCGGCCAAGAATTCGCGCAGGCCGCGCACGATGCCGACTCCTTGGGCGTTCCGCATATGCGCCCGCTTCACGTAATAGTACATGCGCCGGCGCAGCGGGTATTCGCCCGAGGCGATCGTTTCGTGGGTCGCGAGTTGCCCCAAAACCGGAAGCTGATCGACCCGCTCCTTGTCCAGATCGTAGACGTCCTGCGGCACGAACCCGAGCGTGCCGACATCGTCCTTGACCACCGCCTCGATCACCTTATCGGCAAACGGTTCCGCGACATCGACCCACGCGCCGTCCGTGCGCTTGGTGATGCACTGCCGCACCCGATCCGCCGCGCCGTAGATGTTGCGGATTTCACGGAAGCCGCGGCAGCCGCTCTCGAACAGCATGTCGTTGATGAACTGGCGCGTGCCCGAGCCGCGCTCCGGCCCGTAGACGCGGATCGGCACGTTCGGCAGCCGGCTGTCGACCTGGCGCCAGCTCTTGAACGGATTCTGGATGAAGTCCTCGCCCTCGGCCGCCTCGGCCGCGCGCGCCACCTCGGGCGGCAGATTGGCGCCCAGCACGAATTTCCGCGGCACCTCGGCGGCGAGCGCGAGATAGATATGCCGCGGCGTGATATTGAACACCGGGTCGCCCTTCTCGGTGACGACCACGATGCCGTCGAGCGCGACCGCGACCTCGATGATGTCGAGGATGCCGTTTTCGATGCATGCGTTGAACTCGGACTGCGTTATGCGCCGCGACGAGGCGGCGATGTCGGGGAATTCGAGACCGATGCCGGCGCAAAACAGGCGAACGCCCTCGCGGCTGCCGGACTTCTCGACGATCGGCGGTTGAATGCCCCACTTCTTGACGAGCGCCTTCACGACGATCTGGGTAAGATCTTCCATCGACGTCGAGCCGACGATGCGGATCTGGGAGCGGGCTGCCTTGTCAGGAGTCGCCTGGGCCTCGCGCAGCGACGCCAACGGCTGGGCCGCGGCGACTGTCGCCGCGAGACAGCCGGCCGCGATCACGGCCACCCGCGCGAAACCAACGATCAACCTGCTCATATCCCTCCACTGGCCGGCGAAACAGCCGACCCACGCTGTCGCCGCGCGCCCCGATTCCCGAAGTTACTCGTCGATCACGAGCTCGGTCAACAGGTCGAGCGGACGCGCCGCGGCGGCCTGCGGATCGGGCGGATGCCACATGTAGTTGTCGAACAAGTCAAATACGAATTCCGCCGACGCCTCGGCCATGATCTCGGCCGCGACCGATCCGACGAAGATACCGAACACAACCACACTCGCGTAGGCGAGAGTACCCGGACCAAGGCGGCGCGCGCTCGCCGTTCAAGACGACGATTCTCTGGCAGAAGGCCGGAACCGGCCGCGCCTGGGGCGGCAAGCCGGTCATGGGCATGATGCTCAACGGCGGCCAGGGCGACGACGACGAGACGCACGCCGGCCAGCATGCCGGAACGGCGCCATCGCACGACGCACCGGCGGCAGCGACGAAAATCGACCCAGGCGCGCCGATGACACCAGAGACCGGATTCATTCCCGACAGCCCCCGGCGGATGCCGGACGGCTCATTCTTCGTGCCGAAGCCGTCGCAGCGGCTACTGACGATCCGCACCGTCGTCGTGGCATCCACCGAGGTGCCGCGCACCGACGAGATCCCCGGCCATGTGATCGCTGATCCCAACGCGAGCGGCGAGGTCCAGTCGCACCAGACCGGCCGCATCGAGCCGGTGGAAGGCGGCATGCCTCTCATCGGCACGCCGGTGACCAAGGGGCAGATCCTGGCGTACGTGATCCCAACCGTCAGCCGCGTCGAACGCGGCACGATCTTCAGCCAGGCCGCCGACCTCGCGGTGGATATCGCGAAGGAAGAGCGGAAAATCGCCTTCCTGCAGGAGTTTCTCGTCGTTCCGTTCCGCGAGCGGAAACTCGAGGCGGCGCGATTCGAGCTGGAGGGGCTGCGCAAGCGCTACGAGATCCTGACTCGCTCTCTCTCAACGAAGGTGGCGCTACGCGCGTCGGTCGACGGCGTCATCGCCAGTGTGCATGCAACGACCGGGCAGATCGTCGAGTCGCGCCAGCCGGTGTTCGACATCGTCGACCCCCAGCGGCTGCTGGTCGAGGCCACCGCCATCGACGCCAATGTGCCGGAGCAGATCCGAAATGCATTTGCCCGCACGACGAGCGGCGTCAACCTGCCGCTCAAGTTCATCGGTCGCGGGCCGCAATTGCGTGACCAGGCGATCCTTCTCATGTTCGCGATCGACGGCCCGGCGCCGCCGCTGAGTGTCGGCACAGCCGTTACCGTCATGGTCCAGGGCAGCGACACGCGGTCCGGCATCGCGCTGCCGCGGGAAAGCGTCGTCCGCGCCGCTAACGGCGAAACCATCGTCTGGGAAAAGATCAACGCCGAGCGGTTCGTCGCGCGTCCGGTCCGCGTCCAACCTATCGACGGCGAGAAGCTATCGGTGCTCGCCGGGCTTGCGCCCGGGGCGCGCGCGGTCACGAACGGCGCAGCGTTCCTCAACAATGTCCGCTGACCCGACGGTTGCCGGCATGAAACGTCGTCGCCTCGCCGGCTCGTGCCTTTCGCCCGGATCGCCGGCCCGCCGGGCATTGACATCCGGACTCGCGATTGCGTCTGTCGCGTTGGTATGGCTGCTTGCGGTTTTCGCGGTCCGGCCTGGTATCGCGCATGAAGGCCACGACCATCATGACGAAGGTCCGTCGGTCCCCGCCACGGCGGTTCCCCGCGGCTCGGCGTCGTCGGAGGACTTCGAGGTCGTTGTGGCCGCGGCCCAAGGCCGGCTTCTCATCTATCTCGATCGCTTCGCAACCAATGAGCCGGTGGCCGGCGCCAGCCTCGACGTGATCGAAAACGACCAGCCGACGAGAGCGGTCGAAGCCACGGCTGGGATCTATGCGATCGCCGGCTGGACCCGCCCGCCGGGCATGTATAGTTTCATGATCGCCATCGACGCCGACGGCGTGTCCGATCTTCTCCCGGTGACGATTGAAATTCACGAGCCCGTGGCACCGATGTCGGGCGGCGGGCCGCAAGCCGTGTGGATCGTCGTGGGGCAGACGTCGGCGGTCGCTGTTGTCGCTCTCATCTTCCTCCTCTTCTATGTCCGCGCCCGGCGCCAATACGACTATCTCCTGGAATCGGGCGCGCGCTTCTCGGACTCCGCCCTTCTGCTGTCGGCCGCGCGGCCACAGGCTATAGAAGCCGTGCGTTGCCGGCGGATCGGGCCGTCGCTGATCGCCGACCGGTTGTGGGAGGAGACCGGCTGTCGCCAGGCAATTGCCGAGGCCGCGGTAAGCCGGCGATTCAACTTTCCGGTGGAGCGGGTCGTCTACGCGAGCGTGCTGCAACGAATGTTCGCCACCGAGCCGCGCCACTCGGTGAGCGAGTGGCTCGAGGATCACGCCGTGCCCGGTACCGCCAGCTTGAACGACCGCCAGGTCAATGTCGCCATGGCGTGGCTCGGCAAGGAGTTCGATGGGACCGGCACGAAGGCTCCGCGTGTCGAGCGCACGACCAAGGATCTGATCGAGGAGAGGCTGTTCGCCCAGCGCGCCGACGCGGACGCAGGGCTCGACCTTGTCTTCTTCAACACGCTTCCGATTACGCTCGAGACCAGGGCCGAAGCGGGTGGACGCGCCAAGGCGCGACGGTCCGCCGCGCAACAAATGGCGGTTGGCGTCGTCATCGACGCCGATCGCCGGCCGATCTGTTTCGAGTTGTGGCCGGGTGGCGCACTTGACGTCGAAGCGCTGATCCCGACCATCGACCGACTGCGCGCACGCTTCGACATCCGGCGCGTCTGCATCGTCGCCGACCTGCGGATAGCGAAACCGGAAACGATCGAGGACCTCGAGACGCGCGGCATTCACTTCATCCTTGGCGTCCGCGAGAGTGATGGTGATCTGCGGACCCTGGCACTGGCTGACACCCAACCGCTCGAACCGGTGCGCGTGCCACGCCCGCGCGGCGGCTACGCCGAATTTGGCGTGAAGGAGGTCGTTGTCGGCGGCAGCAGCGACGGCCCGGCGCGGGAACGGTTCATCGTCTGCTCGAGCCCGAAGGCCGAGGCGGCCGCCGCGGAACGGCCAGGCCATTACGTGCTGCGCACGAACACCAAGCTGCCGCCCGCCGAAGTCGTCCAGCGCTACCGCCAGTTGCTGATGGTCGAGGAGACATTCGGCGACGCGAAGGCGATCCTCGACACCCAAGCCGTCCCACGGGCCCGGCACGCGATCGTCCGCGGTCACATGTTCTGCTCGTTCCTCGCGCTCCTGCTGCGCCGCGAACTCGAAGAGCGCTTGGCGCGCGCGGGCGTGTCCATCACCTGGCAGGAGATCGTCCGTGATCTCTGGCGCCTGGCGGAAGTGGAGGTCGTTCACACCGACCGCCGATTTGTCCTTCGCACCCGGCCGGAGGGCAGCGCCGCCGCCGTGATCGACGCGGTCGGCGTGCCGTTACCCCCGCCAATCGAGCGACGGACCGACTGGGCTGGTGCGACCCTCGATGCAACCGCGGTCGGCGATGCGCCGTGGGCCGACCGCATGCGACGGGAGGCGGTTCGCCTCGTCGAGCTTGCGGTCGCGCGCGCGGAACGGGACGTCAAGTTGCTCGGCAACTGGGTTGGCCGCTACAAGTAGACGCAGCCTCTGGCCAGCCCTTGAGAGCCTCGATCCGAAGCGATGGACTTTTTTATCTCGATCGGTGGACATGCACTGGATATAGGCGTCGCGCTCGCGGTGCTGCTCGCGGTGACCAGCCTCACGCTCCGCGCGCTGGAGCGATATGCCAACCAGAAGTTCTTCCAGGTCCCGCTCTTCTTCGTGATGGCAAAGGTTCTTGGCCTGGTGCTTGGGGCCGGGCTCATCTACGTCCAGTACCAGCTGCGCTACTACGACTTCGCGCGGCTTTTCGTGCCCGAAAGCCCGTGGAACATCACGGTTTGGGAGTTTCTCGCCGATCGGACGAACCCATTCGCCTACGGGCCGATCGGCCTCATCGGCCACATCTTCGCGCCCAGCGCGGCTGCGCCACTTGTTTTCCTGGCGTCTTTCGCCGTGGCGCTCGGCGTGACCATCGTCGCCGCGTTCCGCGTCTGGACGCCGGGCGAAGCCTGGCGCGGCATTCTGCAGACCCTCGGCTTCGCGTTGTGGTTCAGCTACGTGATCCTGTTCGGCGTCAGCCTGCTGTTCTGGCTTCTGTTCTGGCTCAATATCTGGGCGCTGCTGGTGCTCGTCCTGGTGGTGCAGGCCATGCGCCACCGCGTGTGACCGTGGCCTACCGGCGGAATGCCACCTGCATTCGAGCCGTCGCCAGCGAGTCGAGCATCTCCAGAACGCGCCCGGCCGTGAGCCGGGTTTTCGCGCTGGCGAGCCACGGCGCCGCGAGCGGCGCATAAGGCGCCGGCAGCCGCTCCATAGCCTTCACCGCGCCGGCGAGATCGTCATTGGCGAGCCGGTGCGCCGCCTCAGCGAGCAGCGCCGAGGTCGGACTCGCGGTGGTCAACTCGAGCGCGCGGGCCAAGTCGTGCAGCCGCATTGCCGAGGCGACGCGGACCACCCCGACCGGCGCCGCCGCCGCGATCTGATCTAGCGCCCGGATCACCTCGCGGTCGTCGGCCATGACCCGGCGCACCACGGTGATCTGACGCTCGAATGGCGCTGACGAGGCGAGCGCCGGCTTGAGCTGCTCAACGGCGAGGACGAACATGCGTACCGTGGCCGGATCGCTGCCGCCAAGCACGGCGACGAGCGGCGGCGACCACAGCGGGCTCGAGACGGCGATTGCACCGGCAACAATCGACACCGCCATCGCCCGGTTCGAAAGCTGCTTTAGCCGGTCAACCTCCTTGCGAAGGGTCGTCACGGTCTCCTTGCGGCCCGAGCTGCCCTGGGCCGGCGTGGCCGGACCTTCCGAACTTTCGTCCGCTTCGTGTTTCATTGCATGACGCTCCTGTCTCTCCGCAGTTTACGCGCCGTCGTTCCATCATTAACATCTTCCGTGCCGGCACCCGAGAAAATATTACATGATCAAGACGGAATCGGCTGCCCCGCAAGAAGATTCCGGCAAGAAGACTTGGGCGAACTGAGAACCAATGTCAGACGAGTTCCGAGCGGAGTCGCGGGCGATCGTCGCCAGCGATAGGACGTGACAAGTCGTCCACAGCGGGGTAAATCTTTGTATCGGGCGGCTTCCAGATTGGATCGGACCGGTCAGGGCCGGTTCAGGAGACATAAAGAATGGCGCGGCGAATCATAGCGCCGAGATTTTCGTGTGGGTTCCGTCGTCGTTTAATTCTTGTCGCTGCAAGCTTGGCGGCGTTGGTTCTGATTGCCCCGGCGCGGTCGGCGCATGCTGCCTCGTCAGCAGTCATTCTGACCGGCGAGGAGCCCGGCGACCCGGCAGCGCGCTTTGCCGAGCGCCTCAAATACGCGCTGGCGCCATTGACAACGTCGTTCCAGCAGCAGGAAGGCGGACCGGCCATCCTGGCCCGCGTCCTGTCAGATGCAACCCTGTTGGGGTTCGCGCAGCGCGACGGTCTTGCTGCGTTCGCGCGGGAGAACGCCGAGGCCCGTGCGACGCTCGAGATTTACGGCGAAGTCCCGGCCTGTGTCGTAGCGCTCGTCCGCAAGGATGGCGCGATCCACACCCGCGCCGACCTCGGCGCCGCCCGCCGTGATGGCGAGAAGGTCACGATCGACGTCGGCCCCGCCGGCGGCTGGACTGCCGCGACGTTCAGCCTGCTGCGCGATCTCGACGTGGTGCTCACGCATTCGACGACAGAGCATCGTGGCGGCCTGCGCGCTCTCAGCCGCGTGCTTGCCGGCGAGACGGACGTGCTGGTGGTTATGGCCTACGAGGGCACGCTGGACGGAACTTTCGCCGATGCCATCGCCGCCGGCGCGCTGGAGCCGGCACCGCTTTTCGGGCAAAACCTTGTGCATATGGGCGCAGTTCACGGCCTCCTCTATCGGCTCGGGCAGGTCGATCTCGGGCGGCCGGGCCTGTTTCGCGCCGGCCGCACGCATGAAACCGTCTGTACGTCGCTTGGCGTCGTCGTGAACGCCCGCGCCGATGCCGCCCTCGCCGAGAACGTCGCCCGCGTCGCGGTAAACGGCGGTCTGGCGTGGTCCAGTCGCCGTTGGCTCGACGAAGCTGTCGCCTATGCCGGCTCAGCGTTCGACCGCGCCGTCATCGAGGCCCGCCGTGCGGCAGCATCTGCCGCATCAGTCGCCGAGCCGGGGATTGCGTGGCTGACGCGGTTCGCGGCCGCGCCCGACTCCCAATTTGGCAAACCCGAGGTGAGGACGGTGCGCAACCTCAAGGACGATACAGAGTAAGCCACGGCCATCGAGTAGTTGTCGACACTTCAGGATCACGCATGCCGGACCACGCACTTTCTCCGACCGAAGTCGGCGCCCTTGCCCGGGATCGGGATCGGCGGAAGTTTGCCGATTTCGCCCGTCTTCACGCGAACGACCGCCGGTTCGTCTCGCGTGACAACGAGCGGATGATCCTCAAGTCCGGCATTGCCGATTTCGGCATGGACTATGACGAGGCGCACGGCGTCCTGCTTGGTGTCGCCTCCGAGCAGAAGCTCGCCCTGGAGAGTCAGGCCGAGCAGAACGTCCGCGCGTTCCTTGAGCACAAAGCCCGGAAAAAGAAGATATCGCGCAAGGAATTCAAGGAAGCGGCCGCGATGTACCGGCAGCTCGTGAACGATGGTCTCACGCGCAAGGAGGCCAAGCAGCGCGTCAAGGCGGTCATGATGCGTTGCGGCCTGCGGCCGAAGCGCATTCGCTTCCTGTTTCTGCCCCTGCCGATACCCGGCGCGCGGCGCTGGTACAATCGCATTCGCGTCTGAGCGGCGCGGCAGCCGCCCTCAGGAACCACCGACGAGCTGGTTCAGCGCGTAGATCGACAGCGCCGCGGCGGCGTTCTCGACCGCCAGGCGCGCCTTGGCGTCGCGGAGCCAGTCGGCGACGATTGCGCCCGCCGGACCGTCGAATCGCTCCACCTGATTGATCGCGAACGCCAGATTGCCCTGGGCCAGGAACTGCTCCGCCTGGACCACCACGCGCCAGACGCGCTCGCCTTCGCCGCCGCGCGGTACTTGTGGTCCGGCGACGATCGATGTCAGTCGCGACGCCCACGACGAGTCCAGCCCGACTGCGAGCGCCTTGACCTGAGCGCCGACATTGGATGCGAAGGCTTCGCGAAGGTCGGTGATCGTGCGCACGCCGCTGGCCGCGTGCTCGCCCAGAACGCGTAGCGGCCCGACGGCCTCCGCGCTGTCGCCGGCAACGCTGCGCACGGCTGCGATCTCCCGCGGAAATGGCGCCGCCGTCTGCACGGCAGTGCGCAAGTGCAGCGCGATCAAAAACAGGCGCACCGACGAACGATTGAACTGCCGCAGTTCACCAAAATTCCGCTCCACCTCCTCGGTACGCTTCGCCGCACCGGCCACCTGCTCGGCGAGGCCGGCTGTCCGCTGATCGACGGCAGCGGCGGCCCGCTGTTCGATAGCGGCGAGCGCCGGATCAATCGCCGCCAGCTTCGCCACGAGCGCCTCGGCGGCAGCGCGCTGGTCACGCTCGACTGCCGCGATCCGCGACGTCGCCAGGGCGACGTTGGCCTCCGCCGCGTCGACGCGCCGCGCCGCCGCCTGGGAACTGCCGCCGACTGCCTCTATCGCGGCAAGCCGCGAATCGGCGCGCTTCGCCTGCTCGCCGAGCAGATCGATGCGACTCCCGAGCGCCGCCAGCTGCCGCCCCAGCTCCGCGCGCGTCGCTTTCTCGGTCTCGAACTTCGCGGCCAGCTCGCGCTCGAATCCGGCACGGCTGCCCATGAGCGCATCGACGACCGGCCCTTCGCCGATCCATCTGACGATCTCCGTCCGAAAATATGGGGCGCCGATCGGCACTGCCGCGACCAGGAGCGCCAGCAGCGCGAGCACAAGCGCGGCGGCCACGCCGAGGTAACTCGACCGTCTCGGCGCGGTGGCGATTTCGGCCGTCGGCTTGTCCCCGGACAAGGGCGGCTGCGGTTCGGCGACATCGTGAGAGGGAAACTGGCGGGCAAGCTCGGACAGCGCCGCCTCGTCCACGCCGGGAAGTGTATGCTTGCGCGCCATGATCCTCGATTGATGATTGAGAGAGGCGCGTCGCCGCCCGTCAGGTGACGGGCGAGACCTCAGCCTCGGCGGGGGAGACCACGGGCTCGACCGCGAGTCCCAACAGCGGCTCGATCTCGATCGCCACGGCCGCGATGTCCCGGGCAGCCGAGCTGGCCGGGTCGAGAACCGTCGGCGACGAGCCGTAGAAAGTGGCTTCCTGAAACAGGACGCGGTCGTTCATCTGTGCCGTCAGCGGCTCCAGGCCGCGCTTGGCGAGCTGGTCGCGCGTGTGCTCGACGACCGCCGCCCGCTTGACCCGGCTAAGCACCGTCCGCGCCGTGATCGGCCGGCGCGTCAGCCGCGACGCGCTCTCAACGACCTTGCGCGTGCGCAGCGCCTCGAACACGTTCGCCTCGTCGGCCATCACCGGTATCAGCACGACGTTGGCGGCGCCGATCGCAAACACCATCGCCTGGTTGCCGAAGCCGGCGCAGTCGACCAGGACAAGGTCATGTTCGTCCGCGAGTTCCGCGATCGTCGGGATCATCGCGTGCTCGTCGAGCTGCGTGCGCAAGGGTAGCTGCGACAGCGCGCCGCCCTTCGCGTGCCAGCGGGTGAGCGTCTGGTTTGGATCGCAATCGACGAGCGCCACCGTCCGTCCGACGCCGCGCCAATACATCGCAAGGCACGCGATCGTGGTCGATTTTCCGGCGCCCCCTTTGCTGGTCGCTGCAACCAGAACTTTTCCCTGCATATGCGGACCCCTAGTCGTCGCGTCGGAGTCGCGAAGCGCCTCTGCGGCAAAAGGATCATCATATTTGCCAAAGGTGTCAACAGATAATGACCCCCTCGACGTCGCCGAGTCGCAAGCGTTCCGGCGGCCTAAGCCCGCCGCCGCTCAGGCCGGAGTCGCGGGCGGAATCTCGCGCCAGATCTCGACCTGACGGCGCGGCAGCTCGATCTGCAGATTGGCGCGCGTCACGTGCTCAACGACGCTCTTCCAGACGTTCTCGGTAGCGTCGTCCTTGAGCTTGTAGTCGTTGATATAGTAACGCATCGCGTACTCGGCGACGCCATCCTTGGCACCGCGGTAGAGCGCGCTCGGCGCCGGCTTCGCTATCACGCATTTCGCCTTGCGGATTGCCTCGATGAGTATCTCCTGGACGACGACGGGGTCCGCGCTTTGCGCGAAATAGATCACGTCTGAAATGCGGCTGACGCCGCTCGGCCGGCTGAAATTCTTGATCGGGGAATCGGCGACGACGCGGTTTGGCACGTTGATCACGTTGCGGTCACGGTTTTCGATGCGGACGAGGCGCCACGTCATGTCGACGACGCGTCCTTCGTCCAGGTTGCCGACTTTCACCCAGTCGCCGACGTTGAACGGTCGCGATAGAGCGATGGCGATGCCGGCGAACATCTCGCCGAGAGTCGTCTGGGCCGATAGGCCGAGGATCAGCGCGAAGGCGCCGGACAAGGTGGCGAGCGCGGTGATCGATTTGTCGTAGACGAACTGGAGGATAAGCAGGATCACGACGAGGTAGAGCAGGATGCGCACCACGGCGACGAGCAGCTTCGGGAACGTCTGTTGCGAGTCGCGCGTCAGCGGCCCCTGCCAGAGGAAGACCATCAACGCCATGTCGAGCGTGAAGCCGACGGCCATGAACAGCGCCGTCGCCACCAACCGGTCAGCCGCCTGGAAATCCTCGATCACGGCCCGGAAGAACAAGGGATGCGACCAGCGCAAGGACACATCGACGCTGAGGAGCAGCAGGATCAGCTGGACGCCGAGGAAGAGCATGTTGGTCTTGCGCACGAACACGCTGGCCAGAATTGCCGCGATCGACGTGACAAGAAAGATGGAGACTCCCCCGAGTTCGAGGATCTCGTGCAGGCTGTTCGGCAGATTGTTGGTCATGGCTCGACCATTCGCGGTGACGCGGCCGCCTCGACCGCGCGCGCCTGCTCGAGCTCGAGGGCGAAGGTCTCCTCGGGCGAGCGGATCAGACGGTAGCGCCGGCGCAACGTGAAATAGACGACCCCGCCCAGCAGAATCGCCGCGCAGCCATAGAGGCCGGAACGATAGACCGGATTGGCGAAGAGCAGCAAGATCGCTGCCGCGGCAATCAGCAGCGCGGTGATCGCACCGGTGGCGCCGAGCGGACTTGCGAACGGCCGCTTCATCTGCGGGTGGTTCCGCGCCAGCATGACATAGGACAGCATCGTCAGGACATAGGAGATCAACGCCGAGAACACCGACATGTTGATGAGCACGAGCGATACCGCGCTGTCGCCGGGCGCCAAATGAATGACGAGCGCCAGCGCGTAGCCGAAAAGCGTGCCCGCGAGAATGGCCCTGTGCGGCGTCTGCCGTGTTCGGTGGGTGAGCGACAGCTCCGCCGGCAGATAACCGGCGCGCGACTGGACATAGATCGCGCGGCCGAACGCGTAGATGGCAGTGTGGAAGCTGGCGAGGCCGCCGATGAGGAAGAGAAACGGCAGAACCCCGTAGGGGATGTGGTAGACGAGGACCGCCAGGAAACCGAGCAGAAGCGGTTCCTTCGCCGATCCGACGCCGACGGCGCCCGGCGAAACGCCGGAGTTCAAGATCAGCGTGAGCATCGCCGCCACGACGAGAATCAACATCCCGTACAGCAGGGCGCGCGGCAAGACGCGCGCCGGCTCGTGGGTTTCCTCGGCCGCCATCGGAACCTGCTCGATGGCGACATAGAACCAGATGGCGAAGGGCAGCGCCCAGGCGATGCCGACGAATCCGTTCGGCAGCCAAGGTGTGCCGCCCAGACGGGCCGGAGTATTGAGGGCGAGGTGGAGCTCGAAGAAGGGCAGGGCTTCGAACCAGAATACCGCCAGGACGGCGACGGCGGCGAATGCCAACAGGACCGCTACGCGGAAGAACAGCACCACGCCGTAGATGTTGATCCCCGCGAACAGGGCGTAGAGGACAGCCCACAACAGCGGTTCCGGCAGCGAAAGACCTGCCAGACGGCTCAGCGCCGGCGCGAGTGTCTCGCCAATCTGGACGACGATCACGGCGGACATAAGAATGGTCGTGACGTTTTGCGACAACCCGGCAACGAAGCCGCCCCACGGCCCCAGCGCCGCGCGGCCAAAGGCGTAGGCATTGCCCGCGAAGGGCATGGCCGACGCCATCTCAGCCAGCGAAGCGCACATCGCCACGTACATCACGCTGACGACCAGTGTCGCGACCAACAGCCCGCCGAACCCACCTTCGATCAGGCCGGGATTCCAGCCAGTGAATTCGCCACTGATGACTGCGCCGACGCCGAACGCCAACACCGACCAGGTCCGCGCGTGGCGGCGCAGACGGCGCTGCGCGAAAAAACTCTCGTTGAAGTCGCGGTAGCTAACCTTGCTGAGGGCGCGCAGCGTCGGCATGCGTCGGATCTTGGCCGGTGCCGTACGGACTAGGGGCGCTCGCGGTTGAAGTCGTACCAAGCCATGGCGGCGTAACCGCCGAGTGCGGCACCCGCGAACGCCGAGATGGTCACCGGCATGCCCGAAATCATGTAGCCGGTCATCGCGCCCATGTTGATCACCATGGTGCGCATGTCGGCGTCGCCAGAGGCGCCATGGCTGTGCATCGGCGCCGGCGTCGCCACCGGCGCCGTCAACGCAATATAGGTCATGAGGGTCGCCTCGCAGCCCTCCGCCGCCGCGAAGACGATGCAGTCATCGGAATGAGGAGGGCCGCCACCAAACGCCGCCGGCGCGAACAGCGAGAGGGCAAGCCCTAGAAATGCGAAAAATTTCGGCATGACACTACTCTCTGCAGTCGGTGCGGCGAGCCGACGGAAGTCTGGGGGCCTCGACTTGCGGTCGAACGACTATGCAGAGTAGACCCCCCCCCGGTATCCTGCAGTATCGAGCCGTCACACTGTCATGCACCAACGCCTCTGCACGTGCCGGCCGATCGCGAAGCGTGATATCTCTCGTGCTACGGATCGACTCCGCAGCGCACCCTCAGACGCACGCCTCACGCGTGCATGTACACGGCCTGGGTGGAAGAACCCAACCGATTAGAGTTCTTTCTACCCACCAGGTGACGGGGCTGTATGCCTAGTTGGCTCGCAACGCGGTCCAGCCCATGAGTTTCGCCTGCGCACCGCTGATGGCATCGGTCGCGTAAGCCGCCACGTCCTGGGTCCGCGCCGTGGCATCGGCAATCATGAGGTTCGCCTTCTTGACCGCTGCCGCGCGCATCTGGTCGGCATGCTGGCTATACCACCAGTTGCCGATCAGGCCGCCGGCCACGACTCCCGCCCAGGCCGGCGCGCCAAGCAGGCCTTCAACGACGATGACGCCACCAACGACCCCAAGGCCGATGGCGAGAACCTGATCGCTATTCAAGCCCATAACGTCGGTGGTCTGCGATTGCTGCTGCGCCTGGGCGGCGAGCGGCATTGCGCTCGCCATGGCGACAACGAGAACGAGAAGTAGCTTGCGCATGCACTTTCCCCTTGGTTTTTTACCGCCCGGTGGCCGGGAACAGCGCGTGATTCGTGTCCCAGCCACCTTTTAAGCTACACCGAACGAGCGCCGCCGCCTAGCCCGTATCGCGCAGCGCTGCCGGCGCGACCCGACGACGAAATGGCACGGTGACGGTGATGTCGTCGAGCTGGGAAGGGGGCATGCTTGCGGTGCGGCGACGAAGTCGGTGTCGGAGTACCAGCTACTCCTGAAGTTGCCCTTTGATGTATTTCCTGACGATCGTCTCATCGCCCGGATAGTGATCCGGCGATACCGGCGTGAGCTGGGCCTGGATGCATTTCCATTCGCCGTTCTCGTGGATGTAGGTGTCGGTATAGGTCGTCATCCCTGTGGTCTCTTTGCCGTCCTTGCGGATCACGTGCTTGTTCGTTGACCGCACCAGCGCCACCGCACCGAAGAGGCTGATCTGCTCGTCACGCGTGTCCCAGTAGACGATCACCTCCGGATCGAATCCCGTGGCCCAGCGCGCGAGGTAATCCCGCCTGGTCTCGCGGGCGCCCCGCGAGGTCATGCACACGAATCTCTCATGCGTGATGGCGGCGTGAGACTTCACATCGTTCGTGATGAAATTGTGAATGAACCTGGCGTTCAACGCCCGCAGTTGATGCGTCGCATCGTTCTGCATTGCGACGCGTTGACCATCGCGCATAGACTTGCCTTCCTCCTGTTGGTGTCCTGCTGAGGTCCGTGTCCCGGAAAAGGTCGCCTCAGCAGCGGGTGACGTGGGCGGCAACGCACAGCCAGCGGCCCTGCCGGCGCGCCCAGATGTCGGTGTAGCGGCCCGCGCCCACCTGGCCATCCGGTTTCCGGTAGGTCGTGCGCGCGTGGATGATCGCCATGTCCCCGAGGATGCGGATGCGCACATCCTCGCACCTGAACTCGGCGATCGTTGCCGGTCTCGCGATCTGCGTCAGGAATCCGGCGCGGTCGATCAGCGAGCCGTCAGGGTTGCTGTTCAGGAAGTCCGCCGACAGGTTCGCGTCGAACCAGCCGACGTCCGACGTCGCCACCGACCGGATATAACCCGCGTTGAGCTGCTGCAGGGTGTCGAGGTGGATCGCAGGCGTCTCAGCCGGCGCGGATCTCGGCTCCATCGCTGATGTCACCACGGCCGCTCTCCGTTGTTGGCTTAACCACCGGATCAGCATAGGCTGAGGAGCTGGCCTGAAAAAGAGCCAGTTTTTCCCTGATTGACAGGGCCAGATGGGCGGCCCTCGGGAGCGCACGTGCTGCTGAACCTCCAAGGCGCCGACAGGCCCCTCCATCGCCGCATCTACGACGCGCTGAAGTCCGCGATGCGCGCCGGCCAGCTCGGCCCCGGCACACGCCTCCCCTCGACGCGCACGCTGGCGGCGGACCTCAATGTCTCGCGCAATACCGTGTCGCTGGCCTACGAGCAGCTTGTCGCCGAGGGCTATGTCGTGGCCCATGTCCGCTCGATGATGGCGGTCGCCCACAGCGCGCCGGTGCGCGCGCTGCCGCCAGCGGCCCGGCCAAAAATCAGCGCGCGCCCGCTGCTGTCCGCCTATGGGCGGCGCCTGACCGCGGACCCGGCCATGCCGCCCGCGGGCTCCTATGCGAGCCGGCCCGGCCTGCGCTACGACTTCCGCTACGGCCGGCCCGTCATCGATGAGTTCCCGCGCGAGATCTGGCGGCGGCTGATCGCAGCCCGGGCGCGGCACGGCGCGCTCGACACCTTCGGCTATGGACCGCCGGCGGGATACGGCCCGCTGCGCGAAGCCCTGGCCGGATATCTCTGGCGCGCGCGCGGCATGTCATGCGACGCCGAGCGGATCGTCATCGTCAACGGCTCGCAGCAGGCCTTCGATCTGGTGGCGCGGGTGCTGCTCGACCCCGGCGACAAGATCGTGATCGAGGAGCCGCACTATCAAGGCTCGCGCCTGGTCTTCGAAGCAGCGGGCGCGCGGCCGATCGGCGTGACGGTCGATGCCGAGGGGCTGGATACAACGCGATTGCCGCCGGCCGCCGCACGCATCCGCCTGGCCAGCGTCACGCCGTGCCATCAATTCCCGACGGGCGTCATCATGCCGCTCGGCCGGCGCCTGGCCCTGCTGGACTGGGCGTCGCGCGCCAAGGCCTGGGTGGTCGAGGACGATTACGTCAGCGAGTTCCGCTACGAGGGTCGTCCGATCGAGGCGCTCCAGGCGTTGGACCGCAGCGGCCGGGTGATCTATATCGGCACGTTCTCCAAGACCCTGTTTCCGGCGCTGCGGCTCGCCTATCTCGTGCTGCCGCCGGCGCTGGTGAGGCCGGTCGTGGCCGCGAAGTGGATGGCCGACCGCTATACGGCCATGCTCGGGCAAGAGGCGCTCACGGACTTCATCACGACGGGCCGGTTCGAGCGCTACCTGCGTCGCGCCAGCACCCGGAATGCGGCGCGCCGGCGGGCCCTGATCGAGGCGCTGAAGCTGCATCTTGGCGATCGCGTCGAGATCGCCGGCGAGAACGCGGGCGTGCATCTGCTGGTCTGGCTCAACGACATCAGGTCGCGCGACATCGGTTCGATCATCGCGCGCGCCGCCGGCGTTGGCGTCGGCGTCTACTCGATCCATCCGTACTATTCCCGTCCGCCGCGCCGGGCCGGCCTGATATTCGGCTACGCCTCGCTCACCGAGGCCGAGATCCGCGCCGGCATCCGCCGGTTCGCGCAAATCATATAGGCGCCGCGTGCGGCGGTGGATCGGCCGACGACGACATGCGGATAGTATTCGCAGCCATTGATGGAAACGATGCGCCCGGTCGAACCAAGCAAACGAAAACCAGCCATTGCGGGCGGGTTTTCGACTTGGTTGCGGGGAGAGGATTTGAACCTCTGACCTTCAGGTTATGAGCCTGACGAGCTACCGGGCTGCTCCACCCCGCGATATCGGATGATCGGTGCCGACCGGGCCTCGGCTCCCGCGCGTCAGAGATTGACGGCACGATGAATGAGGGAAAGGAAACGCGGCACACCAATCTGCGGTTCGAAGACCTGGCAACGACCGACTCTCCCGCGTCTTAGGACGCAGTACCATGGGCGCTGAAGGTTTTCACGGCCGAGTTCGGAATGGGATCGGGTGTTTAACCCCTCGCTAAAGTCACCAGGTCGTCGAGCCGCAGATTCAGGACCGATTGCGAGAAGCCGAGATGTTCGGCTTCCGATGTGTGCGAAAGAGGATTGCGCATTGGCCGACCGCTCGTCGATCTGTCCGCCTGCTGTCGTTCGACAGCCGGCGGCGAAGATTCAACGCCGGTCTTAGCTCTGCGCGGGAAGGGAGAGATCAAGCCAATCGAGCGATTAGGACCGGTCAGCTAAGTACGTTACCGTACGTACACCCCCGGCCTATCAACGTGGTGGTCTTCCACGGCTCTCAAGGGAGACCTGGTTTTGAGGAGGGTTTCCCGCTTAGATGCATTCAGCGGTTATCCCGACCGTACATAGCTACCCGGCGCTGCCGCGGGCGCGACAACCGGTACACCAGAGGTACGTCCATCCCGGTCCTCTCGTACTAGGGACAGGTCCTCTCAAGTCTACAACACCCACAGCAGATAGGGACCGAACTGTCTCACGACGTTCTGAACCCAGCTCACGTACCACTTTAATCGGCGAACAGCCGAACCCTTGGGACCT
>JACQDQ010000111.1 GCA_016201015.1 Pseudomonadota bacterium | reverse complement strand
GTGCCGAGCGAGGACAGCAACATGGACAACGAAAGGCTGGCGAGCGCCCACTGAACCGAAGGGGTTCGTTCCGCGCTTCCGGCGACTGCTTCATCTTGTCCTGCAATGATTGGCTTCACCATGACCTCCGTTTCGAGCAGCTCCCGAAACGGAGCCATCAGAGACGTAGTCCTTTGACTGACATGGCGGAACACGCACCATTTGCATTTAATTCGTGCGTTTGACGCCACATCACGACCGAACGGTGCTACGATCGATGGATGTCGACACCCGATTTCAACTTACTGATCACCCTGGATGTGCTGCTCGCGGAAGGCAGCGTGGCGCGCGCAGCCCAACGGTTGCGGCTTAGCCCGTCGGCGATGAGCCGGGCGCTGGCGCGATTGCGGGCGACGACGGGCGATCCGCTGTTGGTCCGGGCCGGACGCGGTCTCGTTCCCACGCCCCGAGCGCTCGAACTCCGCGAGCGGGTCGGTCAGCTCGTGCAGGACGGGGAAGCGGTTTTACGCCCGGCTGAGAAGCTCAACCTCAAACAGCTGGTCCGAACGTTCACGCTGCGGACCCGCGACGGCTTTGTGGAAAACTTCGGACCGGACCTCATTGCTCGCGTCGGCGAGGAGGCACCTGGCGTGCGGCTGCGCTTCGTGCAGAAGCCAAACAAGGACAGCACGCCGCTTCGCGACGGGACCGTCGATCTGGAAACGGGCGTTGTGGGGAAGACGACGCTCCCGGAAGTGCGTGCGCAAGCATTGTTCCGGGACCGATACATTGGCGTCGTGAGAACAGTGCACGCGCTAAGCCGCGGCAAGATCACTCCCGCCCGCTATGCAGCCGGCAGGCACATCTTGCTCTCGTGGCGCGGCCTCGACAAAGGACCGATCGATGAAGCTTTGAATAAGTTCGGGCTGGAGCGGGAGATCGTCACGATCGTCGGGGGCTTTTCGACCGCGCTGGCTCTAGCCAGGACCTCCGACCTGATCGCCAGCGTTCCCGAACGACACACCGGAAACCTGCGCGCCGGAATGCATAGTTTTCCCCTTCCAGTCTCCACGCCGGAGGTCACGGTTTCATTGCTCTGGCATCCGCGGCTGGATGCCGATCCAGCGCATCGCTGGCTGCGCAAGTGCGTTCGGGACACTTGCGCGGAGCAACTCACCAATTCATCGACACGCGGAAAAGCTGCCGAAGGCTGAAGTGAGGTTGCGAAGCTGAAGTTCGCATCATTGTTGGCATAGCGTAGTGGTTTCGGCGGCTCTCGGCCGCTCACGGCGGCATCCAGCGGCGAACGGCTTAGGTATCATGGCGTCCCAGCGGAAACGTAGTTATCAGTTTCATCCGGGCTGGCGCGCCATACTCTCGACGACAACTCGCGAGTGGGCTCGCCGCACAGGGCGGCACAGACGCCGCATCGGTCGCGAAAAGCCTGTAACATGCCGCAAAACCGCGGAGGCGAGCCATGCGCTACGAGCTTTACTACTGGCCGACGATCCAGGGCCGCGGCGAGTTCGTCCGCCTCGCGCTTGAGGAGGCTGGCGCGGATTACGTCGATGTGGCGCGCCAGCGGACGAAAAGCGGCGGCGTGCCGGCGATGATGGCGATTCTCGACGGCACGCGGGCCAAGCGTCCGCCGTTTGCATCGCCCTTCCTCAAGGCGGGCAAGCTCATCATCGGCCAGACCGCGAACATCCTCCTCTATCTCGGCCCCCGTCTCGGGCTCGCGCCGCGCGACGAGGCCGGGCGGCTGTGGGCGCATCAATTGCAGCTCACGATCGCCGATCTCGTGGTCGAGATCCACGACACGCATCATCCGGTCTCGGGCTATCTCTATTACGAGGAGCAGCGCGCCGCGGCCAAGCGGCGCACGGCGGATTTCTGGAAGTATCGCGCGCCGAAATTCCTGCGCTATTTCGAGCGCGTGCTGGAGCGCGGCGGCGGCGCCTACATTCTCGGCCGCAAGCTTACCTATGTCGACCTGTCGCTGTTCGAGATCGTCGAGGGCCTGCGCTACGCCTTCCCGAAGCGGATGAAGCGGATGGAGAAGAAGGTGCCGCGCCTGGTCGCGCTGCGCGATCGCGTCGCCAAGCGCCCGCGCATCGCCGCCTATCTGGCGTCGTGGCAAGCTCATCGGGTTCGTCGAACAGCCGCTCCGGCGCGCGCCAAAAGGAGAGGTCTATGGTGCCGCCCTTCTTCTCGTAGTTGAGGGGCGGAAAGGACTCGGCTTCCTTGAAGGCGGCCCGGTTGTCGTCATCAACCCGGAAGTAGAGCATGTTGTCCCTCACCATCCCGAGCATCAGCCCGTCGCAGAACACGCCGGTCTTACCGAACATGCGCCGCATTGTGACGCGGCCGAGCGGAGCGAGCTGCTCGCGCAGGAACTCAGCAAAGCTGTCGCTTGCAACCATCCTCGATCCTTAGCCCTGGCCCGGCGGTCTCGGCTCCCGCAGGATAGGCACGCCGACGCCCTGCTGATAGAGCGATTGCCTTCATCGTCTCAACTCCGATTTGCAGCCGATGCGGGTAGCGCAAAATCGCAGCCTGTCGTCGCCTTGCTGGTTTGGGTGTGTTGCGGGCGCCGGCATCATAGCGCCGCGGCGAAGCAATAGTGCCCATCTTCGTCGACCGTGGCGCGCCAATTCTTCCGAAAGGCCTGATGTGCCGCAAACACCGGCGCTGTAAGCGGTCCTGGAGCACTCCGGTGCCACGAAGGAGTGCTGCAAGCTGCCCATTATGACCGATGTCATGTGACATCCACGGACCGGCGTCTACTGGTACCGAAGGGTCGTTCCTGAATCCCTCCGTCCGACGATTGCAAGCGGGAACGTCTCGAGCATCTCTTCCAGACGGTTTGTCGCGCGCGGCGGCGAAATCCTTGGCCCATTTGCCGGCACGCATGTCGGCCATGACGTGCCGACGCTGGTCGTCGGCATGTCATGTTCGGGTCAGCCAACTGGCGGCGATGACCGTGTTCGCAGAGACCTACGTCGAGCTGCCGCTCGAATGGCCTGGTCCAAGGTGGACGGCCCGGTCAGCGGATCGTCAGGCGAAGTTTGGTCTTTCGCCTGGCGCCGGCGTGTAGCCGAAATCGCCGCGCTTCAAGATCGCCTCGACACCGCCGTGCCGGGCGATCAGTGCCGCCTGGTCGGCGAAGGCACGCGCCGACACCGCCTCGGGATCAAGCATAGCGCGCAATGCGGCTTCGCACTCCGCCAGGGTCGCCTGGCACTCCGGCCGCTCCGCCAGATCGCGGGTCTCGCCGGGATCGGTCGCGAGATCGAACAGCTCGGGGCGATAGCCGACGTGATGGATGTACTTGAAGCGGCCGTGGCGGATCATGAACGTGCCGGTAACCGAGGCCGCAGCGTGATATTCGGACAATACCGAGCGCCGCGGCCGTTCTCCCTTGGCGATGCCCCACAGCGAATGCGATGGCAGCGATGCGTCCTCCTCCGGGATCGGCACCCCGGTCGCCTCCAGGATCGAGCGGTAGCAGTCGACCAGCGAAGCCGGCGTGTCGATCGCCGCGCCCACCGGCACGTCCGGCCCTGCCAACAGCAGCGGGATCGCGGCCGCTTCCTCGTACATTACCGACTTGCCCCACAGACCGCGGTTGCCCAGGTTGTCGCCGTGGTCGCTGCTGTAGATGACCCGGGTGTCGCCGGCCAAGCCGCTGTCCTCCAATGCGCGCAGCACTTTGCCGATATTGTCGTCTAGGAAGCTGACCAGCGCGTAATAGGCGGCAACCGCCGTCCGCACCTGACGCTCGTCGAAGAACTCGTCGTAGTTCATCACCGACATCAGCGCCTTGATCGCCGGATGGCGCGGCCGCTCGAGCTTGTCGTAAAGCCGTGGCCACGGCACGCGGTCGGGCGAATACAGCGCGAAGAATTCCGGCGGCGGGATCAGCGGGAAATGCGGCCGCACGAACGACACGAACAGCACCCAGGGCTTGCCGCGCGCCTCGGCCGCGCGCCGCTTGAGCCAGGCCACGGAGGCGGCGGCGATTTCGCGGTCGTACTCGTTGTAATGCGACATCCCGGGGCCGGAATCGCGCGCCAGCGCCACCATGTTGCCGCGCTTGGCCGGCGGATTGCGGATCAGCCCCAGCAGGTCGCCGATGCCGTCCAGAACGTGCATCGGCAGGATCTCGTCGGAGAAGCCGTTATTGTCGCGGCTGTCGCGGTAATGCAGCTTGCCGATCGAATCGACGCGATGGCCGCGCGCAATCAGGCGATGGCCCCAGCTGGGGATCTCGCCGCGATAGGGATGCGCATTGTCCCACGACCCGGTCTGGTAGACATAGCGTCCAGTGGCCAGGCTGGTGCGCGCCGGCACGCAGATCGGACACGGCGTGTAGGCATTGTCGAAACGCGTGCCGCGGGCCGCCAGCCGGTCGAGATTAGGCGTCTTCGCCACGCTGCTGCCGTAGCACCCGGACAGGTCGCGCTGGTGCTCGTCCGACAGGATGAACAGGAGATTGGTGGGTTTCACGCCGGGTCCTCGGTTGGCTTGGCAGGCAATCAGATGTCGATCCAGGCGCCGCCGGCCGTGGCCGACTGATAGGCCGCTTCGACGACGCGCACCGAACGATAGGCATCGGCGAAGCCGCAGGTCGGGCGTCCCGCGTTGCGGATGGCGGCGAAGAAGTCACGGGTCGCATCGCCCGGTGCGGCATCTGCCGCCAGGGCCTCGACCTCTCGCGCGCGATCGCGCCGCGACAACTGCCAACCAATCGGCAGATCGAGCGGCCGGCGGAGTTCCACCAGACCGTCCGCGCCGAACAGCCGGATCTCGTCCCACATGTGCAGGCCGTCCTCCAGGCAGGTGAAGCGGCATTCCAGGCCGTCGAGATCCAGGTCGACCACGCCGCCGCGGTCGGTACATCCGGGACTCAAGGCCGGCTTGACCAGGCAGCGCAGCCGCCGCGGCTCGCGCCCTGTGATCCAGGGCACGATATCGGCCATGTGCGTCAGCCGGCCGGTGAACGGCCCAGGACCGTTGAGGGCGGGGTCAAGAAACCAGCCCGCACGCTCCCAGCCGAGTTGCACGGTCTCGACATAGGCCAAGGCACCGATGGTGCCGTCGGCGACGATGGCGCGCGCGCGCCGGCAACTGGCGTCGAACCGCCGGTTGAAGGCGACGCCGGCGATCACGCCCGCGGTCGTGGCGGCCTCGGCCAGCCGACGCGCATCTGCGCTCTGCAATACGAACGGCTTGTCGACCAGCACATGCAGACCGGCGGCCAAAACCGCGTCGATGTGCTGCGTGTGAAGCGCGTGCGGCGTGGTCACGATCGCTGCGTTGGTGACACCTGGTGCCAGTGCCGCGGCCAGATCCGAGGTCAGCACCGCGCCGTGCCGCGCTGCCAGATCGCGCACGGCGTCGGCGGGCTTCGGGTCGAAGATCGCGGTCAGCGTGACGCCCTTGTCGGCTTCGATCGCCGGGACGTGATAGCGACGCGAAAAGGCGCCGCAGCCGATCATGGCCAGACGAAGGGCAATCGTACTCATTTCACGGCACCGGACGTAAGACCTTTGACAATGTGACGCTGCCCAACCACCAGCAGGATCAGCGCCGGAATCAGCGACAGCACCGCCGCCGCGGCCATGGCGGTGTGCTTGATGACGTATTCCTGGGCGAAGCTGGCGACCGCGACCGGTACCGTCGCGGTGCGCTTGGCGCTGAGATTGAGCGAGACCGCGAACTCGTTCCAACTGAAGATGAACACCAGGATCGCCGTCGCCGCGAGGCCCGGGCGCGCCAGTGGCACGATCACATTCCACAGCACCGTCGGCGTGGTGGCGCCATCGATCCGCGCCGCCTCTTCCAGCTCGATCGGGATGTCGCGGATATAGACCGTCATCATCCACATCGCGATCGGCAGGTTGAGCGTGACATGCGCCAGAATCAGGCCGGTATAGCTGGAATCCAGACCGACCATGCGCAGCATGGTGAACCAGGCGCCGACCAGGGTGATCGGCGGCAGCATGTGGAACACCACCGCCCATAGCAGAATCAGATGGACCGTCCAGCGCGGCCAGCGCATGCGGCCGAGCGAATAGGCCGCCAAGGTGGCGATGGCCAGCACCGCCAGCGTGCTGACCGAGGCGATCAGCACGCTATTGAGGTAGTTGGCGGCATAGTCCGAGGTCTTGGAGAACAGCACCTCTTCGAAGTTGGCCAGGGTCGGCCGGAACGCCAGCTCGCCCATCATCAGCGAAATCTGGGTCTTGAACGCCGCCATCGCGATCCACAGGAACGGCACCACCACCAAGGCGGCGGCCGTCACCAGCGCCGCGTGCATGGTCAAGCGACGCAGCCGGTCTTGCGCGGTCGAGGCGCCGGCGATCATCGCGATCTCACGCCGTCACCCGGCGCCGCTGCAGCGCTGTTACCGCCAACACGATCGCCAGCGCCATCGCGAACAGGGTGACGATCGCCAGCGCCGAGCCGTAGCCGGCGCGATCCTCGGTGAAAAAGCGGCGATAGATGCTGAAGCTGATCACCTCGGTCGCGGTGCCGGGGCCGCCGCCGGTCAGCAGATAGACCTCGTCGAACACCTTGAAGGCGACGATCAGCCGGAACACCAGGGTGACCACGATGGTCGGCAGCATCATCGGCAGGGTGACGTAGATCAGCTCCTGCCAGGGCGAGGCGCCGTCGACCCGGGCCGCCTCGTAGGCCTCTTGCGGCAGGCTTTCCAGGCCGGCCAGCAGCAGCAGGAAGCAGAACGGCGTCCAATGCCAGATATTGACCGCGATCACCGAGGCCAAGGCCAGCGACTGCTCGCCGAGCCAGTCACGCGGCGGGATGCCGACCAGGCCGGACACTTGGTTGATGATGCCGAAGTCGACGTTGTACATCAGCTTCCAGATCGCGCCGATCACGATCCCGGGCATCAGGATCGGCAACAGGAACACCGTGCGGTAGATGATCTGGCCGCGCGCCGCCCGGCTGGTGAACACCGCCAGGAAGAATCCCAGCACCATCTGCACCGACACGCCGATCGCAGCGAACAGCGTCGTGTTGACGATGGCTGCTCCGAACAACTGGTCGCCGGCTAGCGCGACATAGTTGGCGAGCCCGATGAACCGCCATTGCGATTCGCCGCTGCGCCAGACGATCTCATGCACGCTCATCGCCACCAGCTCGGCGATCGGCACGAGCGTCAACAGGATCAGGACCGCCAGCGCCGGCGCCAGCGTCAGCCAGCGCCAGAGCCGGTCGGTACGGGCCGATCCGCTCAACCCCGGACTCCGATTATTTCAGGTCGGGCAACCGTCCGGTCTTGTAGCCGCCCTTGTCGACGATGGCACGGATCTCCGCCGCCGCCAGGTTGAGCGCCGATGCGGGCGTCTGCTCGCCAATCACCGCCTGATTGAGCCGGAGTTCCAGCACCGCGTTGATCTGCGCGCCCTCGGGGATGGTGTGCATCATGCGGGCATAGGGGGCGCTGTCGAGCAGCGCCTTCATGAAACGGAACTTGCGCTCCTTGGACATCGGGCTTTCCAGCACGTCCTTGCGTACCGGCGGCGACCCGAACTCGGCGTATTTCACCTGGTTGTCGTAGGTCTGGAACCAGGCGAGGAAGGCCAGCGCCGCCTTCTTGCGCTCCATCGGGATATTCTTGGGAATGCCGCCGATGAAGTGACCGAGCGTCGGCGCGTGCTGGCCGTTGGGCGCGCGCGGCGCGACCGCGACATTGATCTTGTCGACCACCGCCGAGCGCGACGGGTCGTCCATCTGCGACCACGCCGCGATCACGTTCATGGCGTGCGCGGCCTTGCCGGTCAGCAGTTGCTGGATGACCTGGGCCTGGCCGAAGCTGCCGGGGTTGGGCGGGGCGACCGACTTAGCGATCTCGATGTACCTGTCGAGCGCCGCCTTGCCTTCCGCGCTGTTGAGCACGACCGTGAAATCGCCGGACTTCTCGTCGCGGAACACCGAGCCGTTGTAGCTATGGAGATAGGGCATCCAGTCGTAGGAAATGTCAGAGGCGCTGCGCGCCGCGCGCACCACCATGCCGTAGATCTGCGGCGGATTGTGCAGCGCCTTGGCATTGGCCAGCAGCTCGTCCCAGGTAGCGGGCACCTTCAGCCCGCGTTCCTTGTACAGATCCTCGCGGTAATACAGGATCGGCACGTTGCCGTTGATCGGCACGCCGTAAAGCTTGCCGGTCTTGGCGGAATTGGCCTTCTTCGCCTCGTCCCACCACGCGGTGTCATCGTAGCCGATGACCTGCGGGTCGAGCTTGAAGGCCGGATCGATCTCGTTCAGCGGCGTCATGAAGCCGCCGTGATAGAACTCGGCCAAATAGGCGGAGTTCATCGGCAGCAGGTCGAATATGCCTTCCTTTGAGCGCACCGAGTTGCGCTGTTTCTCGGCCGCGCCGGCGAACGGATTGACGTCCAGCGTGACCTTGTTGCCGGTCTCCTTTTCATAGGCTTCGACCAGCTTGGCGAAGCCCGCGAACCACGGCGACTGGTTGATGACGATGGTGATCGGCACCTGCTTCTGCGCCATGGCACCGGTCGGCAGCGCCAGTGTCAGCACCAGCGCGGCGGCTGCCGCCAGGCGCCCGCATGTCGGTAGAATGGTCACAAGGCCCTCCCCTTTTGTGTTTGTCGTCATGATAGCCGAACCTCGGCGCGTGCGAGCACGCGGCAGGCGCTGCGATAGGCGGCGGCGCTGATTGCCGCTGGATCGGCACGCAAATACTCCTCGTTGAGCAGTTCGACGATGTAGGGCCCGACGAATCCGCGGCGCGCGATTGCTGCGCACAGGCCGACGACGTCGAATATGCCCTCGCCCGGCAGGACGCGGTGGCGATAGCCCAGCAACTGGTCGAGCGGCAGATCCGCGGCGTCGTCGACATGCACCGCCAGGATCGAATGCGGATCGACCCGATCCAGATCGGTCAGCGCGTTGCCGCCGCGATAGAAATGAAACACGTCGAGCACCAGGCCGATGGTGTCGCTGTCGCCCTGGCCGCGGATCAGGTCGACCGCATCGGCCAGTTTGGCGAGCTTGCGGATATGGCCGATCGGCTCGAGGCCGATGCGCAGGCCGTGCTCGGCGGCCAGCCGGCTAAGCCGATCGAGATTGCGCGCCGTGGTCGCCAGCGAGCCGTGCTCGCTGGTGATCGGCGCGATCAGGATACGCGCGCCCAGCGCGGCATAACGCGGCAAATGCCGTTCGATCTCGGCTTCCAGCGCGTCATCCCAGTCGTGGTGCCAGCGCAGCCAAGCGACCGGCGGACAAATGCTGTCGACCGGCAGACCGAAAGTGTTGGACAAGTCACGCACATGCGACAGATCGACGGGGTCGGGACCGATATCGTCGGCCCATAGCTCGAGGCCACGAAACCCCGCCTGCGCGGCGAACTGAAACTTGTGATCGAGCGATGCGTGCCGAATGGTGACGGTATCCAGCAGCAATCGATTGGCCGTCGGTTGTCTGACGGCTTCCACCCTAGAATTTGTAATTTTATTGCCCAATGATCCCCCGATCCGGAAAAAAATATGGCCTGGCCCTGTTCAGATGTCTATACATCTTTACCAGTGAGTCGATTGGGGGGGGGTCGCTCGTGGTCGAGCCTGGCAGAGTCCAAGACTTCGACGACCGCGTGCGGCCAAGTTCCGGTTCGGGCCGCCTTGTGGAACTCGCCCCACTAAAGACCGATCTGCTGATTCCGCTGCATCACCAGATCAAGGAAAGCCTGACGTTGCAGATCGCCTCGGGTCAGTGGCGGCCCGACGACGAAGTGCCGTCGGAAGCCGATCTGTGCCGGCATTACGGCGTCAGCCGCGGCACCAGCTGCTGCAGCACGGCAGCGGCCC
>JACQDQ010000110.1 GCA_016201015.1 Pseudomonadota bacterium | reverse complement strand
TGGGCGGCGAGGGCGGCGGCGTGCTCGCCGACTGGTTGGTCGCGGCGGCGACCGCCGAGGGGTTTCCAGTGCAGAGCACGTCGATCCCCGGCGTTGCCCAGCGCACCGGCGCCACCACCTACTACATCGAGATCTTTCCGGCGCGGACCGAGATGCTGGGTGGGCGCCGGCCGGTCTTCGCGCTGACGCCGAACCCCGGCAATATCGATGTCATGGTTGCGTCCGAGCTGATCGAGGCCGGCCGCGCCATGCAGAACGGCTACGTCACCCCGGATCGCACGACGCTGATCGCCTCGACCCACCGCGTCTATGCCGTCTCCGAAAAGATCGCCATGACGGATGGGCGCTTCGATGCCACGCGCGTGCATCGCGCGGCGGGCGAGCTGGCCAAGCGCGTGGTCCTGTCCGACATGGCAAGCTTGGCGCGGGCGAGCGGCACGGTGATCAACGCCGTGCTGTTCGGCGCCATGGCAGGTTCCGGCGCGCTGCCGATCCCGCGCGAGCGCTGCGAGGCGGCGATCCGCGAGGCGGGCCGGGGGGCGGAGGCGAGCCTGCGCGGCTTCGCGGTCGGCTTCAAACTGGCCGCCGGCGAAGTGCCGCCGATTACTGCGGCGCCGGTACCGCGCGTTGCAACGCCAGATGAGCGCGTGCGGCAGGAGTTTCCGGCCGCTTGTCACCGCTTGTTGGCGGCAGGTGTCGCGCGCCTCATCGATTACCAGGACGCCGGCTATGCCGCGCTCTATCTCGACCGGCTCGCGCCGCTGCTCGCGCGTGATCGCGCCGCGCCGGACGGCGCCGAGAGCTACAAGCTCATCAATGAGACGGGGCGACATCTCGCGCTGTGGATGGCCTACGAGGACGTGATCCGCGTCGCCGATCTCAAGACCCGCGCGAGCCGGCTGGAGCGCGTGACGCGCGAGGTTGGCGCTAAGCCGGGTGAGCCGATCGTGGTAGCCGAGTTCCTGAAGCCGGGCCTCGACGAGTTCTGCGCCGTGTTGCCGGTCGGCCCGGCGCGATGGCTGCGGGCCTGGGCGGTTGCGCGCGGCCTCGAGCGGCGATTGAATGTCGGGTTGCGCGTCAAGACAACGACGGTGAGCGGCTTTCTCGTCTTGCGTAGCCTCGCCTGGCTCCGGCCATGGCGTAGGCGTACGTCGCGCTTCGCGGACGAGCAGGCGGCGATCGAGCGGTGGCTGGCCGCGATCGTGTCCGAAGCGGCGCGCGATCCCGAGCGCAGCCTGGAGATCGTCGAGTGCGCGCGGATGATCAAAGGGTATGGCGATACGCTGCGGCGGGGCGCTGCCAACTTTTCGCGCATTTTCGGCGCGGCGCAGCAAGGCGCCCCGGCGGCGTGGATTCGTCGGGCGCGCGAGGCGGCACTCGCCGATCCCGAGGGCGATGCCCTCGAACGCGTTCTGGCGGAGATCACGGCGGTTCCGGCAAGCGATCGGCGGCGCGCCGTGCAGGCAGCCGATTGAGAGATCTCGGTTTGGGGAGAAAGCGGAAATGGATGTGTGCAAGCTCTTGATCGCGGCCATCGCCGGCCTCGCTCTGTCGATCGGTCAGGCTGCGGCCGCCGAGGTCACGCTCAAGGGCGTGACCTCGTTTGCCGAAGGCACGGCCTTCTCGAAGAATTTCGAGCGCTTCGTCGCTAAGGTGAATGCCGAGGGCAAGGGCCTCGTGCAGATCAACTATATCGGCGGACCGAAAGCGATGCCGCCGTTCGAGGTGGGCAACGCGGTGCGCGGCGGCGTTGTCGACATCGCCAACGTGACCGGCGCGTTCTATACCAATCTGCTGCCCGAATCCGATGCGCTCAAACTCTCGACGATCTCGGCCCAGGACCAGCGTCGCAACGGCGCTTGGGACTACATCAACAAACTGTGGAACGAGCGGATGAACGCCCAATACCTGGCGCGAACGGGCGACAATATTCCGTTCCACCTCTATCTCAACAAGCAGATCGACAAGCCGGATCTGACCGGCCTCAAGCTGCGCATCACGCCGGTCTATCGCGATTTCTTCCAGGCGCTCGGCGGCCAGGTGGTGCAGACTCAGCCGGGCGAGGTCTACACCGCGCTCGAGCGCGGCGTGGTCGACGGCTATGGTTGGCCGATCCTCGGCATATTCGATCTCGGCTGGCACGAGAAGACCAAGTTCCGCGTCGATCCCGGCTTCTATAACGTCGAGGTGAGCGTGCTGGTCAATCTCGACACCTGGAAGAAGCTCGACGAACAGCAGAAGGACTTCTTGAACAAGCAGGCGATTTGGCTGGAAAGCCTGAACCCGGAAACGGCCTCGCTCATCGCCGACGAGATGCAGCGACAGTCTGCGGCCGGCATCCAGGTCATCAGATTCCCGCCGGAGGTGTCGGCGCAGTATCTCGCCAAGGCCTACGACGTCGGCTGGGCTTCGATCATCGCCAAGAGCCCGGAGCTCGGCGCCAAGCTCCGCACGCTGCTGACCAAGTGAGGGACGGACGCTTCGGCTCTGCCTGATCGAAGGGAAAGAGAGTAGCGGTCGGACTGAAGCCCGCCGCTACCGGCCTCGATGGCAGCTATCAGGCTCGTCGCCGGCACCGCACCGCATCCCATGAACCTTCTCGATCGCGCTTACGGCCGATTGGTCGATTGCTGCGGCGCCGCGGCCGGCCTCATCTTCGGCCTGCTCGCCGTGCTCATCACCGTCGATGTCGGCGTGCGCAATCTGGGCGTCGCCAGCCTGCCGTGGATCGTCGAAGTCTCCGAATACTGCCTGCCGGGCGCGACGTTCCTTGCCGCGCCTTGGGTCCTGTATCATGGCGGCCATGTCCGCGTGGAGATCGTGCTCACCGCCCTGCCGCGCCGCCTCGCGCGGCTGGTCGATCGGCTGGCCGACGCTGTCGGGCTCGCAATCTGCGTCGTCTTCCTCCACTACGGCATCAAGGTCGCACTCGATTCCTGGCGGATCGACTCGCTCATCATCAAGACGCTGGTCTTTCCCGAGTGGTGGACGCTGGCGCCGATCCCGTTTACCAGCGCGCTGCTCGCCGTCGGTTTCGCGCGGCGTCTCGCCGGGCGCTGAGCGATGGATTGGCTCGCCAGCCTCGCACTGCTGCTCGGGCTGCTCACCCTGCTGCTGATGGCCGGGCTGCCGGTGGCATTTGCCTTTCTCGGCGTCAACGTCGTCGGTGCCTTCGTCTTTCTCGGCGGCGAGGCCGGGCTGTCGCAGCTTGCGCGCAATTCCGCCTCCGCCATCACCAATTTTGCGCTGACGCCGATACCGCTTTTCATCCTGATGGGCGAGGTGCTGTTCCACACCGGCGTCGCATTCCGTGCCATCGAGGCAATCGAGCGTCTGATCGCGCGCGTGCCGGGACGGCTCGCCATCGTCTCGGTCGTCGGCGGCACGATGTTCGCCGCGCTGTCCGGGTCGAGCATGGCCAATACCGCGCTGCTCGGCAGCGTGCTCTTGCCCGAAACGCTCAAACGCGGTTACCACCCGACGCTCGCCATGGGCCCGATCATGGCGGTCGGCGGGGTCGCCATGCTGATCCCGCCCTCGGCGCTCGCCGTGTTGCTCGGCAGCCTCGCCGGCATCTCGATCGCGGAATTGCTGATCGGCGGCATCCTCCCCGGGCTGATGATGGGGACGTTGTTCCTCGGCTACGTGGTCGTGCGGTGTTGGCTCGATCCCACGCTCGCGCCCGCTTACGATATTCCGCGAGCGGAGGGGTGGGCGCGCTGGCGACCGTTCCTCGTCAATGTGATGCCGCTTTTCGTCATCTTCTTCGTCGTCATCGGCAGCATGCTTGCCGGCTGGGCGACGCCGACCGAGTCGGCGGCGCTCGGTTCCTTTGCCGCAGTGGTCGCCGCCATCGCCTATCGTGCCCTGACGCGGGCCAACCTCGCCAAATCGCTGAACGAGACGGCGAAGATCTCGGTGATGATCCTGTTCATCATCGTCGCTTCCAGCACGTTCTCGCAGATCCTCGCGTTTTCCGGGGCGACCAACGGCCTTCTCGCCCTGTTCAGCCAGTTCTCGCTGTCGCGGACTGCCGTCGTCGTGCTGATGCAGGCGGTGCTGCTGTTCCTCGGCTGCTTCGTCGACCAGGTCAGCATGATCATGATCACGCTGCCGTTCTTCATGCCATTGGCCAAGACGGTCGGCATCAACGAGCTGTGGCTCGGCATCCTCATCCTGATCTCGATGGAGATCAGCTTCATCACGCCACCCTTCGGGCTGCTGCTGTTCGTGATGCAGGGTGTGGCGCCGAAGGGCACCAAGCTGTCGGATATCTATCGCGCGGCATTGCCCTACCTCGGACTGGAGATCGCCGTGCTGATCCTCCTGATCATCTGGCCGGAGCTTGCGACGTGGATGCCGTCGATGCTACGTGAGCAGCGCTGAGCGATATTTTTGGAAAGTATCATGCGCGAAGCCGACGATGCGGCTGCCTTTCGGCGCTTCGAGTTCGACACGTGGCAGCGCTCCGCCGAGCGCTACGAGGCGGCGTTCTCCGGTGCAACGCGTGCGTTCATCGAGCCGTTGCTGAACGCCGCGAGCGTCGGGCCCGGCATCAAGCTGCTCGACGTCGCCTGCGGGCCCGGCTACGCCGCCGCGGCGGGCTCGGCGCGGGGCGCCAAGGCGATCGGCGTTGATTTTTCGCCGGCGATGATCGCCGTCGCGCGGCGCCGCCATCCCGCGCTCGAAATTCACAAGGGCGACGCCGAGCACCTGCCCTTCCCCGATCTCAGCTTCGATGCCGTGGTCGCCAATTTCGGACTCCATCTTCTGCCGAACCCGGGCAAGGCGCTGGCCGAGGCGCATCGCGTGCTGCGCCCGGGCGGGCGTGTCGCTTTCACCGCCTGGCCGAAGCCCGAGCGCAACATCGCCTGGCAGATCCTGCTCGACGCGATCAAGGCGCATGGAACGCTGGACGTGAAGCTGCCGGGAGGTGTCACCGCAGAGTTGGACGAGGAGGCGGGCTGCCGGCGGGCGCTGATCGCTGCCCGCTTCGTTCTACGCTCGGTCAAGGCGGAAACGCTGCAGGCGACCTGGCGACTGTCGACGCCGGGCCATCTTTATACGGGGTTTCGGGATGGGACGGCGCGTATGGCCGGCCTGATCGCCGCGCAGAATCCGGCGGTGCTGCCGGCTGTCCGCACAGCGGTCGACCGCGCTGCAGCGGCTTTTGAGCGCGACGGTGCGGTCGTATTGCCGCTGGCAGCGATCCTCGCCGTTGCGGGGAAGCCCTGAGGGCGGAGGCGGACCCGCGCCAGACGCGATCGGGAATTGAAATATAGGGAGGTGGGCGCCGCCGCGCCGGGGGGAGGCGGGCGCGGCGGCGCGGGGTGCGGCGGCGCTGAGGGGAGACGCCGCCGCGGGCAAGACTTCAGTGCGGCGAACGGCGGCGGGCGGCCTGGGCGTTGGCGAATTCGGGCTGCGACACCAGCGATTGAAGATCGGGGTCGGTGGGTGTGGTGCGGCTGCCGCACATGGCGAGCAGTTCCTCGCGGGCGTATTCGAGGATCGAGAGCACTCGCGCATCCTCGCGGTCGACCACCTCCATGGCGGTCAGCTTGTTCTCGACCAGGTCAAGCAGTGTCTGGATCGAGCGGCGCGAGAGCGGCGTGGTCATGGTCTGCGTCATGGCTTCCTCCGGGCGTCGAGGGCGACTAATTCGCCCCTCATGTCGCAACCACGCTACGGGAGATGCCGCGCATTTTAAGTGACGGCCGTCACAGTGGCTTACACCATAGTGTGCGTTTTGCGCCATTTTTGGGTCGTGCGCCGCCGCGGTCATGCCTTTAGGCGGGTGGCAGGGGCATCGGCGCCGCGGTGACCTTGCGCATTTCCGGCCGCCGCCTCACGGAATTTACAAGACTCATAGGAACCGACTGCGAATCGGCCTATAGACAGCTAATTGACACGACGGGAGGATGAGGGTGAGCGCGGCCCGTCGCGTCGCGGCAAGGGGCGTGCGGCGAGCCGAGTTTAACCTTCCGTTTACCCTACCGTGTCAGCGTGCACGGGGGCGGTTTTCGCAGGTTTTTCTCGCCGACTCGATTGACAGGCGGCCCCAAACCGGTGAGGGGACGGAGCAGCGCGACCCATGACCGACGTCCACGAGGAAGAACGGACGGCCTTGCGCAGCCTGCTGGAACTGGCTCAGAGCACGACCACCGCCAATCGGCGCGTGATCTTCGAAAACGTGGCGGATCTGTTCTTGTCGGCGCAAGGGCGCCTGACCGACCAGCAGCGCGCCCTCATGGGCGACATCCTGTCGAAGCTCGTGATCGAGATGGAGATGAAGCTGCGCAAGGATCTGGCACAGCGCCTCGCCAATCTCGACACGGCGCCGCGCGAGCTCATCGTCACGCTCGCCAACGACCAGATCGAAGTGGCGCGCCCGGTGTTGTTGCGCAGCCCGATTTTGCGCGACCCGGACCTGATCGAGATCGTCAAGCATCGCAGCCAGGAGCACATGCTGAGCGTCGCCTTGCGCGCGCCGCTGAGCGCTGAGGTGGCGGAGGCGATCGTCGACCGCGGCGACGAGCAGGTGATCGAGCAGCTGCTCAAGAATCCCGACGCCTCGCTGTCGCGCCGCGCGCTCGAGTATCTGGTGGCCGAATCGCAGCGCGTCGATCGCTTCCAGCAGCCGATCCTCAATCGCCATGACCTGCCGCCGGAGCTTGCCCACCGCATGTTCTGGTGGGTGTCGGCGGCGCTGCGTCGCGGGATCCTCGAACGCTACAGCATCGACAGCGCGCTGCTCGACGACGCGATCCAGGAGACGACGCGCGACGCGCTGAGCGAGCCGGGCGCGCGCACGGCGGGTACCCAGGCGGCGCGGCTGGTCGAAGGGGTCGCCGACGCGGCGCAGCTCGACGAGCGCTTCCTCGTGCAGACCCTGCGCGGCGGCAAGATCACTGCCTTCGTCGCCGCCCTCGGCCGCCTGTGCCGCGTCGAGCCGCTGGTGGCGCGCCGCATCGTGTTCGACCCGGGCGGGCAGAGCCTGGCCATTGCCTGCCGCGCCATCAACGTCGAGCGCGCCAATTTCGCGACGATCCTGCTGCTCGCGCGCCAAGGCTCGGCGAACGGCGTGACACCGCCGAGCTTCGTCAACGAGATGATGAAGTTCTACGACTCGATCACGCCACAGCGCGCCCGCGTCGTGCTCGGCTATTGGCGCGCCGACAGCGAATACGTGAAGGCGATATCCGAAATCGGCGATCCGGCCGCCAAGTCCGCATCCGTGCCGTGACGGTTTCCGACTCTCACGCCATAGCGTTCGTCAGGTCGGATGACGAACCGTCCAAGGTCCTCACCGCGCTCACCGGCGGCGCCGTCGATTCCTCGCTGCGGGCGACGCTCGCGCGGATCGTCCTGCAGGAGCTGTCGCCGCTCTTCGTCGTCTATCTCGAAGACAACCTGTTCTACGCCAACAACAGCTATCTTCGGCTCTACGGCTTGACGGCCACGGGCGGCAGCGAAATCGATGCGCATCTCGCCAAGGTCCGCGAGGAAGTCGCGCTGATGCTGGTCGAGCTCAAGGAGCGCTCGGGCCGCATGGTGACGCAGCGTAGCTTTGCCGGCCCGACCGGGACGACGCACTACCGCGTGCAGCACTTCCCGGTGTTCGACGCCGGCAACGCTCTGGTCGGGGTCGGCGGCGTCTACTACGACATCACGGCGCAGGTCGACGCGGTCGATCGCTGGCGCGCGACGCGCGACAGCTTCAACGACATCGTGCGGTCGTCCTCGGATTGGGTGTGGGAGACCGATGACGGCGGAAACCTCACGTTCATCTCCGACCGCATCACCGAGATCGCCGGCCGGCCGCCGGCCCTTCTGCTTGGCCGGCCGCTGTCCGACCTGCGTGCCGACGAGAGCGGCGCCGCGGCCGAGGATTCACTCGAGCGCGCGCTGGCGTTGCGCGCGTCATTCCGCAACAAAGTGCTCGGCATTCGCGATTCGCACGCGCGCGTGCGCCGCCATTTCGTCAGCGGGGTGCCGTTCTTCCATCTGAAGACCGGCCGCTTCGCCGGCTTCCGCGGCGCCGGCACCGATATCAGCGGCCAGCATGAGGCCGAGCAGCAGGCGCAGGAATCGCGCCAGCAGCTCGAGGCCGCCCTCGCCGAGCTCAATGCCAAGAATCTGCATCTGGCGCTGGCGCTTGACCGCGCGCAGGTGGCGACGCGTGCCAAGGACGAGTTCCTGGCCAATATGAGCCACGAGCTGCGTACGCCGCTCAACGCCATCCTCGGCTTCGCCGAGATCATCAAGGACCAGCTCTTCGGCGCCTGCGCGATCGCCAAGTACACGGAGTATGCGCGCGACATCCATGCCAGCGGCCGGCACTTGCTCGACCTCATCAGCGACATCCTCGATTTGTCGAAGATCGAGTCCGGCCGTTTCGAGTTGCGCGACGATGTCGTCGACCTGCCGGCGATCGTGGCCGCATGCTGGCGACTCGTCGCCCAGAAGGCGGCGGAGGCCGGACTCGTCTTCACCACCGATTTGCCGGCGGATCTCCCGGGCCTGCGCGCCGACGAGGTGCGGATGCGGCAGATCATGCTCAACCTGCTGTCGAACGCGGTCAAGTTCACGCCGGGGCCGGGGCAAGTGACCGCCGGCGGCCGGCGCGCCGACGACGGCTCGATCGCCATCTGGGTGTCGGACACCGGTATCGGCATGACGCAGGATGAGATCACGGTCGCGTTGCAGCCGTTCCGCCAGGTCGACTCCAAGATCGCCCGCAGGCATGAGGGTACTGGCCTTGGCCTGCCCCTGGTCAAAGCGCTTAGCGAGCTCCACGGCGGCCGGCTCGTCGTCGAGAGCACGCCAGGCAAGGGCACGACCATGCGCGTCGTCCTGCCTGCCGACCGCGTGCTCGCGGCACATACCGGGATCGTACTGCCGCCGGAGTGAGGGGGCGCCTCGCGGCTACGCACGCGCCGGAACCTGAGAGATCCGCCCTGGTAAACCAGCGCGTTATCGCGCAGTACTCTGTCCCGCCTTACGACGCGACGCGCCAGCGCTCACCGCGCTCTCATCCAGTGCAATGCGCATCGTCGCGCCGACGGCGCGAAACGCCGCCTCCATCGCGTCCAGGCGCGTGGCATGGCGCAAATTGAGTAGGCGGTCCACCTGCGGGCGATGCCAGTTCAGTGTTCGCGCCAATTCGCTTTTGCTCATGCCCCGCTTGCGCATGGCGCGATATAAGAGAATCTTCGCGACCGCCTGTGCCGGCAGCGCGACCCGGTGGTTCCCCATTGACGGGCTTGGGATCGGCTCACGGTCGGCCATGCGTGCCGCGATCGCCTCCTCGATCGCATCGCGCGCGTGTTTGTAGGCGTCCTTAACGTCCTCGCCGAAGGTCGTGACCTCGGGAAGGTCCGGGCACGTCACGAGATACGTGCCGTTGTCATCCTTCTTCAGCTTGATCGGATAGGCCCACATCGGTTCAATCCTTCAACCCAAGATCCTTCTTGATCTTGTGGACGAGCCCGGTACCGAGCTCCTTCTTGCCGTGCATCGGCAGTTGGCTTTTGCGACCGTGTAGCCGCACGGTCAGATGGCCGCTGCCGCCCTTGTGCGTCTCGAAGACGCAGCCGCGCTCCTTGAGCCAGCGCTTGAGCTCGTTAGCGTTCATTTTCTATATAGAAACAAATATGATGCATGCAACATTTTTGTTTCCTCTTGGAAATCTGGCGTCGAATATCACCTGATGCGACCAGCTTCACCAGCGGCCAAACGTGACTCCGCCCGACGGCGATGCCAACGGGCTGCGCCGCGATATTTGATGCCTGATCGCAATTAGGTCCAAAAAGTTCTTGACTTCGGGCGGCGACAAGCGTATAAGGGGCATACTTCGTCGTGTTGCGCTCGGGGCGGACGTGAACCGCCGAGTGGCTCCGGGGAAGGATCGGCCGGGGTGATGGCCGAGCGAGAGATAATACATAAACCCTGAGTTTTGGCAAGAGCGGCGGCACCGAGCGTGCCGCAATCCAGCCGTCTCCGCGGCGCGGATGGCCGCCGACCGCGTGCGGCCGTTGGCGCCGTTTGGCTTTTGCCGTGAGCCTCTTAGGCCCAAAATGGTCTTGATACCGACGTGTCAAACTTCGCCGCGCCGCGCTTCGCGCCCGATGCCCTCTATGCGAAGCAGCATCGGGCGATCTTCGCGCCATCGCGCTACAGCCTGATCGAGGCCTCGACCAAGGCCGGCAAGACCTTCGGCTGCCTCGTCTGGCTGCACGCGCAGGCAGAGGAGGGTGGGCCCGGCCGCCACTACTGGTGGGTGGCGCCGATCTACGCGCAGGCGAAGATCGCCTTCCGCCGCCTGAAGAGCTACCTGCCGCGCGGCGGCTTCAAGGCGAGCCTGACCGAGCAGACGATCACGCTCGCCAACGGCACCATGCTCTGGTTCAAGGGCGCCGATCGGCCGGACTCGCTCTACGGCGAGGACGTGGTCGCCGCGGTGATCGACGAGGCGAGCCGCGTCAAGGCGGAGTCCTGGCACGCGGTGCGCTCGACTCTCACGGCGACGCGCGGGCCGCTGCGCATCGTCGGCAACGTCAAGGGACGGCGGAACTGGTTCTACCAGCTGGCGCGCAAGGCCGAGGCCGGCGCGCCTGATATGGAGTTCCACCGTCTGGTCGCCGCCGACGCGGTGGCGGCTGGCGTTCTGTCGGCGGACGAGGTCGCGGACGCCCGCGGGCAACTGCCGGCGGCGGTGTTCCGCGAGCTCTATCTCGCCGAGGCCTCCGACGACGCCGGCAACCCGTTCGGCTTCGCAGCGATCGGCGCGGCGGTCGCCGCCTTGTCAAAGGAGGCGCCGGTCGCCTGGGGTTGGGATCTCGGCAAGTCGGTCGACTGGACAGTCGGCATTGCTCTCGACGCAGCCGGCCGCGTGTGCCGCTGCGCCCGGTTGCAGGAGTCGTGGATGGATACGATCGACCGCATCCGCCAGTGCACCGGCGACGCGCCGGCGCTG
>JACQDQ010000109.1 GCA_016201015.1 Pseudomonadota bacterium | reverse complement strand
TTCTGCCACGGGCGGAGCTTGGGTCCGCCGGGCGGCGGCGGCTCGGCGACGGTATGGTGCAGCCAGCCGTGCCACTCCGGCGGCACCTTCGAGGCCTCGGCCTCGCCGTTGTAAAGTACCCAGCGCTTCTCGCGCCGGCCGGCGTGGCGCCGCGCTCCCGTCTTGTCGCGGAAATAGCGGTTGCCGAAGGCATCGGCACCCATCTGCTCTCCGCGCAGCCACGTATAGAGTCGCGTCGCGAGGGTCATTCCCGCCAAACCGCCGAATCGATTGTCAGAAGCCGCGCGGACTATTGCATGCGCGGCGTCGTGCGTCCAGATTGGCGCGGCGACCCCACGATTATCGCGAGGAATTTCATAGGAACTAATTGGGCTAGATTGGTATAGATTCGACATGTTTTATATATAATGTTTTACAATATGTTAAATTGCACATCGACAGATGAAGACCATTTCGTTCTTGAAATCAGCGACGATAAGAGCTAACCTCACGCGAGCTTGCAGGAGGCGCCCGATGCCGACTTATCCGCGTGAGGTGGACGATCTTCCCTACGAAGCCTGGCTCAGTTTGTGCTTGCGGCTCCTCGACGTACAGCCCCGTCTCATACGGCTGCAATGGGCCATGCGTGGTCGCGCGCTCGGCAAGTACAGGCCGGATCAGCCGCGCGTGCCGGCAGGCCGCCCCGATGGCGGACAGTTCACGTTCGACGACGACCCGCTCGGCATCGGCACCATTGATGGCCTGGTCGACGACGGCGATGACGCGGAATCGACCGACGCCGGCGAGCGCATCCTGCTCGCTTCGACGGACCCCTTCCCGCCGCCTTATCGCGCCAACCCGCAGACACTTTCGCAGCAAATATGGGACGAGTTCAACGACGCGGTTGCCAAGCTGCCTACGATCACACCGACCGAACAGTTCATTTTCTCCGAAATCTTCGCTGCGGAGGGTGGACTGGGCATAGACCCGAACTCGCGCGCGTCAAGCGGCATAACGCGAGGTACATTGCGCCGCGCGCAGGCCGACAGAACTGTTCCTGGGATAAGCGGAGTCAGCGAGCCGGGCAGCTTGACCGCTGTCCAACGGGCCACTGTTTACGCCTGGTTCTTCGACAAGGACATCATGAAAAATGTCACCGGCCGTGGCGCGCGCTTGAATGATACGGGCGACCAATATAGTGCCGCCGCATTTGCCGATGCACTTTTTCAACATGGCCAAAGTAAAGGCGGCGAGCTGGTGCGGCAAACAATTAACGAAATCATCGGCTCGCTCCCGCCCGAAGTGGCGGCACAGCACGGACTTCGGCCTATCACGGAGGCGGGTGTTGTCCGCGACGACGCCGTCGACACATTCGAGAAGCTCGTGCGCGCCGGATACGGCGATCGCTTTCGCGACGATCTGGCCGACAAGCGACTAGAACATTTGTTGGAACGGGAGCAGGACAAGGCGAAGAAAGCCGAGGAGGAGGCCCGCCTCCACGGCGAGCCGATCCCAACGATAATTCCCGCGGTTAAGCAAGGCGACCGCGACCGTGTCGACCACTTCCGCTTCCGTGGGGCGGTCGCTCCTATTATCAAATAAAAAAGCAGTCTTGCTTGTCGTCATCGCAGAACCATCCGCAGTACTTCCAGCCGGCCCCCTCCCTGCGAACGCAATATTTGATCGGCGGCTCGACATCGGAACCCTCGTCGAGGCACACTTCTTTGATACAGATGATGTTCTGAATCCTGATCATCAGATCGCCACGGCGGATGGATTTTCGAGATTTGCGATCATGGTCGGGAACGTCCGACAAACGAAACGGGCGTACTTCGACCACCTGGTACTTCAGATATCGACCGTCTAATAGCTTCTTACTCCGGAGCCTGTTGTGGTCTTCTTCGGATCCCCATGGGTTGCCAAATACGGCGAGGCAAGGCGGCACCCTCCTTTGGAAAAGGCACGCCATCACCGTCTCGACTGTGCAGAGCGGCGTTATCAGCCGGCCGATGCATTCGCTGGTGCTGGTGGCCTCGTCGAGGGTGAGGATGCGCCAGTGATCCGGCGGGTCTGGCCTGGGGATGACGCTCGCCCTCTTTTCGGCCCCCTCGGCCGCGGCGGCAAGACAGAGCGCAACAACGGCCATCAAAGCGACGAACAAACGCCGGCGATCGACGCGCATGGTACACCCTTAGGTTGTACAAAATTCTAGCGCACGGCGCCGCTCCACGCAAGTCGGCGCTTCATCGTGCATGGAGTGATTGGGCACGATCGGCTATGTTGTCGGCGGATCGCAAACCCTCCATTTGCCCAATGCCCGATTTCTGGCGCTCCTCCGGCTATCACCTGCTCGACCGTCGCGGCGACGGGCGGCTCGTCGTCACCAACGCCTTTCTGCGCGCCTATGTCATGCGCCCCGAAATGCGCCCGGTCGCCGAATCCTGCGCCGCCGAGCGCAAATTGCACGCGGCGCTGCTCGACGATCCGCGGCGCTCTGTCGCGACCGCAGATATCGCGGCGATCGTCGATCCCGACGCGCGCGAGAACTACGGCGTGCTCATCGCCTTCCGCGACCGGCTGGTGGCCGCCGGCACGATCGAGGATTGCTATCTCGGCCTGTTCGTCGGCGCGAACAGCCTGGAGGGAGGCCGGCCGCCGGTGCCGCCGCTGTTCATCGACCAGCTCGCCCATGTCGCGCTGCGCCACATCCTCGACGGTGCCGACGATCCGCTGCGGGTGCGCGCGGCGGAGCTGCTGTTCCGGCCGCAGCGCGTGACGATCGCCGACGGCGCGATCATGGCGGCCGACGAGGAGACCGTGGAGATGTATACCGTGACCGGCGGACAGGGCTCGCTGGGGCGCCTCATGGTCGAGTCCAACACCGCGACGCGGCAGGTTGAGCTCGATGTGCTGAGCGAGGGCAATGCCGCGCTCTATTGGACGCGTGACGAGCGCCACGACACGGTGATCGAGCTCAGCTTCGGCCGCCCCGGCCTCGACGCGTTGTGTCGCACGCTGGAGGCCTGGGTCAGGCATTTCCTCGACGTCGCCGTCGCGATCCAGCCGGTACGCGCGATCAGCGACGAGCGTTGGCGCTGGCATATCGGACTCGATGCCGAAGCCAGCGCGATCATGAACGAACTCTACGGCGGAATCACGCTGCCGGAAGAGCGCCTCGCCCGCATCCTCGCCTTGTTTCGCCTGGAGTTTGCCGATCCGCGCCTTATGCGTGGCGACGTTGCCGGGCACCCGGTCTATCTCGGCTTGGCCGTTGACGAAGCCTCTCGCCTCCGCCTTAAGCCTCAGAATCTTCTGGTGAATTTGCCGATAGTCACGCGTGGTTGAGGGGTATTTTTCGGGCCAATTTTTGATCCTGACGCGATTCCATGACACGCCGATGACGATTCCGAAGCCTCTGATTTTCCAACCGTTCCACAACATCTAGTGATTGGTTCCGCCGTAGGAACTAGTTCTTGTTGCCGGCCTTCGCGGCATATGTTCAACATATTGTCACGCGCCTGGCGTTGACCCGCAGCCCATAGGGGGTCGCGTACAGACACGAGGGCGATTCGCTCTGACGGGCGGACGGATCGGTCGTCGTAACGTGCTGGCGGGAGGGGATTGAAACATGCGCATTGAACGGCGTTTTACACGCGCGGGCGAGAACGCGTACCACAACATCGCGTTCACCATGACCGATAGCGAGATCCGCAACCCGGATGGCTCGGTCGTGTTTCAGCTCAAGAACATCGAAGTGCCGAAGGAATGGTCGCCGGTCGCCTGCGACGTGCTGGCGCAGAAATATTTCCGCAAGCGCGGCCTGCCGACAAAGCTGAAAGCGGTCGAGGAGAACGACGTTCCCTCCTGGCTGTGGCGCAAGGTGCCGGACGAGGCGGCACTTGCCGCGCTGCCCGAAGGCACGCGCCAGGTCGGCGAGACCAGTGCCAAGCAGGTGTTCGACCGCATGGCCGGCGCCTGGACATATTGGGGCTGGAAGGGTGGCTATTTCGACGGCGAAGCCGACGCCCACGCCTATTTTGGCGAGATGCGATGCATGCTGGCGCGCCAGTACGCGGCGCCCAACTCGCCGCAATGGTTCAACACCGGGCTGCATTGGGCCTACGGCATCGACGGCCCCGGCCAGGGCCATTGGTATGTCGATTACAAG
>JACQDQ010000086.1 GCA_016201015.1 Pseudomonadota bacterium | reverse complement strand
GGCTACATCGGCCGCGACAATAGCCGTGAGCCGCCGCTCGACCCGCTCGCTCGCCAAGGCCGCCCCTCCCTATGGACTTGAGCAAAGCTATTGGCAGTCAAGTAAAGCATATCAAGGAACCTCTCGGCGAGTTTGTCGTGATGTACTGCAACGCCGCCGCTTATCTTCAGGTGTCGATCATTTTGTCGACCCGTCCTATCAACTGCCGCCCGACTCGCCGGAGCGTCAGCGATAGAACATCGTCGGCAGCCACAGCACCATGCCGGGCCAATAGGTGACGATGGCAAGCGTGACGAGCAGCGGGATGAGGAACGGCGCGCAGGCCTTGGTCGTGCGCTCGAACGAGATGTTGGCCACGCGCGCGAGAATGTAGAGCACCATGCCGACCGGCGGGGTCAGCAGGCCGATCATCAGATTGAGCACCATGATCAGGCCGAAATGCACCGGGTCGACGCCGATCTTCTCCATCAGCGGCAGCAGCACCGGCACCAGGATGGTGATCGCCGCGATCGTCTCCATGAAGCAGCCGATGATCAACAGGAAGATGTTGACGATCAGCAGCACCGCCCACGGCCGATCGGTGATCGACAGCACGATCTCGGCGACGTTGTCGGTCACCTTGGTCGTGGTCAGCAGCCAACCGAAGATCGAGGCACCGGCGACGATCAGCAGGATGATCGCCGTCGTCTCGGTCGTCTCCATGCTGACCTTGATCAGGCCGCGCCACGAGAGGGTGCGGTAGACGAACATGCCGAGCACCAGGGCGTAAGCCGTCGCCGCGATCGCCGCCTCGGTCGGCGTGAAGATGCCGGTGGTCGTGCCGCCGATCAGCAGCACCGGCGTCATCAGCGGCAGGAATGCGCGCTTGGTGGTGTACCACAGCCGCGCAAGCTGGAATGTCGCGTCGCGGTGGAAGCCGCGCACATGCGCGTACCAGGCGACCATGATCATCATCGTCGCCGCCATCAGCAGGCCCGGAATGACGCCGGCGGCGAAAAGCTGGCCGATCGAGCAATTGGCCATGACGCCGTAGATGACCATCGGCAGCGAGGGCGGGATGATCGGCCCGATGGTCGACGAGGCGCCGGTGATGCCGACGGAAAAATCGACATCGTAGCCGTGGTCGCGCATCGCCTTGATCTCGATATTGCCGAGGCCGCCGGCATCGGCCACCGCCGTGCCCGACATGCCGGCGAAAATCACCGAGCCGATGACGTTGACGTGGCCGAGGCCGCCCTTCAGCCAGCCGACGAGAGCGAGGGCGAAATCGTAGATGCGCTCGGTGATGCCGCCCGAGTTCATCAGGCTGCCGGCCATGATGAAGAACGGGATGGCGAGCAGCGGGAACGAGTCGACGCCGCTGATCATCCGGTGCACGACCACGAGATTCGGCAAACTGCCTTGGGACATGACGAGCAGCAGCGACGAGCCGGCAAGCGCGATCGCCACCGGCGCGCCGATGACGAGCAGAACGAGGAACGAGAGGACCAGGAAGGCGCTCACTGGTGCCGGCCCTCGTCATGGACGCGCGTCAACGCGCTCGCCCCGTCTCGCCAGTGGCGGGCGCCGACCTGGGCCGAGCGGACGGTCATGATCGCGAAGCCGACGAACCCCGCGCCGAACACGTAGCTCATCGGCCAGTCGATCACGACCATGCGCTGCGTATCCATGATCAGCGTCACCTTCCAGGCGAGCCAGGTGGCGTAGGCGAAGAACAGCACGCGCAGTACGTCGACGAGCGTCGACAGCGCCAGGGCGCTCTTCCTGCCCAAATAGAGGTAGAAGAACTCGACATGGATGTGGCTGTTCTTGCGCGCCGCCATGCCGGCGCCGATGAAGGTCACGCAGATCAATAGGTAGCGCGCGATCTCCTCGGTCCAGGCAAGCGAGTCGTTCAAGACGTAGCGCGTGAAGAATTGCAAGAACACGACGATCGCCAGGAACCAGAAGAAGCCGAAGGCCACCCAGTCTTCCACGCGATAATCCGACAGCCGGACATCGGCGTCGTCGGCGGTGCCGATGATCGGGTGCCCGAGATTGGGCCCGCGCGATGCGGCTTCATTCACGTCGATTCCCCCTCGGGCCTCCCGCCCATGGCGCCGTTCGGCGCGTTGATTGCCGCGCCATATTTCACGTGACCCATCGCCAAAGGCAAGGAAAAATCGGCTTTATCGAGTTGTCTTGCTTCAGTCGAATGGGGGGCACCGCCATATGTCGAAAATATCGCGCGTCGAGGTCTTGCAGGTTGACTTGGCGCCCAAGGTGAAGCGCACCGACGCCATCCAGGCTTTCATCACCCAGGAGACGCCGATCGTCCGCATCTTCACCGACGACGGCGCCGAGGGCAGCGGCTACACCTATACCATCGGCAGCGGCGGCTCGTCGGTCGTGGCCTTGATCCGCGACCACATGGCGCCGTGGCTGATCGGCCGCGACCCGGGGATGGTCGAGGAGCTGTGGAAGGGCCTCTTCTTCCTGACCCACGCCATTTCGGTCGGCGCGATCACCAGCCTGGCGCTCGCCGCCATCGACACCGCGCTGTGGGATCTGCGCTGCCGGCGCGCCGGCCTGCCGCTGCATGTCATGGCGGGAGGGGCGCAACGCCGGGTTCCGCTTTACACCACCGAAGGCGGTTGGCTGCATCTCGAGCCGCAGGCGCTGGTCGACGAGACGCTGGCGGCCCGCGCCGCCGGTTTCCGTGGTGCCAAGATCAAAGTCGGCCGGCCGCATGTGTCCGAGGATATGGTCCGCCTGACGGCCGTGCGCGAGGCCGCCGGCGCCGGCTTCGAGATCATGGTCGATGCCAACCAGGCGTTCACCGTGGCCGAGGCGATCCGCCGCGCGCGCCCCTACGAGACGCTGGATCTCGCCTGGTTCGAAGAGCCGCTGCCGGCCGAGGACTTGAACGGACATGTCCGCCTGTCCGAGTCGACATCGTTGCCGATCGCGATCGGCGAGTCGCTTTACCACCCCGCTCACTTCCGCGAATACCTGCAGCGCGGCGCCTGCTCGATCGTCCAGGTCGACGTCGCGCGCATCGGCGGCATCACGCCATGGCTGAAGACCGCGCATCTCGCCGAGACGTTCAACGTTGCCGTCTGTCCGCATTTCCTGATGGAGCTGCATGTCGGCCTATGCGCCGCCGTGCCCAACGCGGCGTGGGTCGAATACATCCCGCAGCTCGACGCGATCACCTCGTCGCGCCTGAACATTGCCGACGGCTACGCCGTTCCGTCCGACCGGCCTGGGCTGGGTATCGAGTGGGATTGGCCGGCGATCGAGCGGCGGCAAACGGCGCTGCCTGCGGTCGCGCGTTGACACAAGAAAGACGGGCGGCACAAGCCCGTCCTCCGGGAGAGCGAATCAGGCGTGGTTCGCCGCGCCGGGCAAAGCGACGACAACGCGGCTTGCGGGCAAACTGACGGTTACTGTCGTACCGCGTCCGGGCGCGGTCTCGATCGCCACCGAGCCGTCGTGTAGCTCCGTTAGAGATCGGACCAAGGCAAGACCGAGGCCGGTGCCCTGATATCTTCGCCTGTACACGTCGTCGAGCTGGGTGAAGGGCCGCATCAGCTTCGAGACGTCCTCCGGCGCAATGCCGATGCCGGTGTCGGCGACCCACAGTCGTACTCCACCACTCGCCTCGTAGCGAAGGCCGATTGTAATGGTGCCACCCCGGGGCGTGAACTTGATCGCGTTTGAGATCAGATTCAGCAGGATCTGGCGCATCGCCCGCTCGTCAGCCTGTACGCGCGGCAAGTCCGGATCGATGTCGCGGACGAGCGAAAGGCTCGCCTGCTCGATCTGTTCGCCGGTCAAATTGAGGACCTGCTCCACTGTCTCTATAAGCGGCAGGCTACGCTCATGGAACTCGGCTTTCCCGGCCTCGATCCGCGCCAAGTCCAGGATATCGTTGATGATGTCGAGGAGGTGCAGCGCGCTCGTATGAATGTCCGCGGCGTAGGACCGGTAGCGATCGCTTTCGACGGCGCCAAAAACGCCAGACGTCATTATCTCGGAGAAGTCGATGATGGCGTTGAGCGGTGTCCGCAGCTCGTGACTCATATTGGCGAGAAAGTCGCTCTTCGCCCGATTGGCGATCTCCGCCTGCTTCTTCGCCTCATGGAGGGCGGAGTCGGCGAGCACTGCATCGGTCACATCGCGCGCGCCGCCGCGGTAGCCGGCGAAGTG
>JACQDQ010000085.1 GCA_016201015.1 Pseudomonadota bacterium | reverse complement strand
CCACAGGATCGACGGGGTGATGTAGAAGCCGAGCGAAAAGACGAAGACGAGCACCGCGGCGCCGACGATGCCGGGCAGGCTGAGCGGCAGGAAGACGCGCCAGAAGGCGGTGAAGGGACTGGCGCCGAGCCCGCGCGCGGCGGCAACCAGGCGCCGGTCGATGCCCTGCATGTTGGCGAAGAGCGGCAGGATGGCATAGGGCAGCATGTAATGCGTCATGCCGACGACGACGCCGAATTCGTTGCGCACGAGATCCAGCGGCTCGTCAATCAGACCGAGACCCAGGAGAGCGGAATTCACCGTGCCCTCGCGACGGAGCAGCATGATCCAGGCGAAGGCACGCACCAGCACCGACAGCCAGAAGGTGAGCAACACGCAGAACAGCATCCATTGGCGCTGCCGCTCGTCGACATGGACGAGGGCATAGGCGACCACGTAGCCGCCGAGCAGCGCGAGCGTGGTGGTGAGGACGCAGATGCGCGCCGTCGTCGTCAGGAGCCGCAGGATCGCCGGGTTGGTGATCAGCAGCGCGTAGTTCTGCAAGCCGATCGTCGGCTCGGAAATGCTGATCCACAGCACCCGTGACAGCGGAAAGACGTAGAACGCGAGCAGCAGCGCGAGGGCCGGCGCGACCAGCAGCCAATAGGCGTGCCGCGGCCGGAGAGCGATGGCCGTCACGCCGGCGCCCGCGTTCCTCGATGATCCGACGTTACGACGCGATCATGTCCAAGAAGTCGTTGTTCACCTTGGCCTGATGCTCGCCGTACCACTCGGCGTAGATCGGCAACTGCAGTTTCGCGTTCTCCGGCGAGCCGGGGTCCTGCGGCCTCAGCTCGGCCGGTACCAGCGGCGCCGCCGCGGGATTGGCCGGGCCATTGCCGAACAGCTTGAACAGCACGACTTGCCGCTCCGGGATCTGCGTCGAGGCGATCCACTTATAGACGTCCTTGCCGGCGGGATTGCCCTTGAGCACGACCCAGACACCGGGGCAGAGGATGCCCTGGTTCCAATGGTACTTGACGCGGCCATCGGTGTCCTTGACCAGCGCATTGGCGCGCGTGTTCCAGATATTGCCGATCGTCACCTCGCCCTCGCGCAGGAGCTGCTGGCTCTCGGCGCCGGCCGACCAGAAGATCACGTCCTTCTTGATCTCCTTGATCTTGGCGAAGGCGCGCTTGACGTCGATCGGATAAATCTTGTCGAACGGCACGCCGTCGGCCAGCAGCGCCGCCTCCATCGTGCTCTGCACGTCCTTGCGCATCGTGCGCTTGCCGGGAAACTCCTTGAGGTTCCAATAGTCCGCCCACGTCTTGGGCACCTTGTCCTTGAGCTTGCCCGAATCGTAGGCGATGACATAGCTGAAGAGGTAATTGGCGATGCCCCATTTGTAGACGAATGCCTTCGGCACCTTGTTCTTGTCGACGATGGTGTAGTCGAATTCGTCGAGATATCCCACTTGGCCCATGCTGAGGCAGGTGCCCGAGCCGGAATCGGCGACGTCCCAGGTCACCTTCTTCGCGTCGACCATGGCCTTCATCTTGCCTTCGGAAGGCCCGGTGCCGTCGATGACGACCTTGATGCCGGTGTCCTTGGTGTACGGCTCGCCCCACGCCGTGTTCATGTGCTTGAGCGCGTCGCCGCCCCAGTTGACCATGACGATCTCTTTGGCCTGCGCCGCGGCCGATTTGGCGTCGAGAAAAATCGGCGTTACGCCCAGCGCCGCGCAGCCCAGCATGAACGAGCGCTGGTCAATCTCGCCTCGGCGCAAGCGTTCAACAGCCAGCTCGACACAGTCTTTCATGAATGCATTGTCGAACATCCCACCCTCCTGTCCATGTTGCACCGCGAAGTCGATAAGATAGGACAAAAGCCATGCCGAGGAAATATGCAAGTTCCCTGCCATGAAAGCCCTCGGCTCGATAGTCTGTCGGCCGGCTCTTGGTCCCTGACCTGCGGCGAGACTCCGTCATGAACGACGCCTTCGTCCCCGACCTCATCCTGCGCAACGGCAAGATCGCCACGCTCGATGCGACCAATCGCGTTGCCGCGGCGCTGGCCGCCAAGGGCGGGATGATCGTTGCCGTCGGGGTCGACGCTGAGATCGAGGCGCTCGCCGGCAAGCGCACCGAGGTGATCGACCTCGCCGGCCGCACGGCGATTCCCGGCATCGCCGCGTCGCATGGCTGCCCGCTGTTCATCCTGCGCACCGACGGCCATATCGGTCTCGCCAACAGCCGCGCGCTGGCGCTATGCGGCATCGCGCGCGACTCCGCCGACCCGCCCTTCGGTCATTTCGACCGCGATCCGGCGAGCGGCGAGCTCACCGGCCTCGCGCGCGAGACGGCGGCACACATCTTCCTGTCCAAATTCGCCGAGGGCGACAGCGTCGCCGACCATGTCGCCGGCTTGCAAAAAGTATTCGACGAGTTCCTGTCCTACGGCATCACCACCGTCTACAACTCGCTCGCCTCGTCGAAGGCGATCCAGGCCTATCAAATTCTCAGCGACAGCCGGCGCCTCAAGCTGCGCGTCGGCATCATCGTCAGCGGCCGCGAGCACGGCCTCATCGACTCCTACATCAAGGCCGGCATCCGCTCCGGGTTCGGCGACGATTGGGTGCGCGTCATCGGCGTCGAATGGTGTCCGGATTGCTCGACCAGCGGCCGCACCGCCGCCTATTACGAACCCTATGTCGGTACAGCGGTGCTGGGGGAAAAGACGCCTAATCGCGGCATGCTACTCTACGAGGCGGACGACCTCGCGGCGCGGGTCAAGGCCGCGCATCAGGCCGGGCTGCTGGCCTGCGTCGAAGGCGTCGGCGATCGCGGCATCGATTTCGCGCTCGACGCCATCGAGGCCGCGCTCGCAGCGCATCCGATTGCCGATCATCGCATGCGCGTCGAGCATTGCTGCTACGTGACGCCGCCCATCTTGGAGCGCATCAAGCGGCTCGGCGTCGTCGACTCCTCGGCCACCGGCTTCATGTACGATCTCGGCGACGCCTACGCCGCCAATCGCGGCAGCCTGGCGATGCATTGGATGTGGCCGCACCGTACCCTCATCGACGCCGGCATCGTAGCGCCCGGCCATTCCGACGCGCCGATCTGCGGCGCCAATCCGTTTCAAGCCATGTGGTCGATGGTGGCGCGCAAGACCGATAGCGGCCAGGCGATCGGCCCCGGCCAGGCGGTGAGCATCGGCGAGGCGCTGCGCGCCTATACGATCCTTGGTGCCTATTCCGGGCGCGAGGAGCGCATCAAGGGCACGCTCGAGCCCGGCAAGCTCGCCGATATCGCCGTGCTCGACCGCGACGTGTTCAGCGTGCCGACCGATGCGATCCGCGACACGCGGGTGGAGATGACGATCGTCGGCGGCGCGGTGAAATATCGACGGTGAGGCTTTACCGCGCCGCCCCCCGCCACAGCACGCCGGCGCTGGCCGCGAGCATCAGGGCCGCGCACACGGCAAGCGCTGCGCCGTACGAGCCTTGCCGATCGTAGAGCCAGCCGACGACGCCGGGGCCGAAGGCGAAGGTGAACTGATTGATCGCGACCAGCGTGCTGACGACGCGGGTGAATGCCGCCTTGGGAAACTCGGTTTGCGCGATGAGGCCGGGCAGGCTGACCACATTGCCGACGCCGATGCCGAACACCACGGAGTAGACATAGATCTCGACCGCCGTCGGGGTCAGCGCGAGCAGCGCCAGTGCCGCCGCTTGCAGCAGGAAATTGGCGGCGGCGACCATCCGCCGGTCGGCCTTGTCGACGAAGAGCCCGGTGACCGAGCGGCCGAGCACCGCCGCCAAGGCGGTGAGGCTCACGCACCACGCCGTGCCGGCGGCACCGAGGATCGGTTTTGCCAGGGCGACCTGGTGCGTGAGAAAGCCGACCTGCGCGGCGAGCGCCAGTGCGAACGGAACCGAGATGCTCCAGAAGCGCCATTCCGCCAGGAACCGGCGCGGCGACGATGCACCCGACGCAGGCACGGCGTCGCTCGCCGCTGCCGCCGGACGCGCATCGCCGTCGGCGCGCAGGCCTAACGCTTCGGGGCCGCGATAGAGCCACGCCGCGGCCAGCGGGCCAAGCGTCGCGACCATGATCAGAACCGTGGCCAGCACGCCGCCGCGGAAGCCCAGCGTGGCGATCAGGAACAGCAGGAGCGGCGCGATCACGACGCCGCCGCAGCTCGCCCCGTTGAAGGCCTGGCTGAGCGCCATCCCGCGTTTGCGCTCGAACCACGGCGCGACGAGCAGGTTAAGCGCCGCGCCGCTCATGCAGGCCCAGCCGACGGCGCGCAGCGCGAAGGCGAGATAGAGCTGCCAGGGCGCGTCGACATAGGTCACGCCGATCGTGCCGGCGGCCATTGCCGCCATGCCCGCCAGCACCACCGCTCGCGGCCCGTAGCGCTCGAAGGCGTGCGCCAGCGGCAAAATCAGGACCGCACCGAGAACGTAGTACGCCGTCACGGCAAGCGAGATCAGCGTCGTCGACCAGCCGAGGCGTTCGGTCAGCTCCGCCACCAGCACGGCCGCCCCGTAGAAGCCCAGGCCCCAGCCGAACAGCGCGACGCAAAACGCGCAGATGACGATCTTCCAGCCGTGATACATGCAGTGCCCTCAAGCGAAGGCCCGCACCCTAGGGAGCGCGCCGTTTGCGGTCTAGCCGTCAACGGACGTGGTCCCGCATCAGGGGCGCCGCCCATGGACCGCTTGATCAGACCGGCCACCGCTCAGCAAAGTGCGAAAGATCCTGGCCGCGGTCAGAGCAGCGTAGGCCGACATCTCCCGGCGGATGCCAGCCAGTCCGGCGCCGGCCGCCGCCGTCCCGACCGGCACCCTACTCGTGCCGCAGCGCGACGATGGGATCGAGGCGTGACGCCTTCCACGCCGGGTAATAGCCGAACGCCACGCCCACCGCCCCGGCGAAGCCGAAGGACAGTGCCACCACCGACAGCTCAACGATCGGCTCGAG
>JACQDQ010000084.1 GCA_016201015.1 Pseudomonadota bacterium | reverse complement strand
CACCTACGAGATGGCGACGACGTCGGGTGAAAGTTTCGAGGTGGCCGTGCCGGCTTTCTCGCTCGACAGCCCCCACCAGGCTGTTCAACTCAACTGAGCAGCCGAACCGACGAGTCGAAACCCGGCGTCATATTGCGTGAGAGCGACCGGCTGCAAGGCGTTCGACGCCGACCGCACGCATGTTAAAGGATGAGTCTAACGTGAAAGCAACTCCGCCCGAATCGCCTGTCCTCAAGCCCGCCCCGCGCAACGGAAAACCGAAGGCCGCGGCACCGGCACCGACCGGCAAGCCGGGTCGCGCCGCGGTCGAGGACGCGATCCGCACCCTCATCCGCTGGGCCGGCGACGATCCCGACCGCGAGGGCCTGGTCGGCACGCCCGATCGCGTGGTGCGTGCGTTCGAGGAATGGTTCGCTGGCTATGCCGTCGATCCGGTCGAGCTGCTGCAGCGGACCTTCGAGGAGACCGACGGCTACGACGAGATGGTCGTACTGCGCGACATCGGCTTCGTCTCGCACTGCGAGCACCATCTCGCGCCGATCCTGGGCAAGGTGCATATCGCCTATCTGCCGGACCGGCGGGTCGTCGGCATCTCGAAGCTCGCGCGGCTGATCGAGGTCTACGCGCGGCGCCTGCAGATTCAGGAAAAGATGACGGCGCAGATCGCCAATACGCTGCAGGAGGTCCTGCTGCCCAAGGGCGTCGCCGTGGTCATCGAGGCGCAGCACCAATGCATGACGACGCGCGGCGTGCACAAGCCGGGCGTGTCGATGGTGACGAGTCGCATGCTCGGCGCCTTCCGCCACAGTCCCGGCACGCGGCAAGAATTCCTTTCGGCGATCGGCCACCCGGGCGGCAAGCTGACCAGCGGCGACTGAGCGGCCCCGTGCCGGGAGTGGCGCCGGCGGTCGGTCGGAGCGAGCGTCGGCCAGGGGGTGGGAGCTTCGGGTGATCGACCTTAGGCCGGTGCTGTTCATCATCGGCATCCTGCTGTCGGTTGTCGCGGTGGCCATGCTGCTTCCCGCGCTCGCCGATGTTGCAGCCGCCGATCCGAATTGGCGCGCATTCACGCGCGGCGCGACGATCACGCTGTTCGTCGGCGTCGCCTTGGCCCTGGCCAACCGCGCCGGCGGGATACGGCTCAATCTCCGCCAGGCCTTTCTGCTCACCACGCTGTCGTGGGTCGTCGTCGCGGCGTTCGCCGCCCTTCCCTTCGTGTTTGCTGCGCTGAACTTGTCTTACGGCGATGCCTATTTCGAAACCATGTCGGGGCTCACCACCACCGGGTCGACGGTGATCGTCGGCCTCGATGGTGCGCCGCCGGGCATTCTCCTGTGGCGCGGCCTGCTGCAGTGGATGGGCGGCGTCGGCATCATCGCCATCGCGATCGCTGTCCTGCCGGCGTTGCGCGTCGGCGGAATGCAGCTCTTCCGCCTGGAATCGTCCGACAAATCGGAGAAGGTGTTGCCGCGTGCGGCGCAGATCGCCACCGGCATCGCCGTCGTCTATGCCGTCCTGAGCCTGGCCTGCGCGGCGCTGTTCTGGGCCGGCGGCATGACGCCGTTCGAAGCCGCGATCCACGCCATGACCGCATTGTCGACCGGCGGCTTCTCGACATCGGACGATTCCTTTGGCCATTTCGACAACGCCTTTATCGACGTCGTCGGGATCGTCTTCATGCTGATCGGCGGCATGACATTCACGCTGTTTCTGCGCGTGCGGCAGGGCGACTGGCGCGCCCTCTATCGGCGGCTGCTCCGGCTCGACCGCCGGTGCGATCAAGGTCTTTCGCTTCCAGATCCTGATTTCGGTCGCCCGCACCCATCTTCGCCATACGCTGGCGCCGAGCGGCGTGTTCGTGGCGAAATACAACCGCCGGCAAATCTCGGATGCGGTGACGCAGTCCGTGCTGACGTTCGTTTTCCTCTATGTGCTCTCGTTCGCCATCGTCGCCATCGGATTGGGGCTTTGCGGCCTCGATCTGGTGACGAGTTTGTCCGGATCGGCGACGGCGCTGGGCAATGTCGGCCCGGGGCTGGGCGAGATCATCGGGCCCGCCGGAAACTTTGCCGCGTTGCCCGAGACGGCCAAATGGATCCTGAGCTTTGCCATGTTGCTCGGTCGGCTCGAGTTGTTCACCGTGCTGGTTCTCGCGAGCTCGAGCTTTTGGCGTCAGTAGCTGCCGCCAGCGGCTACGTGAACTGCCGGAGCATTGCTTCATGGTTTCATGTAGAAATTATCTACATGAAATCAATATGTTAGATGAGATGACGAAGCTGATCAGGACTGCGTTCATGCATAGCAGATATGCTTGCTGCGCAGTGCTGCAGTGCAAGATAAGGCCTATCCTTGGCTGCCTGCAAAGGCATTCAAATCCGACAATTCAGCGCTCATTCGTCGCTCGCCATTTGGCGGGCGATATTTTCTATGACCAGACCCGCGGAGCATGTCCATGACCTCGTCGACCGGCTATGCGGTCACCGCCGATACCCGACGCAGCCAGAACCTCATCCTCGCCGCGCTCGGTGTCGTCTATGGCGACATCGGCACCTCGCCGCTTTACGCCGTCCGCCAGTCCCTCAGTGACTACGGCGACGTGAACGAAGCCGCCGTGCTCGGCGTGCTGTCGCTGATCGCGTGGTCGCTGACCCTGGTCGTCACGGTCAAGTACGTGCTGGTCATCATGCGCGCCGACAACCGGGGCGAGGGCGGCCTGCTGGCCTTGACTGCGCTCGCGCTGCGCACGGCCAGCACCTCCAAGCGGCGACGCTACTGGATCATGATCGCCGGCATGGTGGGGGCCGCGCTTTTCTATGGCGACGGCGTGATCACGCCGGCCATCTCGGTGCTGTCGGCGGTCGAGGGCCTGAAGGTCGTGACGCCGTTCTTCGAGCCCTATGTCCTGCCGATCTCGCTCATTCTCCTCGTCGGGCTGTTTGCCGTGCAGCGTCGGGGCACGGCGAAGGTCGGCGGGTTTTTCGGTCCGGTGATGGTGATCTGGTTCGCGGTGCTGGCGCTGCTCGGCATTGCCCAGATCGTCCACAACCCCCGCATCTTGCTGGCGATCAACCCGCTCTACGCCATCGAGCTGTTCCTGCATTCTCCGTGGCGCAGCTTCGTCACGCTCGGCGCGGTCTTCCTCGCCGTGACCGGCGCCGAGACGCTTTACGCCGACATGGGGCATTTCGGCCGCGTCCCGCTGCGCACCGCCTGGCTTTTTCTCGTATTTCCGGCGCTGATGCTGAACTATCTGGGCCAAGGCGCCCTGGTTCTTGCGGACCCCGGCGCCCTCGAAAATCCGTTCTTTCACCTGGCGCCCGACTGGGCGCTCTTCCCCCTGGTCGTGCTGGCCTCCGCGGCGACGATCATCGCTTCGCAGGCGGTCATCACGGGGGCGTTCTCGCTGAGCCGGCAGGCGGTCCAGCTCGGCTATCTGCCGCGCCTCGAAGTGCGCCACACCTCGGAGGAGGAGATCGGACAAGTCTACGTGCCGCGGATCAACCTTGCCCTGCTCGCCGGCGTGGTTCTGCTCGTCATGATGTTCAAGACGTCGGACAATCTCGGTGCCGCCTACGGCATCGCGGTGACCGGGATGATGATCATCACGACCGTCTTGGCGTTCATCTATATGCGCGGCGTTCTCGGCTGGAGCCTGGTGAAGGCCGGGCCGCTGTTCGCCGCCTTCCTGCTGATCGATGCCGCGTTCCTCGGCGCCAACCTGCTCAAGATCGCCGACGGCGGCTGGTTCCCGCTGGTCGTGGCGGCGCTCGGCTTGATCATCATGGCGACATGGTGGCGCGGCCGGCGGCTTCTGGCCGACCTGCGCGTCCGCGACTCGCTGCCGCTCGACGGCTTCGTCGCCGGCCTGAAATCCGAGCGACCCACCCGCATTCCCGGCACCGCCATCTTCATGACCTCAAGCGTGGATTTGGTGCCGAACGCGCTGCTGCACACGCTCAAGCACTATGGCGTGCTGCACGAGCGGGTCGTGCTGATGACGGTGCAGACCGACGACATCCCGCATGTCGCCAACGATCAGCGCGTCGAGATCCGCGAGCTCGACAAGGGATTTGTCACCGTGCATGTCCGCTACGGATTCATGGATCAGCCCAGCATTCCGCGCGCCCTGGTCCAATGCCGGCTGCAGAATCTCCGCCTCGACCTGATGGAGACGTCGTTCATCGTCGGCCGCGAGAAGCTGATTGCGGCCAAGCGCTCTCCCCTGGCGCCGCGCTGGCGCCAGCGGTTGTTCATCCTGCTGTCGAACAACATGCTGGGCGGCACGGAATTCTTCGGCATCCCGCCGGGCCGCGCCATCGAGGTCGGCGGCCACACCGAAATCTGAGCGAATTAGACTTGCGCCCCAGCGGCGGCTGGCGGCGCGATGCGACGACGCGTGGCGCGCTATTGGCGCAGGAAGCGCGTGAGATTGGCGCGAATTTGCCGCTCCATCTCGGCGTTGAAGTCGTTCATCAAGGTCTCGACGAGCTCGAACCACACCGTTTCTCGCGCATTGATGCTGATGCCCTCGGGCACGGTGCGCAGGCGCGAAGCACTTGCCACGGCGTAGCCGTCGCGGAAATTGCCGCGCTCGGCGCGGATTTCAAGCGCTGCCGCGATGGCGCCGTCATAGCGCTCGGACTGGTCGGTGGTGAAGGCGCCGCGAATCCCTTCCGTCTTCGCCAGCTTCGCCTCGGTCACGCGCGCGTCGGTAATGACGAAGCGGCCGCGATAGCCGGCGGCGCCGGTGGCAACCAAGCGGTCGCGCGCCCAGCGGCGCAGGGTCTGCTCGGGCGGCGCCGGCAGCAGATGCTCGATATGCGGCGGCGCCAGCGGCGATTGGTACTCGCTGACGATCTCGATGGTCGCAACGTCGAGGCGGAACGGGCCGAAATGGGCGTAGGTGAGTTCGGCGAAGCGCTGTCTGGGCGGCGTCTCGCAGGCGGTCAGCCCGGCGCCGAGCGCGGCCGATCCGGCGATCAGCAGATCGCGGCGCGTCAATGATCTCGGGTTCAAGAGTCCTCTCCACGTCATGGCTGATCTGGCGGAATGTGGCAGCGCCGCCGCGGGGCTTCAAGTGGCATAGAGCCGCACCAGATCGGCCTCGCCGAAGACATGGCGCGCGTTGCAGAACTCGCAGGTGACGACGATCTCGCCGGCGATCTTGAGCGACTCGATCTCGTCGCGCGCGATGCTGCGCAGAACCGTGACGACGCGCTCCCGCGATCAGCGGCAGGCGTGATAGAGATCGTGCGGGCGGTAGATGCGCACGCCTTCGGCAAGAAACAGACGATCGACCAGCCGCCACGGCAGCAGCGCGGGGTCGACCAGCTCGGCCGCCGTCGCGCTGGCCATCAAGGTGAGCGCCCGCCGCCAGCCCTCCTCCTCCGCTTCGACGCGCTCGGGCGGCAGGGCCAGTCCGCGCCCCTCGCTCGACCCTTGCGCGTCCGCGGGCGGCAGGCGCTGGATCATGACGGCGCCGGCGCGCCAGCGCGAGGCGCCGTCCGCGCCGGTCGTGATGCCCGCCGCCAGCTTGACGCCGGCCTGAAACTGCTCCGACTGGCGGAAATAGTTGTGGGCGCAGTCGGCGAGGGTGCTGCCGGTGAGCTCGACGATCCCCTGATAGCGCTCCGTGTGCGCGCCTTGATCGACGGTGAAGGCGAGATAGCCGGCCCCGCACAGCTTAGGCACCGAATGCGTTCCCGGTCCCAGCGCGGCCACCCGCTCCGCGTCGTACTGGGCATAGCCGCGGATCGCACCGGCACTGGTGACGTCCGACACCATCAGGCGGATCGGACCATTGCCCTTGATCTGCAGGGTGAAGACGCCGTCATATTTCAAGGCGGCGGCAAAGCCCACCGCCATCGCCACGAACTCGGCCAAAAGCTGCGCCACGGCGGCCGGATAGTCGTGCCGCTTGAGGATCGTGTCGATCGCCGGGCCGAGCCGGACGAGCCGCCCGCGCAGGGCGAAAGGATCGACCCGGAAGGGCAGGATGACGTCGTCGCTGGCAAATTCGACGGGGCGGTCGGCGTCCATTGCGGCGGCCAGGCTCATGGTCGATTGCGCCGGCGGCGGCAACGCCGATCCATCAATGAATCTCGACGGACTTGCCGATCGCCCGTTTCAAGGCCTCGAGCGAAAAATCCGCGCTCTTGCACACGTCGAGAATCACCGCCTCGCGCCGCGCGCACAAATCGCAGGCGGCGACCAGCTTGCGCGCCGCCGCGGCGGGAATGACGATGGCGCCGTGGCGGTCGGCGTGCAGCAAGTCGCCGGAGCGCACCGTCATGCCGAGGACGTTGACGTCGCAGCCGAACTCCTCGAGATGCGAGAACGCATGCGACGGCGCGACCGAGCCGTAGATCAACTGGAAGCCCGGCGCGATGAGGTCGAGATCGCGGATGCTGCCGTCGGTGACGGCGCCGATGCTGCCCAGCGCCTTGTGCATGTTGCTTTGCACCTCGCCCCAAAAGGCGCCGTAGCCGGACTGGGCGCCGTCGAGGTCCTGGATGACGTTGATCGCCGGGCGCGGGCCGGCGGCGAGATAGTCGAAATAGGCGAACTGCACGCGTCGCTGCTCTTCGGCCGTGCGGCTGCTCGGCCGGAGCGAGCGCGACGTGGCGGTGCGCGCATAGCCGACCAGCGGCTTCAGCTCGGGCCGCAGGCACTCGGCCGGCCGCGTCGTGAAGCCGTGGGCGCGGCGCTCCGGCATGACGATCTCGAGCGCGTTGCAGATCGTCGGCGTGTCGAGGGCGCGAAGCTGCGCCAGCTCGGCATCGGTCAGCGGTGTTTCGCTCATGTGAGGTCCTTGGCGGCAGGCTGGTGGTTCGAGCTGCGTCGCCTCATCCTTCGAGACGCCGTCCCTCGCCGCGCTCGGGACGGCTCCTCAGATGCTATGTGGCGACGAGTGGTCAAGGGATAGGTTTGGTGTGCAAGCCCATCCTTTCCCTTGGAGGACACGATGAAGAACTTATCTGTCATCACGCCACCCGCCGCCGCCATGGAGAATGGCACGGT
>JACQDQ010000083.1 GCA_016201015.1 Pseudomonadota bacterium | reverse complement strand
GAGCGCATCCTCGAGTACCTCGCCGTACAGCAGCGCATGAACAAGGTGCGCGGTACTATCCTGTGCCTGGTCGGCCCGCCCGGCGTCGGCAAGACGTCGCTCGGCAAGTCGATCGCCAGGGCGACGGGGCGTAACTTCGTGCGCATGTCGCTGGGCGGCGTGCGCGACGAGGCGGAGATCCGCGGCCATCGCCGCACCTATATCGGCTCGATGCCCGGAAAGATCATCCAGGGCATGAAGAAGGCGAAGTCGTCCAATCCGCTGTTCCTGCTCGACGAGATCGACAAGCTCGGGGCCGACTGGCGAGGCGATCCGACCTCGGCGCTCCTCGAGGTGCTCGATCCGGAGCAGAACTCGACCTTCAACGACCATTACATCGAGGTCGACTACGACCTGTCGGACGTGATGTTCATCACCACCGCGAACACGCTGCGCATGCCGCAGCCGCTGCTCGATCGCATGGAAGTGATACGCATCCCCGGCTACACCGAGGACGAGAAGATCGAGATCGCCAAGCGCCACCTGATTCCGAAGCAGCTCAAGGCCCACGGGCTCAAGAATGGCGAGTGGACGGTTTCCGACGACGCGCTGCGGGAGCTCAGCCGGTACTACACGCGTGAGGCGGGCGTACGCAATCTCGAGCGTGAGATCGCCAACCTGATGCGGAAGTCTTTGAAGGACATTCTGGTCAAGAAGCTCACGAAGGTGGCGATCAGCCGGCGCAGCCTCGACAAATATGCCGGCGTGCGGCGCTTCCGCTGGGGCGAGACGGAGACCGAGGATCTGGTCGGCGTGACCAACGGCCTCGCGTGGACCGAAGTCGGCGGCGAGCTCCTGTCCGTGGAGGCCACGGTCGTGGCCGGCAAGGGCAAGATGATGATCACCGGCAAGCTCGGCGACGTGATGCAGGAATCGGTGCAGGCCGCGGCGAGCTATGTGCGGTCGCGCTCGATCATTTTCGGCATCAAGCCGACGGTGTTCGAAAAGAAGGACATTCACATCCACGTGCCGGAAGGCGCAACGCCGAAGGACGGCCCGTCCGCAGGCGTGGCGATGGTCACCTCGATCGTTTCCGCTCTCACCGGCATTCCGGTGCGGCGCGACACGGCGATGACGGGCGAGATCACGTTGCGCGGCCGCATCCTGCCGATCGGTGGCCTCAAGGAGAAGCTGCTGGCGGCGTTGCACAGCGGCATCAAGACCGTCGTGATTCCGAAGGAGAACGAGAAGGATATTGCCGAGATCCCCGACAACGTGAAGAAGGGACTCACGATCCATTTCGTCAACACGGTCGACGAAGTGATCGAGAAGGCGCTCGTGCGCAAGCCGACGCCGATCGAATGGATCGAGCCGCCCGAGATCGAGGCGGTCGCCGGCAAGAAGCACGAGCAGGAGATCGGCGGCGTCGTCACGCACTGACCCCGCGCAAGACGATCGCGAGTTGGCGGCCGGTCGAATCGACCGGCCGCTTTCATTTTGTGCCTGCTGCTTGGCGGCATCGACTGCACTGCGACTCGTGACAAATCCTGGGGAAAACTCGGTCAGTCCAATTGACGGCGCAGTGCGACTTGATTAAAACGGACGGGCTCGGGTGTCGCCCAGGTGCGTGCGAGGGCGAACATCCATTCCAAATTTCCAGAGGGGGACCCCAAGTGAATAAGAACGATCTCGTGGCCGCTGTCGCCTCCAAGAGCGACATTTCCAAGGCCGAGGCAACGGCGGTCGTCGATGCCGCCCTCGACGTCATCAGCAAGGCGCTGAAGAAGGGCGATGACGCCCGCCTCGTCGGCTTTGGCACTTTTTACGTGACCAAGCGGGCACAGAGCAAGGGACGCAATCCACGCACGGGCGAGCCGATCACGATCAAGGCGTCCAAGCTGCCGAAATTCAAGGCGGGCAAGGCCCTGAAGGATTCGGTCAACTGAAGAGCGGATAGACCGAGTGGTCGACATGCCGGCCGCCAGAAATGGGGCCGGCATGTTGCATTCTGGACCTACTTCAGTGCGACGCTCCTCTGCGCGCCGATGACCGGCGGTCGCGCTGCGGTGTTTCGCGGCGCCACGATTCTTGCTACGAATAGCGCCGCGGCCGGCGCGGGCGATTAGCTCAGTTGGTAGAGCACCTCGTTTACACCGAGGGGGTCGGCGGTTCGAGTCCGTCATCGCCCACCATGGCGCGCCAAATTCACCTATGTGAGACGCGGGCATCGGCGGAGGCCGCATGAAGCGCGTGTTGGTCGGGCAGATCATGCACGAGACCAATACGTTCAGCCGATTGCCGACCGGGCTCGACGACTTCCGGGCGCGCTATCTGAAGTATGGCGACGAGGTGCCGCGGCATTTTCGCGACACGCGGACCGAAATCGGCGCCTGTCTCGACGCGGCCGAGCGTTACGGGTGGACACTGGTGCATCCGATCGCGGCGAACGCGACGCCGTCCGGCCCGGTAACCGCCGTAGCATGGAATGCCCTCAAGGGCGCGATTCTCGCGGCGCTCGATGCCGGCGATCGGGTCGACGGCGTCTTGCTTGCCTTGCATGGTGCCATGGTTACGGAGTCGACGGACGACGCCGAAGGCGAGCTCCTCGCCGAAATTCGCCAGCGTGTCGGACCGGAGATACCGGTGGCGATCACGCTCGATCTTCATGCCAATGTCACCGATGCGATGGTCGCGGCGGCCGGCATCGTCATTGCCTATCGCACCTATCCGCATGTCGACCAGTACGAGCGGGCGATGCAGGCGGCGGAGCTGCTCGACCGGGCAATGGCGGGGAAGATTCGGCCGCGCGCGCTTGTCCGCCGCGGCTCGCTCATCACCGGGTGCAATTCCGGCCGCACGCAGGCGGGCCCGATGGTCGACCTCTTGGCTCAAGCTGCGGCGGCAGAGCATGAGCCTGGCATTCACGCCGTCAGCGTCCACGCTGGATTTCCCTGGGCCGACATCGCCGAGATGGGGCCGTCGGTTGCGGTGACGGCGGAAGACGGCGTGGCGCACGCCGCGGCCGTCGCCGATGAGATGATGAGCGAGATTTGGCGTCGGCGCCGCGACGTCACGGTGGCGTTCTTGTCGCCGTCGGCGGCAATGGTCCGTGCCCGCCAAGCGCCGCCGCACGGACCGCCGCTGGTGCTGGCCGACTACAGCGACAATCCCGGGGGCGGCGGCTACGGCGATTCTCCCAATCTGTTGCGCGCCATGGTCGAGGCTGGATTGGCCAACGCGGCGTTTGCCGCCATGGTCGATCCGCAGGCCGTGGCGCAGGGGCGGGTGGCCGGACCGGGCGCCACATTGTCGGTCGCCCTCGGCGGCAGGCACGACCCCGGCCTTACGCCGCCGCTCGTCGTTACCGGAACCGTCATCCGCCTAGGCGACGGCGCATTCGTCTGCAAGGGGCCGATGTGGCAGGGTCTGCGGATGTCGATGGGGCCAACGCTGGTGCTGCGGGTCGGCGGCATCGACGTCGTCGTCTGCAGCAATCGGCTGCAGATCACCGATCTCGAAAGTTTCCGCTCGGCGGGTATCGAGCCGGCGGCGAAGGCGGTGGTCGCCGTCAAATCATCGCATCACTTCCGGGCCGCCTTCGCGCCGATCGCGCACGAAGTCGCCGTGGTCGATGCCGGTGGGTTGGTCTCGCCCGACCTCAAGCTGTTCACCTACCGGAAAGTCCGCCGGCCGGTCTTTCCGCTCGACCTCGATTGAGGCGTTGCATTTCGACAGAGGCGGTGCCACCTGTGATGCGGTATGAGAATTCGATGGTCGGGCGAGGGCAGCGTAGGTGAAGGTCGACGGCGTCCACTATCGCAGCATCCGATTGGCGGCGGACGGCTGGTCGGTCGAGGTCATTGACCAGACGAAGCTGCCCCACGACTTCGTCATCGCTCGGTTGACGACGCCGGACGAAATCGCAGTCGCGATCCGCACGATGCAGGTGCGCGGCGCGCCGCTAATCGGCGCAACGGCGGCCTATGGCGTTTGCCTGGCCATGCGCGAGGACCCTTCCGATAGGGTGCTTGATCACGCCTATGAGATGTTGCTGGCGACGCGGCCGACCGCAGTCAATCTGCGCTGGGCGCTCGATGACATGCGTGGCGCGCTGCGGCCGCTCGCGCCGCGCGAACGTGCCGCCGCCGCCTATCGACGTGCTGCCCGGATCTGCGATGATGACGTGGCGATCAACCGCGCGATCGGCGACAACGGCCTGAAGCTGATCCGCGACCTTGCCGCGAGAGCCAAGGGAGATCGGCCGGTCAATATTCTCACGCACTGCAATGCCGGCTGGCTCGCCACCGTCGATTGGGGTACGGCGCTCGCGCCGATCTATCTCGCCCATGATGCCGGCATTCCGCTGCATGTCTGGGTAGACGAGACGCGGCCGCGCAACCAGGGCGCGGCGCTCACCGCCTGGGAGCTTGGCCGCCATGGCGTGCCGCACACGGTGATCGTCGACAATGTCGGCGGGCACCTGATGCAGCATGGCATGGTCGATCTGTGCATCGTCGGCACCGACCGCGTGACCGCCGCCGGCGATGTCTGCAACAAGATCGGCACCTATCTGAAGGCGCTCGCCGCGCACGACAACCGGGTGCCGTTTTACGTCGCACTGCCGAGCCCAACGATCGACTGGACAGTCGCGGACGGGCTGCGCGAGATTCCGATCGAACAGCGTGAGTCGGCCGAAGTCACGCGCGTCACCGGGCGCACGGCGAGCGGCGAGACGGCGACGGTCGAGATCGCAGCGCCGGGCAGCCCGGCGGCGAATTATGCCTTCGACGTAACGCCGGCGCGCCTGATCACCGGCCTGATCACCGATCGCGGCATTGCCGCGGCTTCGCGCGAAGGCCTGCGGCGGCTCTATCCGGAGCAGGTTTCCCCAAGGCGATCCGTGGTTTAGCGCGGACGGTGAAAGTGCCCCCGATTACTTGACTTGGCGGGGGCCAATCTGTACACCAAGCCGGCCCTGGATGGCGGATCAAGCGGGCGTAGCTCAGTTGGTTAGAGCGCCGGCCTGTCACGCCGGAGGCCGCGGGTTCGAGTCCCGTCGCTCGCGCCAGTCCAAGAGGCAACAGCTTGTTGTTGCGCTGCAATAGCTTCCGGTCGATACTTTGCCGAAGGGTCGAGTCCGGTCGGCGGCGCTGCCGCTCTTGTATTCGAAGCAACTGAGAATTCTGGCTCAGCACCGGCCGGTTACGATACGGACCAAGAGGCGCGCTGTGGACTCCGGATTGCTACGGGAATACTTGCCGATCCTGATTTTTCTCGCGCTGGCGATCGGCCTGGCGGGGCTGATGATTTTGGCCTCGGTGATCGCGGCACGGCAGCGCCCCGATAGCGAGAAGCTGGCCGCCTATGAGTGCGGCTTTGACGCCTTCGATGACGCCCGCCGCAAATTCGACGTGCGATTCTACTTGGTCGCCATCCTGTTCATCATCTTCGACCTGGAAGTAGCGTTCCTCTTTCCGTGGGCGGCGAGCCTCAGCCAGATTGGCCTGTTCGGTTTCTGGTCGATGATCGTGTTCCTCGCTGTCCTCACCGTGGGCTTCGTCTACGAATGGAAGAAGGGGGCGTTGGAATGGGAGTGACCTCCGCCCCCGGCGCGCTCGCGACGAATACCAGCGAGGAAGCGCTTCTGCGGACGGCAAGCGACGAGCTCGCCGAGAAGGGCTTCGTCGTCACGCAGCTCGACAAGCTGGTCGCCTGGGCCCGGACCGGCAGCCTATGGCCGATGACCTTCGGTCTTGCCTGTTGCGCGGTCGAGATGATGCATACCGCCGCGAGCCGCTACGACCTCGACCGCTTCGGGATCGTATTCCGGCCGAGCCCGCGGCAATCCGACGTGATGATCGTCGCCGGCACGCTCACGAACAAAATGGCGCCGGCGCTGCGCAAGGTGTACGACCAGATGGCCGAGCCGCGTTGGGTCATCTCGATGGGCTCTTGCGCCAATGGCGGCGGCTACTATCACTACTCGTATTCCGTGGTGCGGGGCTGCGACCGCATCGTGCCGGTCGATATCTACGTGCCCGGCTGCCCGCCGACGGCCGAGGCGCTGCTCTACGGCATCTTGCAACTGCAGAAGAAGATCCGACGCACGACCTCGATCATGCGCTGAACCATCTCCAATACGCCTCTGTCGATGAATCAAACGCTCAAGGACCTCGGCGATTACATCACCGCTGCGCTGCCGCAGGATATTTCAACCTGCGAGTTGAATTTGGATGAACTCGTGCTGACGGTGCCGGCGAATGCCATCGTCAAAACGCTGACATTCCTGCGCGATGATACGAACTGTCAGTTCAAGCTGCTGATGGATGTCTGCGGCGCCGATTACCCCGACCGCGAACGACGTTTTGATGTCGTCTACAATCTTCTGAGCCTCAAGCACAATCAGCGGGTTCGCGTGAAGGTGATGACCGACGAGGCGACGCCCGTGCCCTCGGTCACCGGCGTGTTCAGCGCCGCCGGCTGGTTCGAGCGCGAGACTTGGGATCTTTACGGGGTCTTGTTCGCCAACCATCCCGATCTGCGCCGCATCCTCACCGACTACGGTTTCGAAGGGCATCCGTTGCGCAAGGACTTCCCGCTGACCGGCTATGTCGAGGTGCGCTACGACGACGAGCAAAAGCGCGTCGTCTACGAGCCGGTCAAGCTGACCCAGGACTTTCGGACGTTCGATTTCCTGTCGCCGTGGGAGGGGATGACGCCGCTTCTGCCGGGCGATGAGAAGGCAGGCGACAAGGCCGCCGGCCAGGCGGCCGCCGGACCAAAGCCATGAGCGAAGTTCAGATCAAGAACTTCACGATGAATTTCGGTCCGCAGCACCCGGCGGCCCACGGCGTGCTGCGTCTTGTGCTCGAGATGGACGGCGAGGTGGTGGAGCGCGCCGATCCGCATATCGGCCTGCTGCATCGTGGCACCGAGAAGCTGATCGAGTACAAGACCTACCTCCAGGCAGTGCCTTATTTCGATCGGCTCGACTACGTCGCTCCGATGTGCCAGGAGCACGCCTTCGCGCTGGCGACCGAGAAGCTGCTCGGCATCGAGGCGCCGCCACGCGCGCAGTATATCCGCGTGCTGTTCGCTGAGATCACGCGCATTCTCAACCATCTGCTCAACATCACGACCTTCGCGCTGGACGTCGGGGCGATGACGCCGCTGCTATGGGCCTTCGAGGAACGCGAGACGCTGATGGAGTTCTACGAGCGGGTGTCAGGTGCCCGGCTGCACGCGGCCTATTTCCGGCCGGGCGGCGTGACGCAGGATCTGCCGGCCGGCCTCGTCGATGACATCCTCGCCTTCGCCGAGCACTTCCCCAAGATCATCGACGATATCGAGGTTCTGCTGACCGAAAACCGCATCTTCAAGCAGCGCACGGTGGACATCGGCGTCGTTTCGGCGGCCGAGGCCATGGACTGGGGCTTCAGCGGACCGATGCTGCGCGGCTCCGGTGTGCCGTGGGATTTGCGCAAGTCGCAGCCTTACGATGTCTACGAGAAGATGGAATTCGATATTCCCATCGGCAAGAACGGCGACTGTTACGACCGCTATTTGGTGCGGATCGAGGAGATGCGCCAGAGCGTGGCAATCATCATCCAGGCGCTGGCCAAGATGCCGGGCGGACCGGTGCGCGTGAACGACCGCAAGATCGCCCCGCCACCGCGCGCCGAGATGAAGCGCTCGATGGAGGCGCTGATCCATCACTTCAAGCTCTACACCGAGGGCTACCACGTGCCGCCGGGCGAGACCTATACGGCGGTCGAGGCGCCGAAAGGCGAGTTTGCGGTCTATCTCGTCGCCGACGG
>JACQDQ010000082.1 GCA_016201015.1 Pseudomonadota bacterium | reverse complement strand
CGCCGGCGATCGCCCGCTGGCCGAGCGCCACGGCCGGCGCGGTACCCGCAGGCAGGAAGACATCGACGCGGCTGCCGAAGCGGATCAGTCCGATGCGTGCGCCGGCGGCGACGGTGTCGCCTTCCTTGACGAAGCGCATGATCCGCCGCGTGCCGCCGACGCCGCCCGCCATCGCGTCGAGGTCCCAGGCCAGCCACTCGGCGATGCGCAACTTCTCGGCCGGCGTGCGGCCGGTGAATCTGCCGAAATGGTCGGCGAGATATTGCAGGATGACGTTCGACTGGCAGATCGTGTTGCCGGCATGCTCCAGCACCGGCACCTGGCCGAAGCGGTTCTTGGCCTGGAACTCCGGCCGCTTGTGCTCGCCGGCCATCAGGTCGATGTGCTTGTAATGCCACTTGGCGCCGCACAGCGACAGCATCAGCCCGACCTTGCACGACGGCAGCGACAGATAGAGGCCGTTGAGGATGAACGTGTCGTCGGGCTTGGCGGCCTTCTTGACCGGCGCGGCGCGCGGCTTGGCCAGGCGCCTGGCACGCGCCTCGGCGCGCTTCACCGCCTTGGCCGCCGCCGCCTTCATCGTCGCCGTGGCGACGAGCTTTTTCGGCCGCCTCGCTCTCGTTTTCGGCTTGCTCTTGGGTTTCGCATTCTTCGCCATGCGCCTCTCCTCCTGCCTCTCTAAAGACCGTCATTTGCGGCCCGTTGCACGATGCCGGAATTTAACGCAGAGGACGCAGAGTCATCGCGGAGCGCGCAGAGGGATGCTTTCGTAGGGGCGGGTTTGACCCTTCGACTCGCAGACCTCATCCTGAGGAGCCGCATCGCGTGTAAGCGATGCGGCGTCTCGAAGGACGAGGTCTGCGGCTCAGGCTGGCGACGCTAACGGCGTCGTCAGGCCCGCCCCTACAACCATTCCGATACTCCGCGCCCTCGGGTATGACCTCCGCGCCCTCTGCGTTAATTCCCTGGAAGCTCCGCTTCGCTCACCCCACCAACTTCTTCTTCAACAGCTCGTTGACCATGCCGGGATTGGCCTTGCCGCCGGTCGCCTTCATCACCTGGCCGACGAACCAGCCGAATAGCGCCTGCTTGCCGCCGCGATAATCGGCGACTTTGGCCGCGTTGTCGGCGATCACCTTGTCGACTGCCGCCGCGATGGCTCCTGAGTCGGAGACCTGACGCAGCCCCTTCTCCGCGACGACGGTCTTGGCGTCCTTGCCGGTATCGGCCATCGCCTCGGCGACGTCCTGCATAACGCGGTTGGAGATCGTGCCGTCGAACGTGAGACGCAGCAACCCTGCAAAGTTCTTCGCGCTGATCGGCGAATTGGCGATCGAGACCCCCCTGTCGTTGAGGATTGCGAACAGCTTGCCGGTGATCAGATTGGCAATTGTCTGCCGCATCACGGCAATCGCTGCCGCGGCCTCCGGCACGGGCGTTTCTATCTTCGACGTGAGTTCCTCGGCCACATCCTCGAAATAGGCGGACGCCTCTCTTTCCGCCGTGAGCAGGGCGGCGACATGGTCCGATAGACCCATCGCGATGTAGCGCCGCTTCTTGGCGTCCGGCAGCTCCGGCATCTCTCTCTTGATGTGCGCGATCACGCCCTCGTCGAGCTCGAGCGGCAGCAGATCGGGATCGGGGAAATAGCGGTAGTCATGCGCGTGCTCCTTGCTGCGCATCGGCCGCGTCGTGCCGGCATCTGAATCAAAGAGACGCGTTTCCTGATCGACCGTGCCGCCGCCCTCGATCAATGCCACCTGGCGCCGCGCCTCGTACTCGATCGCCTGCATGACGAAACGCACCGAGTTCACGTTCTTGATCTCGCAGCGCGTGCCGAACTCCGCCGCGCCGGGCCGGCGCACCGAGACGTTGGCGTCGCAGCGCATCGAGCCTTCTTCCATGTTGCCGTCGCAGGTGCCGAGATAGCGCAGGATCGAACGCAGCTTGCGCAAATAGGCGCCTGCTTCGTCCGGCGAGCGCAGCTCGGGCTCGGAGACGATCTCCATCAGCGCCACGCCGGAGCGGTTGAGATCGACATAGGTCTTGGTCGGATGCTGGTCGTGCAGCGACTTGCCGGCGTCCTGCTCGAGATGCAGGCGCGTCACGGCGATCTCGCGCGTCCTGCCGTCGGCGAGATCGATCGTCACCTTGCCGCCGGAGACGATCGGCCGCGTGTACTGCGAGATCTGATAGCCGGCCGGCAGGTCGGCGTAGAAGTAGTTCTTGCGATCGAACACCGAGACGCGGTTGATCGTGCCGTTGATGCCGAGCCCGGTCTTGATCGCCTGCTCGACGCAGATGCGGTTGATCACCGGCAGCATTCCGGGGAAGGCCGCGTCGACCAGGCTGACCTGCGCGTTGGGCGCGGCGCCGAAGGCGGTCGCCGCGCCCGAGAACAGCTTGGCGTTGGAGACGACCTGGGCATGCACCTCGAGGCCGATGACGATCTCCCATTTGCCTGATTTGCCGTCGATCAGCATGGGCGGGCCCCTCGCCTCATGCTTCGAGACGCCGTCCCTCGCCCCGCGCGGGACGGCTCCTCGGCATGAAGAATAATTTTGGCGCTTATCCTGAGAAGGCCGCACAGCGGCCGTCTCGAAGGATGAGGGCACAAGCAATGCGGCGCCATACGCATCACCCTTCCACCGCCGGCGGGCGGGCGGTGAAATTGGCCGCGTGCTCCACGACATCGGCGACGCGGAACATCGTCTCCTCGTCGAAGGCGCGGCCGATCACCTGCAAGCCAAGCGGCAGGCCGTCGGCCGACATCCCGGCCGGCACCGAGATGCCCGGCAAGCCCGAGAGATTCACCGGCACGGTGAACACGTCGTTCAGATACATGGCGATCGGGTCGTCCATCTTGTCGCCCTGGGCGAAGGCGGCGGACGGCGTCGCCGGCGTCAGCAACGCGTCGCAGCGCTTGAACGCCTCGGTGAAGTCGCGGGCGATGAGCGCGCGCACGCGCTGCGCCTTCAAGTAATAGGCGTCGTAATAACCGGCCGACAGCACGTAAGTGCCGATCAGCACGCGCCGCCGCACCTCGGCGCCGAAGCCGGCCGCGCGCGTCGCCTCGTACAATTCGTCGAGGCTGTCGCCCGGCACGCGCAGGCCGAAGCGAACGCCGTCATAGCGCGCCAAGTTGGACGAGGCTTCCGCCGGCGCGATGATGTAGTAGGTCGGCAGCGCATATTTGGTATGCGGCAGGCTGATCTCGACCGGCTCGGCGCCCGCCGCCTTCAACCAGGCAATGCCCTGCTGCCACAGCGTCTCGATCTCCGGCGCCATGCCGTCGAGGCGATATT
>JACQDQ010000081.1 GCA_016201015.1 Pseudomonadota bacterium | reverse complement strand
GGCCAAGGACACGCGCCCGCGCCTCGCCGAGCTGGTCGAGGCCGGCGAATTGCGGCTGGTGCGGGTAGATGGCTGGCGCGAGTCCGCCTATCTTCATCCCGACGCGAAATTGCCGCGCCGCATCGAGGCGAGAGCGCTGCTGTCGCCGTTCGATCCGGTGATCTGGCATCGCCCGCGCGTGGCGCGGTTGTTCGGCTTCGACTACCGCTTCGAGATCTTCGTGCCGCAGAAACAGCGGCGCTGGGGCAGCTATGTGCTGCCGTTCCTGCTCGGCGACCGCCTGGTGGCGCGCGTCGATCTCAAGGCCGATCGCGGCGCCCGCCGGCTGCGCGTGTTGGCGGCCTATCTCGAGCCCGACGCCAAATCAGGCGCGGTCGCCGAAGCGCTGGCGGCCGAGTTGCGGACACTGGCCGGATGGCTCGGCCTCCCGGCGGTCGCCGTCGGGCGGCGCGGCGATTTCGCGCGGGCATTGGCCGCCGCCTGCCGGCGCTGACGGCGGCCGCCGGCCTACGCCGCGCGGGATTTCAGCGGCCGTACTTCGCGGCGCAGCCGGTCGGCGGCCGAGTCTTCGAGCGTCTGAAGATCGAAACGGCTCTGCAGCGTCATCCAATACTCCGCGCTCATGGCGAAGAAGCGCGCCAGTCGCAGGGCGGTGTCGGCGCTGATCGCGCGCTTGCCGCGGCAAATCTCGTTGATGCGGCGCGCGGGCACGCCGATGTCGCGCGCCAGCCGCGTCTGGCTTATGCCCATTTCCTTGAGAAAATCCTCGCTCAGGATCTCGCCGGGATGAATGGGAGAAAGTTTGCGCATGCACGCCTCCTCAATGATAGTCGACGATCTCGACGTCATAGGCATCGCCGTTGCGCCACGCGAAGCAGATGCGCCACTGGTCGTTTATGCGGATGCCGTGCTGGCCCGACCGGTCGCCGCGCAGCGCTTCCAGGCGATTGCCCGGCGGCAGCCTCAGCTCATGGAGCGTTCGGGCGGTGTTCAATTGCTCCAGCTTGCGACGGGCAACGCGCTCGATGAAATGAAACCGCCGCACAGCGGCACGGTTGAACAATGCCGCCGTTTCGCGGGACCTGAACGACCGTATCACCGTGGCACCTTATACCACATGGGGGTATACCGTCCACAGGTATACCTGTCTCCGTTGCACCGTGAGGATCGCGCCGCGCGCGCCTAGGCGCGGCGCAGCGCGGCTTCGTCCTCGCCGAGCAGGTCGAGCAGCCGGCGGAAATCGCCGCGCGGGATCGGGAAGGTCGAGGCCTGGACGCCGCGCAGCAGCGGCGGAAACAGGTCGGGTGCGACATGGCGCAGCGTGGCGACGAGCAGCGGCCGCTCGAGATAGGAGCGCAGCACCCGCACGCCGATCCACGGCCGCTCCGCGCCTTCATATTGCGCGCCCGACGTGATCTCACACAGCGCGTAAAGCCCGGGCTTCAGGCGCGGGTGGCCGTCGAGCTCGGCCTTGCGTCGCTTGTCGATGCCGACACGGATCACGGCGAGTTGTCCCGCCGCATAATGCGGCACGCGCGGGCGGTCGACATACCAGCTATCGGGGCCGGTCCTCTCGCGCAGATAGCGGTCGGTCGGAAACATATGCGGCGCCGAGACCAGCGCCCAATAGCCGTCATAGACGAACATGACAGGCTATTATAGGAGACGCCGACTTCCCCTTCTCCACCCCTTTGGGGTGGAGAGGGCCGGGGTGAGGCGGGAGGTCACCGCGGAATCGCCCACCTCATCCGGCAAATGCCTTCGGCATTTGCCACCTTCTCCCCCCTGAAGGGCGGAGAAGGATGGTTGCAGACGATCGCGGCAAGAGCCGCGGATCATCACGGCCGGATATAGCTCCAGCCCTGCTCCTGCAGCTCCATCAGGCGGACGACGCCGGAAGGCACGAGCTTGGCGCCCTTGATGATCGGGATGTCGGCCGTCTTCTTGCCCTCGGCCTTGGCCATGTTGGCCCGCGTGTTCTCGCAGGCGGCGAAGACGACATCCGGCAGACTTTGCGTGAAGGATTTCAGCCGATCGCGGATGCCCGGCGTCATCGTGTCCTCGCGCAGCATGTGCAGGCCGGGGCCGTAGGCGACGATCTCGATCTCTACCTGTTCGCCCTTCTCGCCGTAGTACTGCGCGACATTCGACGCGTTGTTGAGCGCGAGGTTTATCTTGGCGACATCGTTCTCGTCGACCTGGATGGCGACGTGGTGGACCTTCTTGTCCGCCGCGCCGGCCGTGGCGCCGGCGATCTGCAGGCCAATGAGCGACGCGCCGAGCATCAAGAGCGCCGAACGCCGTGTGCTTGTGGGCTTACTCATGCTGTGGGCTCCACCTCCCCCTACTGACGTCGTTGGTTCAGTCCTGGTCCTCCAGCGCGGCGAGCACGGCCGCCTGCACCTCGTGCGGCTGGTCCGCCAGCGCGCGCATGATCGCTTTCAGCCGGCGGCGCAGCTCGTAGACCTGGTCGAGCAGCGACAGCACCAGCGGCACCGCCTCGTCGGCGACGCCCAGGTCGTGGTGGAGATCGTAGATCAGCCGCACCCGCGCCACGTCGATCTCGTCGAACGCCCAGTCGCCGCCTGCGGCCGGCTCCGGCAACACCCAGCGCCGCTCGATCCAGCCCGACAATTCGACCGTTTCGAGATCGGGGAACAGGGCGACGACGGCCTCCAGCCGCATCATGACGCGATCCCGGCGCGCGGATCGAATTTGCGGCGCGGCGACCACGTCTTCAGGAAGGCGGCAAGCTCGGGCTCGGTCTCCGGCGGCAGCACGATCTTCAGCTCGACAAATTGGTCGCCGCCGGCGATGCCGCGGCCCTTGAGGCGCAGCTTGGTGCCGGTGTTGGAGTTGGGCGGGATGGTCAGGCTGACCGGGCCCTTGATCGTCGGCACCTGGACCTTGGCGCCGGTCACCGCCTCCTGCACCGTCACCGGCAGCTCGATCGTCACGTCGTTGCCGGCGCGGCGGAACAGCTTGTGCGGCGCCACGCTCACCTCGATCAACGCGTCGCCGGCCGGCGCGCCGCCGACGCCCGGCGCGCCGCGGCCCTTGAGCCGCATCACCTGGCCGTCCTTGAGGCCGGCGGGAATGGTGACGTCGATGGCGCCGCCGTCGGGCAGGGTCAGCCGGCGCACCGCGCCGTTGGCGGCGTCGAGAAAATCGACGGCCAGCGCGTAATGCGCGTCGCTGCCGCGCGCGGTGAAGCCGCGGTTGAAGCGGCCGCCGAAGCCGTGGGTGAACAGCCCCTCCAGATCTTCGGGGCTGAAGGCGCCTTCGCCACGGTACTTCGCACGGCCGGCGGCATCGCCGAAATCGCGGTAGAACGGCCGCTCCGGCTGCCGCTGCTGGCCGCTGGCGTCGATCTCGCCGCGGTCGAAGCGCGCGCGCTGCTCGGTATCGGAGAGCAGCGCATAGGCGGCCGAGATCGTCTTGAACCGCTCGGCCGCTTCCGGCTTGCCGGGGTTGACATCGGGATGAAAGCGTTTGGCCAGCTTGCGGTATGCCGTGCGGATCGCGGCCTCTGTCGCCTTGCGCTCGACGCCGAGGACTTTGTAGGGGTCTTCCATGCTTCCTCAGGATATCGCACCGCGTCGGGCGGTGCGACTGTCACCTATTGTTCGTCATGGCCGGGCCGGCCGAAGGCCGAGTCCCGGCCATCCACGGCGCTTGTCCGGAAAACAGGACGTGGACGGCCGGGACAAGCCCGGCCGTGACGAAATGGGGGTGTTGCTCGATCGCTACAAAATGAACTTGCTGAGATCCGCATTCTTGGCGAGATCGCCGACCTTGGTGCGCACATAGGCGGCGTCGATGCTGAGCGACGTACCGGGCTGGTCGGCGGCGGCGAAGCTCACCTCCTCCAGCAGGCGCTCGAGGATGGTGTGCAGCCGGCGCGCGCCGATATTCTCGACCGAGGAGTTGACCGCGGCGGCGAGATCGGCGATGGCGCCGATCGCGTCCTCGCTGAAGTCGAGCGTCACCTCCTCGGTCTTGAGCAGCGCCTTGTACTGCTTGATCAGGCTCGCCTCGGGCTCGGTCAGGATGCGCACGAAATCGTCGCGGTCGAGCGCCTTCAGCTCGACGCGGATCGGCAGCCGCCCCTGCAGCTCGGGCAGCAGGTCGGAGGGCTTGGCGAGGTGGAAGGCGCCGGAGGCGATGAACAGCACATGGTCGCTACGCACCGCGCCGTGCTTGGTGGCGACGGTCGTGCCCTCGATCAGCGGCAGCAGGTCGCGCTGCACGCCCTCGCGGCTGACATCGGCGCCCAGCCGCTCGCTGCGCGCGCAGATCTTGTCGATCTCGTCGAGGAAGACGATGCCGTTCTGCTCGACCGCATGCTTCGCCTCGGCGACGATCTTGTCCTGGTCGAGCAGCTTGTCGCTCTCCTCGGCCATCAGCACCTGATGACTCTCGGCCACCGACATCTTGCGCGGCTTGGCGCGCCCGCCGCCGAGCGCCTTGCCCAGCATCTCGTTGAGATTGATCATGCCCATCTGCGCCCCCGGCATGCCAGGAATGTCCATGGTCGGCAGGTTGAAGCCGCCCGACTCCTGCACCTGGACCTCGATCTCGCGCTCGTTGAGCTGGCCCTCGCGCAGCATCTTGCGGAACTTGGCGCGCGTCTCGGCGCCGGAATTGGCGCCGACCAGGGCGTCGAGCACGCGCTCCTCGGCGGCCAGCTCGGCGCGCGCCGCCACTTCCTTGCGCAACCGCTCGCGCGTCATGGCGATGGCCACTTCCAGCAGATCGCGCATGATCTGCTCGACGTCGCGGCCGACATAGCCGATCTCCGTGAACTTGGTCGCCTCGACCTTGAGAAACGGCGCCTGGGCGAGCTTGGCGAGGCGGCGCGCGATCTCCGTCTTGCCGCAGCCGGTGGGGCCGATCATCAGGATGTTCGTCGTGCTGCCCCACGATGAAACGGTCGAGCTCGGAGACGATCTCGCGCGGGCTGAACGATGTCATGCGGATCAGAGACTCTCGATGACGATTTTTTCGTTGGTATAGACGCAGATCTCGGCGGCGATCTTCATCGCGCGCTCGGCGATGACGCGGGCGGTCAGGCCGTCGACGTCGATGAGGGCGCGCGCCGCGGCCAGCGCATAGGCGCCGCCGGAGCCGATGCCGATCAGGCCGTCCTCGGGCTCGAGCACGTCGCCGGTGCCGGTCAGCACCAGCGAGATGCTGCGATCGGCCACCGCCATCATCGCCTCGAGGCGGCGCAAATAGCGGTCGGTGCGCCAATCCTTGGCCAGCTCGACGCAGGCCCGCTGCAATTGGCCGGGATGGCGTTCGAGCTTCGCTTCCAGCCGCTCGAACAGGGTGAAGGCATCGGCAGTGGCGCCGGCAAAGCCGGCGATGACGCCATCGCCCAGGCGGCGCACCTTGCGCGCGTTGGACTTGATCACGGTCTGGCCGAAGCTGACTTGGCCGTCGCCGGCGACCACCACCTCGGCGCCCTTGCGCACGGAGAGGATGGTCGTGCCGTGCCAAGACGGCGGGGAGTTGGGATCGGACATGGATCGGAATTATGCCGCGTCGGGAGGATACTACATTTAGGCGGCGTGGCACGCGCGATCAAGATCGGCCGGCGCGGCAGCGCGCTCAGGCCGGCGGGCGCAGCGCCGCGGCGCCCGGCGCGTTTCCCAGCAGCTTCCACATGCCGATCAGCATCAGCGCGCCGAAGATCGCGGCGGGCCATTGGATCAATGCGTCGGGATAGAGGGTGAGCAGCGCGGTGGCGCCGAGGGCGAAGCGCACCGGCCACGGCAGCTCGATCTTTCCCCACCAGCCGTGCAAGGTCAGCGAGGCGCAGGCGACCATGATGGCGCCGATGGTGAAATGCAGCGCGATCTGCGCGACGCCGCCTTGCATGAGGAGGCCGTGATTGAACAGGAAGAAGAACGGCACCACGAAGCCGCCGATCGCCAGCTTGACGGCGTAGGGCCCAAGTTTCATCGGGTTGACCCCGGCGATGGCGCCGGCGGCGAAATTCGCCACCGCCACCGGCGGCGTCACCGCCGACAGGCAGGCGAAATAGAGCATGAAGAGATGCGCCGGCAGGGTCGGCAGATTGAACTTTTGCAGCAGCGTCGGCCCGAGCAGCGCGGCGCCCATGATGTAGACCGCGGGCGTCGGCATGCCCATGCCGAGCAGGACCAGGAACAGCGCGCCGAGGATCAGGGTCGAGACGAGATAGCCGCCGGCGAGATAGGTGATGAGCAGGGTGAACTTGCCGGCGAGACCGCTGATCTCGATGCAGCCGATGACCACGCCGGCGCCGGCAACCGCGCCGACCAGGGGGACGAGCTGCGTGATCGTATCGACGCAGCACTGGACGAAGCGGCGCGGACCGATCGCGCCGCGGGGCGCAAGCCAGCTCAGCACGATCACCGCGGCGGTCGAGCCCGCCGCGACATAGGTCGGCGTGTAGCCCATGACGAGCAGCACGATCAGCGCCGCCAGCGGCAGCAGATGGCGCCAGCCGCGGCCAAGGGCGAAGCCGAGGCCGACGATCTGATCCTCGGGCATGCGACCCTCGTCGTTTCGCACCGCCTCGTTGTGCACCAGGATGTAGATCGCGACGTAGTAAAGGATCGCCGGCAGCAGCGAGGCCCAGGCGATCTGGACATAGGGAATGCCGGTCACGTCCGACATGATGAAGGCGACGGCGCCCATCACCGGCGGCAGCATGGCGCCGCCCGACGATGCCGCGGCCTCGATCGCGCCGGCGCGCGCCGCCGGAATGCCCATCCGCTTCATGATCGGGATGGTCAGCGGCCCGGTCGTCGCCACGTCGGCGGTCGGGCTGCCCGAGACCGAGCCATAGAGGCCGCTGGCGGTGACGCAGGCCTTGGCCGCGCCGCCCCGCATGCGTCCGGTCACGGCGCCGGCGATATCGAAGAACAACTGCCCGCCGCCGGATTTCTCGAAGAAGCTGCCGAACAGGACGAACAGGAAGGCGTAGGTCGCCGCCACCTCCAGCGGCGCGCCGAAGATGCCGTTTTCCATAATCGTCATCATCTCGATGAAATAGCGCGTGGTGTAGTTCTGATGCTGCAGCGCGCCCGGCAGCAGATGGCCGAAAAAGACGTAGAGCAGCAGCACGATGATCAGCGAGGTGAGACCGATTCCGGTGGCGCGGCGACACAGCTCGACGACGATCGCCACCAGCACGAAGCCGGCGATTGTGTCGGCGAGGGTCGGCCGCGAGAAGCCGCGGCTCCAATTGAGGAAGCGGTCGTGATCGACGATGTAATAGGCGGCGATGGCGAAGGAGATCAGCGCCAGCGCGATGTCGATCCACGACAAGGTCTTGCGCGATTGCCGCGCCGTGGTGGTGAGAAACGCGATCGGAAAGGTGATCGCGATGAAAACCGAGATGTCGAGATGGTACTGCGACGAGAAGGCGCGGGCCCAGGTGGCGAAGGTGTCGAGCCAAGTGGCCGCGAGCCCGGCTTGCTTGAGATGGTCCGCGAGCCACAGCGCCACGTCGCCGCTGATCGTCGCCACGGCGCCGACCCACAACACATAGAGCGCCGCCGCGACCGAGCCGATGGTGATCGGCAGCACCCAGACGCCGCCCGGCCGATGCCGGCTCCCTTCGCGGAAGAGCGCGCCGAGCTGGGCGAGCGGTCTGGCCGGCGCCGTATCCTCGATCACAAGCCCGCGCCCCGGGACGCGTCTGTATGGCCCTCTCCGC
>JACQDQ010000545.1 GCA_016201015.1 Pseudomonadota bacterium | reverse complement strand
GGCCGCAGATTGGCCGTGCCGACGAGCCCTCGCATGTTATCGCTGAGGAGCGCGGTCGGCATCATGCGCAACGCCGCGATCACCGCAGCGTCAGCCTGGGCCGGCGATGGATTTCGCCTTGTACCGATCGTCTGCATAAGACTCCGCTCCTGCCGTCCATCCGCCCGTCAGAGTGCTGGCACTGGCGGCAGTTTGTTGCCGATCCACTTTTCATAGATGCGGCCGAGATCGCCGTTCTGAAGGTGGAAGAAGACAAACGTGTTGATCCATTGAAGGAGATCGGCATCGCCGCGCCGCAGACCAATCGAGTACCAGGCCGTCAGCATGGTGAACTTGATCTCGAACTGCTTCTCCGGATAGCGCTTGATCAATGTGCCGGCGATCGGCACGGCCGTCCCATAGGCGTCGACCTGACCCGTCATCATCGCCGTGGTGGCGGCGGCGTCATCGTCGAAACGCACGATCTGCGTTCCTTGCGGCGCCTCCCGGACCAGCGATTGCTCGGTGAATGAACCCCGCGCGACCGACACTTTCTTGCCTGCCAGATCGGCGTAGGTCTTGATGTTGGCCGCGCGCGGGGCAAGGAGGACGGAGCCGGTCGCTCCATATGGGGTCGAGAACCAAACCGACTTCGCCCGTTCGGGTGAAATAGCGAACGTCGCCAGGATCAAGTCGACGCGGTTCGTCACCAGGTACGGAATGCGGTTGGCGGCAGTCGTCTGAACGATCTCGAGCTCGACGCCGAGATCCTTGGCAAGGAGCTGTGCCGTCTCCACTTCAGAGCCGGCCGGCTGCTGCTTCTCGTCCTGCAGCCCGAACGGCGGCACCGCCAAGTCGATGCCAACCATGATCTTTCCGCGCTTCAGGATTGCGTCGAGCTGCTGCGCGGCTGCCGGCTGAAACCAGGCCAAGGCGAGCCCGACAATCATCGCCAACGAAAGTAACCGCCTCGGATGCATATGTGTGCCCATCTTATCCTCCCATGAACCTTTGTTGTGTCGACACGACTTCGTCTTCAGATCTTATTCGCCGAGCGCCGAAGAGAGCACCGCTTGCTACAGCACCGGCGGATGGGGAAGCTTGTCGCCGATAATCTGCTCGTACATGCGCGCCAAATCTCCATTTTCCCGGTGGAAGAAGATGAACGTGTTGATCCACTGCAGGAAATCGACATCGCCGCGCCGCACGCCGATGGAATACCAGTTCCTCGGAGGAATGGAGATCTTGATCTCATAGTTCCTCTCGGGGAAGCGCTTGACCAGCGCGCTGCCGGGGACGTTCCCGACCCCATACGCGTCGACCTGTGCAGCCGCCATCGCCGCCATGGCCTGAGCGTCATCGTCGAACCGGACGATTTGGGTTCCCTGTGGCACCGCCGCCATCAGCACCTGTTCGGTGTACGTGCCGCGCGAAACCGAGATCTTCTTGCCGACCAGATCGTCGTAGGACTTGATATTGGCGGAGCGCGGGGCCAGGACGACGGAGGTAACCGAGCCGTACGGCGAGGAGAACCAGATCGATTTCGCACGGTCCGGGAAGATCGAGAATGCCCCCATCATCACGTCGGCACGACCGGTCACCAGGTAGGGGATGCGGTTGGCCGCGGACGTCGGCACGATCTCCAGCTCGACCCCAAGATCCTTCGCAAGCAGCCGGGCCATCTCGACTTCGGACCCGGCAGGCTGCTGTTTCTCGTCCTGATATGCGAATGGCGGCGCCGCCAGATCCATCCCGACACGGATCTTTCCTCGCTTGAGTATCTCATCGAGCGTTTGCGTGCCGACCGTTTGGGCTCCGGCAACCGCGACGCCGAAGAAGCAGGCAAAGAAGGCCAGTACTGCCGATATCTTCCGCATGATTTCCTCCCTCTCTAGAGCGCTCCCGAGACGAACAGCCGCATTTCCGGTGTTTTCGGCGCGCTGAAGACTTGCTCCGGCGTTCCGACTTCCCAGATGCGGCCATCGTTCATGAAGACGATGCGGTCGGCGACCGACCGCGCGAACTGCATCTCGTGGGTCACGAGAATCATCGTCATGCCATCCTGCGCAAGCTCGGCGATCACCTTGAGCACTTCGCCCTTCAGCTCCGGGTCAAGCGCCGAGGTTACTTCGTCGAACAGCATCACCTTGGGTGACAAGGCCAGGCATCGCGCGATCGCCACGCGCTGCTGCTGACCTCCGGACAGCTCGTCCGGGTAGGCGTCGAGCTTGTCCAGAAGCCCCACCTTGCCCAGAACCTGCGCCGCTATCTCGCGCGCTTGCGGCAACGGCATCTTATGGACCACCGTCAGTCCGATCGTGATGTTTCGCTCGACGGTCAGGTGCGGAAAGAGATTGTATGCCTGGAATACGAAGCCGACTTCCCGCCGGAGGACACGAAGCGACCGCTCATCGCGCGTCAGCTTCCGGTCGTTCACGAAGATCTCGCCGCCGTCGATCGGCTCGAGCCCGTTGATGCAGCGCAAGAGCGTGCTCTTGCCGGAACCGCTGCGGCCGATGATCACGACAACGTTGCCGCGCTCCACCTCCATGGAGACGTCCTTCAGAACCTCCAGCGGTCCGAAGCGTTTACGCACCGCGTTCAGGCGTACGACCGACATGGAGTCTCCGCTCGATCCGCTGGCTCACTGCCGACAGGGGCCAGCACAGACATAGATAGATCGCCGCCACGAAGCTGAAGGTCCGCAACGGCTCGAAGGTCACGCCGGACACGAGCTGCCCCGCGCGGGTCAATTCGACGAAACCGATCAGCGCCGTGAGCGAGGTGCCCTTGATGACGATCACCAGCAACCCGACAGTCGGCGCGAGCGCGATGCGCACCGCTTGCGGCGCAATGATGTGCTTGATCTGCTCGAATCGCGACATGCCGATCGAAGCCGCCGCCTCCCACTGCGTTCGCGGAATGGCCTCGATCGAACCCCGCCAGATCTCCGTGACAAAGGAACTCGCATTCAACGTGAGTGCCATCGCCGCAACCAGCGTGGCGGGCAACTTCACGGGGACAAAAAGAGTCAGCAGGAAAAACCACAAGAAAAGCTGCATGAGGAGCGGCGTGCCCTGCAGAACCTCCACATAGCTCATTGCGAACCAACGCAAGGCTCTTATCCGCGAAATCCGCGCAAGCGTGATCAGTGCGCCGACAATCCCGCCTCCCGCGAACGCTATGACGGACAACAACAGCGTCCATTTGGTCGCGTCCAACAGATAGAGGACGTCGTTGAATGTGAAATATCGGATGCCCATCGGCCGCTACCGTAGATGCGCCAGCTTGGACCGCCGGCGATAGGCGAACAGCCAGGCGCCAAGCGCTCGAGTGCCGCTTCGCAAGATCAATGTCAGGATAAGGTAAATGCAAATGCAGACGACGTAGACTTCGATGCTGCGAAAGTTGGTCGTCTGAATGTGACCGGCGAATGACGTGAGCTCGTCGACGCCGATCGCCGAGATCACGCTTGTCGCGAGCATCAGGAGCACGAACTGGCTGGACAGCGCCGGATAGACCTTCTCCAGCGCCGGGCGGATCACGACGTATATGAAGACTTGCGCCCGCGACATGCCGATCGAAAGGCCTGCCTCGATCTGGCTGCGATGCACGGCTTGGATTCCGGACCGGATGATCTCGGTGGCAAAGGCGCCGTTGTAGAGCACCAAGCCGGTCAGCGCCGCCAAGTTGGCGCCGAGCCTTATTCCGACGGCCGGGAGTCCGAAAAACAGAATGAATAGCTGAACGAGAAATGGCGTATTGCGGATGATCTCGACATAAATCCGCGACGCGACTTGCAGTGCGCGGTGCCGAGACCGTCGCGCGAGCGCGCCGAACGTCCCGACGACGACGCTCAAGATCATCGCCACGATGGCAAACGTCAGAGTGACGGCAACGCCTTCCTGGAGCCAGTGCCAATATCGGAACACCTCGCCGAATTGAAAGACATAAGTCATGGGAAGTTCACTAGCCGGATGACAGGCGCAGTTCGCTCGCTCATCCGACCGCCTCGACGGCCGGAACTGGAAGCAACGCGCCCAATTCTTCGCCGCCTGGCGCGGGCATTTCCCTCCCCTCAGGCCGAACGAATGCTGCCCAGCATCGCACGGCGTCTTGACATGGTAGAGCTAACATGATTGTTCTTTGTCGGCAATATTCATTTTCTTCGAGGATGTGGCGCCGTGCCATGTAACGGCATGTTCTCCTTCGCTCAGGGTCGGTGTGGGAGTGGACCGCGACAAACGTCGCACGCCTTCGGCGATGCGATCGGTCAGTTGCGACAACAGTATGTCGCGAGCGATTTTCGAGTTTCCGATCCGACATCGGGACACAGGCTGCGATCAGCGACAAAGCCGACAAATCAATGCGCGCGCCTGCTCCCATCTCACTGATCCGTGTAGACCGATGAGATCCGACGGCGGCAATCTCGAATCGAACGAACCTCTCTTCGTCCGCTTCGCGCGGATCCTGAGGCGATCGATCCGCGCCGGACGTCTCAAGAGAGGTACAGTTCTGCTGGAAGGACACCTCGCGCAGATCTTTGGATCGAGCCGGGCGCCGGTCCGCCAGGCTCTAGCGCAGCTGCGGCGCGATCGACTGGTGAGCCGATTCGCCGGTCGCGGTCATATCGTTGGGCCAAAAGATGCCGAAGTCCGCCGCATCGAGCTTTCGCCCGATATGCTCAACGTCGATCCGGCCCGGCAGAAGCTGCGCAAATCGTTCGCCTGGGAAACCATTTACGAAGCCGTCGAGCGCGCCATCATTCACCGTTCGGTATTTGGCCGATTTCGCGTCAATGAGCTGGAGCTGGCACGTCACTACGGAGTTGGTCGAACAGTCGCGCGTGACGTGCTGACCCGCCTCCAGAGTCGGGGAATGCTGGCGAAGGATGAGCGCCAGCGGTGGACGATCGTCTCGCTCGATCGAGAGCGCCTCATCAATCTTTACGAGATCCGCGAGCATCTGGAGCCGATTGCGCTTCGCCGCGCCATGCCTGCGCTCGACCATCAGTGGCTCCGTCAGCTCGGCAAGCGGCTGGCGAGGCAGATCGAGAAGTATCCAAACGTCAGCGCCAGCTCGATGGATGACCTGGAATACGACCTCCACGTCCGCTGCCTTGCTCCGTGCCCGAACAAGGAGCTCTTGGGCGCCCTCCTGCAGACGCGATGCATCTTGACCCTGAGCAAACATGTGCTCGGCGTCGAGTTGGACGTTCCTGAGCAGGATCCCTTCATGGCGGAACACCTTGAAGTCATCGAGGCAATTCTGAGCAACCGCCAGGTGGACGCGCCGAAGGCTCTGCGAAATCATCTCCGATTGTCCCGCCCGAAGGTCGTCGAGCGGCTCGAGCTGTTTCGCACCACCTACACACCTCCCGAAATTCCCTATATCAGCTGATGCTCTTGCAGACCGTTGCACGTCCCGGCGTTGGCGCATTGGCGAATCTCCGAATGACTAGCCAAGCGGAGTGTGGCTTCTCTCGTATCTCTTGCGGCTGCTGCCAAATCGCCATCGTGCAGCACGGCGCAATTGGCGTCGAAGGCCGAAGGAGGTCCACGTGAAGGCCCTGGCCATCGTCGACAAGTTCGGCCTTGAGAATCTGCAATGGATCGAGCGGGACCGACCGGAACCCGGCCCAAACGAGGTTTTGGTAAGGATGAAGGCGGCATCCCTCAACCACCGCGACCTAGAGGTGATCGGCGGCCAGAGAAAACTGGCGCTGCCGCTCATTCCGGCTTCCGATGCCGCCGGAGTCGTGGTCGCCGTCGGCCGCGGTGTCGAAAGCCTGGCGGTGGGAGATCGCGTGATGCCGATTTTCGTCCAGGGCTGGCTGGCCGGCCCGCAGCCCCCGGGCGATGCTCTTGCGACCCTTGGCGGTCCCCTGGACGGCGTGCTCGTCGAGTTTGGCTCCTGGCCCGAGCTTGGGTTGGTGCGAGTACCCGACGGACTGAGCGATGTCGAGGCCGCAACTCTTCCCTGCGCGGGCGTATCGGCGTGGAATGCGTTGTTCGTCTGCGCGAGCTTACGACCGGGCGACACCGTCCTCATCCAAGGAACCGGAGGGGTTTCCCTGTTCGCCTTGCAATTCGCGAAGCTGGCGGGGGCCCGCGTTATCGTGACGTCCAGCAGCGACCAGAAGCTCGACCGTGCCAGGGCCATGGGCGCCGATCATGGAATCAACTATCGCCATGAACCGGAATGGGGTCGGGCCGCACGGGCAATCGCAGGCACGGGAGTCGACTGCGTTGTCGAAGTGGGCGGCTCCGGCAGCCTGGAGCAGTCGCTGATCGCCGTGAAGAACGGTGGGCACGTCAGCTACGTCGGCGCCCTCAGCGGTACGAAGCCGACATTCGATCTGGGTGAACTCAGCAGGAAGAGCGTTCAGCTGCGCGGAGTAAGGGTTGGCAATCGCGAGAGCTTCGAGACAATGTGCCGGGCGATCTCGTTGCACGCCCTCAAGCCGGTGATTGACGCCGTGTTCGACTTCGGCGACGCGATCGGCGCGCTTCAGCGGCTTCAAAGCGGTGGGCACTTTGGAAAGATCTGTGTGTCATTCGGCTGATCCCAGCGGCGGGCTGAGACCGAAATCGGCGGGCGGCCGTTTGTGCATCAGTACGAGCGATCATGGACTCCGCCATGTCGAGTGGCGCCTCCGGCGCCAAAAGGATTACCCCCATCTGAGGACGCAAAGATGAGTATTCAGGGTCGGCTGTTGCATACGATGATTCATGTCGGCGACCTCGATCGCAGTGTGGATTTCTACATACGCCTGCTCGGCATGAGGGTGCTGAGGCGGGGAGAATTTCCTGAGGAGAGGCGATCGGTCGCCTTCGTTGGCTACGATGACGAGGCCACGGCCTCAGTGATCGAGCTGACCAAAAAATCCGGGGTGAGGATCGATCACGGAACTGCCTTCGGCCACATCGCGATCGGCGTATCCGACATTGGCGGCGCCTGTCAGACGCTGCGCAGGGAGGGAGTGAAAATCGTCCGCGATCCGGTGACGATACCTTCCGGCACGGCAGTCGTCGCGTTCATCGAGGATCCCGACGGATACGCGATCGAGCTCGTGCAAAGGCTCTGACGCCGCCGCTATCTGCGGCGCCGACCCATTTATCCTGAAGCAGGCCGGACGGCCGGCAAGCGGCCGGCAGCGATGCCCATCTCTACGAAATTCTTGGTCCGCTCGAGATGGTCAGTCGTGCCTTGGTGCACGCGGCAGACGGCCTTCGACCGGCTCAAGCGGGTCGGTGTATCCCGGCGTCGATGCATGCCCGGCCGCAACCAAAGAATCGACCAAGGCCTCGTCCTCGGTCGTAAAGCGGTAGTCTAGCGCACCGACATAGTCGGTGAGCTGTGCTTCCGTCCGGGGACCACCGATCACCGCAGTAACCAACCGATTGTTGAGCACCCACGCGAATGCGAATTGCCCGGGCGTGATCCTACGTGCCTCGGCGTGGGCCTTGAGTGTGCGGGCGATGACCAGTGACTCGCGCCGCCATTCCGTCTGCATCATGCGCGTGTCTTGGCGCGCCGCGCGGCTGTCATTGGGCGGCGGCGCATCGGGATCGTATTTGCCGGTCAGCACGCCGCGGGCCAGTGGGCTGTAGGGCACCACGCCCAGGCCGTAATAGGCGCAGGCCGGCAGGTGCTCGACCTCGAGCGTGCGGTTCATCGCATTGTAGTAGGGTTGGCTGGCGACCGGCCGATCGATGCCCAGTCCGTCACAGATGTTGCAGATCTCGGCGACGCGCCAGGCCCGGTGATTGGACACGGCGAAATAGCGGATCACGCCGGCGCGCACCAGGTCGCCCATCGCACGCACAGTTTCGGCAAGCGGCGTTTGCAGATCCTCGCGGTGCAGGTAGTAGATGTCGATGTAGTCCGTGGCGAGGCGCGCCAGGCTCTGCTTCACCGATTCCATGATGGCCCGGCGCGACGAGCCGCGCGCGTTCGGGCCGTCGCCGAATACGCCGTTGACCTTGGTCGCTACGACCCAGCGGTGGCGGTCGCCATGGATCGCCCGGCCGACGATCTCCTCGGAACGGCCGCCGTTATAATTGTTGGCCGTATCGATGAAATTGACCCCGGCGTCGCGGGCCATGCCGACCAACCGCCGCGACGTGGCCTCGTCGGCGGGGCCGCCGAACATCATGGAGCCGAGACAAAGCGGCGATACTTTCAAGCCACTCCGGCCGAGATTGCGATATTCCATCCGAATCCTCCCGCTACAAACAAGTCCGTACGATTATCGGCCGAAGTGCGCGCGACGGCGCTGCGCGGCATGACCGCGTATTCTCCGGTTCGAGGTCTGGCGCCCGACGCTAGCGAAGCGCCATCTCCTCATGCCCAGGTCGCGATCGTCTGATGCCGGTCGCGATCAAACCTACGCTCCAGGCGCTGGCCCAGCCGCGACAGCGGCCAGCACAACACGAAGTATAGGGTCGCGACGATGGCAAAGACGATGAAGGGGCGGAAGGTTGCGTTGTTGACCATCTGCGCCGCCCGCGTGAGCTCGGTGAAACCGATGATCGAAGCAACCGAGGTGCTCTTCACGAGATGGACAAAGAAACCGACCGTCGGCGGAATCGCGATCCGGAAAGCCTGTGGCAGGATAACCAGGCGAAGCCGGAGTATGCCGCCGAGCGCCATCGCCTTGGCGCCTTCCCATTGGGTGAGCGGAACGGCTTGAATGCAGCCGCGCCAGATCTCGCCGAGAAACGCGCTCGAATGCAGGGTGAGGCCAAGCGCCGCCGCCGTCCACGAATCCACGCGGAGCCCGAGCAGATTCACGCCGAAATAGGCCAGGAACAACTGCACGAGCAGCGGCGTGCCCTTGAAGATCTTGATGTAGGTCGCGGCAATCAGCCGCCAAGGCCCGGTCTCAGCGACACGCAGAATGGCGATGACGAGACCGACCACGCTGCCACCGAGAAAGGCGAGAAATGCCAGCAGCAAAGTCCACCGCACCGCTTGCATCAGAAACCAGACCTCGTTCAGGGTCAGTTCCCGCATCATGATCGGACGCCCTCGCGGCCGAACAACAGGCGATTGATCGCGCCGAACGCCGCCTCGAAGGCGAGCGAAAGCGCGAGATAAAGACCGGCCACGACGAGATAGACTTCGAACGATCGGAAGTTACGCGATTGAATGATGGCCGCGATGGCGGACAATTCTTCCGCCGAGATTGCGGATACGACGCTGGAGCCGAGCATGACCAGGATGAATTGGCTGCTCAGCGCCGGGAATACCGTCTTGAAGGCGGGCATGAGAATGATGAAGCGGAAGATTTGCCACCACTTCAGCCCCAGCGCACGGCCGGCCTCGATCTGGCCCCGGGGCACCGCCTCGATGCCCGCTCGCACGATTTCAGTCGCATAGGCCCCGAGATTGATGACCATCGCAGCGAGCGCGGCCTGGTTCGGCGACAGGCGGAGGCCCAACGACGGCAGGCCGAGATAGATCAGGAATAGCTGAACGAGGAAAGGCGTATTGCGGACGACTTCGACATAGGTATGTGCGATCGCACGCGGCAGCCAAAACCGCGAGGCCTTCGCCTGCGCCCCGACGATCGCGATCGCGAGGCCGACGACCATCGCCATCGACGACAGGCGGATCGTCAGCCAGACGCCATGTAGAAGCTGATCGAAGTCCCGCCACACCGCGCCGAACTGAAAGACGTAGTTCAACCGCGCAGGCTCCCTGCCATCGATCGCGTGGTGCGCGGCACCGGGAAGCTTATTTCCCCAACCTCAAAACACCGGCAGGACAGGCAGCGGGATTTCACGCCACTTACGACTGATCGCATCGAGTTGGCCGTCGTTCTTGATTGTGAAGACGAAGGAATTGAGCCATTGCAGCAGATCGCTCTGGCCGCGCCGGATGCCGATGCAGAAGAAGTTTTGACGCAGAACGATTTTGACCTCGTAATTCTTGCCTGGGTCGTTGCGGTTCAATGTGCGGTGAGTCAATGCGCCCGTGCCTACCACGTCGATCTGTCCCGAGATCAGCGCCTGCAGGGCCGTCGCTTCATCGTCGAAGCGCATGATCGTGGTGGACTTCGGTGCGATCGGCGTCAGGATCAGATCCTGCGTCGCCCCGCGCGGAAGGCCCACGCGCAGTCCGGCAAGGTCGTCGATCGCTTTTACCGCACGGCTCGCCGGCGCGACCAGGACGGCTTCGCTGTTGGCGTACGGAATCGAGAACCATACTTGCTGCGCGCGTTCGGGCGTAAGCGCGAACAACGAGATCACCATGTCGACTCGATTGGTCAGCAGATAGGGTATGCGGTTTGGCGCCGTCACCTAAACGAACTCGACCGGCACGCCGAGATACTTGCCGACAAGCCGCGCGACGTCCGGGTCGTAGCCCTCCGGCTGCCCGTCTTTGCCGATCATGCCATAGACCGGCGTGGTGGTGTCGACCGCGATGACCACCTTTCCGCGCTTGATGATCTCGTCGACGGTCTGCGCCGACGCCGGGACAGATTGGATGGCGGCAGCGGCGAATAATAGGGCGACTACCAGCGCCGGCGACGTCAAAAGTCGTGGAAACATATTTCCCCCTTGGTGGAAGACTGCAGGTCTTCTTGTGACGATTTAGAGGCGCTCCGACTCAGATAGATGATCCGACCATTCTATGAGAGGACGGACCGCGAGGCCAACCTTGGCTGTGCATACCAGCCTTTCCATTCGTCATGCGCGAAGGCGGACCGCGACTTGAACAACGAGCTGACGTAAGCCCCAATCTTGATCCAAGGATCGATAGAGCCGTATGCGGAATTTGCCGAGGGGCATGTGAACAAGAGCTTGCACACGTGTGCATCGATGTGATTTGCTGTCGCCCAAGAGGGAGGCATGGCGCCTAAGCATCGTCGCCGGAATGGAGCACGCGGCGTGCCGCCGAGATCCTTCGTGACCGCGGACGAGGTGGCGCGATTGGCCGGCGTCTCGCGGTCCGCCGTCTCGCGCACTTTCACGCCTGGGGCGAGCGTTTCTCGCGAAGTCCGCGAATGCGTAACCGCGGCAGCCGACCGGCTGGGCTATCGCGTGAACCGGCTCGCGCGCGGGCTGATCAGCGCGCGCTCCAATCTGGTGGGAATCGTCGGCACGACGATCGAGTCCCCCTTCCACGGATTGCTCCTGGCCGGATTGTCGGACGCACTGCAGGCGGAAGGTTTCGACTGCATGCTGTTCAATGCGGCGCATGCCGGTCGCGACCTCGGCGCCCTCATCGAGCGCCTGCTCGAATACCGCGTTTCGGCGATCGTCGTAATGTCTGGCATGCCGCCGTCGTGGATCATCGAGGAGGCCATCGCCAGCGGTGTGCCGGTGATCCTGATCAATCGGGCGATGCCCGGGCTCACGGTCGATGCGGTGGTCACCGATCCCGCCGCCGGCGGACGCGAGGCGGCGCGGCGGCTGATCGCCAGCGGCTGTCGCAATCTGGCCGTTGTCGCCAGCGGCGAGCGCACGTTCAGCCTGCGCGGCCGGCTACAGGCGTTCTGCAGCGAGGCGACCGCCGCAAACATCCCGGTCGCGGTCTGGGAAAAGGGTTCGATCGGCTATGACGCCGGCTGGCAGGCCGGACTCGCGCTGCTCGCAGACGACGCGATCGATGGTGCGTTCTGCGTCACCGACATGCTGGCGCTCGGCTTCCTCGATGCGGTGCGGCGCCGGTGGCATCGCCGCGTGCCGCGGGACCTGTCGGTGATCGGTTTCGACGACATCCCGCAGGCCGGATGGGATGCCTATCGCCTCACCACGTTTCGCCAGGTGGTACCCGATCTGACGCGCGCGGTCGTCGCCGCGGTGAAGCGGCGCGCAAGCGAGCGCGATGCACCGGCCGAGACGGTCGTCCTGCCGCCGACGCTGGTGCAGCGCGACACGCTGGCCGAAGCGACCAAGCGTGCCAAGCGCCCAGCCGAGCACTGGGTTGCGCCATGAACCGGCCGGAAATCACCGCCCACCGCGGCAGCAGCGCGCGATACCCCGACAATAGCCGTCCAGCGCCGGAGGTAGCGCTGGCCGAAGGCGCCGACGCGAACGGCGTGTCGATCGGCCTTCTGGTCGAGAACGAGGGCTCGGATGCGGCCGAGCGGGTCGCCGCCATGGTCACGGAAGTGCAACCGCGCGGCCCTATCGTCCTCGACGGATTCCATGGTCCCGCCCCGGCGCGGATCAAG
>JACQDQ010000544.1 GCA_016201015.1 Pseudomonadota bacterium | reverse complement strand
GTCGGCACGATGATCGAGCTGCCGCGCGCCGCGCTGCGCGCCGGCGCCATCGCCGAGACGGCCGAGTTTTTCAGCTTCGGCACCAACGATCTGACGCAGACCACCTACGGCCTGTCGCGCGACGATGCGGCCAGCTTCCTCGGGGCCTATGAGCGGCAGAAGATCATTCAGCAGGATCCCTTCGTCAGCCTCGACGTCGAGGGCGTGGGGGAGCTGATCAAGATCGCCGTCGAGCGCGGCCGCATGGTGCGCCCCGATATCAAGCTCGGCATCTGCGGCGAGCATGGCGGCGATGCGGCCTCGATCCGCTTCTGCCACGCGGTCGGGCTGGACTACGTCTCCTGTTCGCCCTACCGCGTGCCGATCGCGCGGCTCGCCGCGGCGCAGGCCGCGCTCGACGAGCCGGCGGCGTTGGCGCCGGCACGCGCCAAAGCCAAGGTCCGCCCCGGCGCGGTCGCCAAGGACCGCCATTTGCGCGTCCGCATCGCCGCTGGCCGACGCTCGGCGGCCAAGCGCATTTCCGTCGGGCAGACGATGCGTGCCTCGGCGGCCGCCCGGGCGAAGCCGCCGATGAAGAAGGCCGCGGCAAAGGCGAAGCGGCCTTCCACGCCGGCACCGAAGGGCAAGCGGGGCGGCTCGAAGACCCCGCGCGGCAAGTCGCCGAAGGGCCGGAAGAAGTAGCGGCGAAGCCGCGGATTGCATCCGCTGCACGGCCTTGACATGCTGGGCTGCGGGCCTTCACTGAATATTGGTAGGTCGGGATGGATCCCTATATCGCCGCCAATCGCGCCAACTGGGACGAGCGGGTCGGGATTCATGTCCGCAACAGCACCGGATTCTATGGCATCGACCGTCTGAAGGCCGGCGGCGACACGCTGCACGCAATCGAGCTTGCGGAGCTTGGTCCGGTCGCGGGCAAGCGCCTGCTGCATCTGCAGTGCCATTTCGGCCTCGACACGCTGTCCTTCGCCCGACGCGGCGTGATCGCCACCGGGCTCGACTTTTCATCCACGGCCATCGCCGCGGCGCGCGCCCTGTCGCTTGTGACCGGGCTCGTGGCCGATTTTGTCGAGGCCAATGTCTATGACGCTCCGGCGGCCGCGGGCGCCGAGTTCGATCTCGTCTTCACCAGTTGGGGCACGATCTGCTGGCTGGACGATATTCGTCGATGGGCCGCGGCGGCGGCGAGGTGTCTGGCTCCCGGCGGCGTGCTCTACCTCGCCGACATGCACCCGGCCGCGCGGTTGTTCGAGGAGAGGGACCGTCGGCTCGTCCTCAGCTACGACTGGCAGACGCCGCCCGAACGGCCGCTCGCCTTCGACGATGCGACCACCTATAACGGCGATCCGACCCCGCTGGCGGCGACACGTACCTATGAATGGCAGCATCCGCTTTCGTCCATCGTCGACGCCGTTCTCGGCGCCGGCCTCCGGCTGACGATGCTCAACGAGCACGAGGTCCTGCCGTGGCACGCCTTCCCGATGATGGTGCCGGTTGGAGATGGAATTTTCGGCCTGCCACCCGGTCATCCACGCATGCCGCTCGCATTCTCGTTGAAGGCGGTGAAGACGTAGCTCGCTAAGGAGAAGACAGATGGCGCAGGATCCCAATTGCATCTTCTGCAAGATCGTCGCCGGCACGATTCCCTGCTTCAAGCTTTACGAGGATGCGAAGACGCTCGCCTTTCTCGACATCAACCCGGCCAATCCGGGCCACGCGTTGGTCATTCCCAAGAACCACGCACCGAATCTCGTCGCCTCGGCCGATGACGATCTGGCGGCGGTGCTGGCGACGACACGCCGAGTCGCCGCCGCGATCGAGCATGCCCTCAAGCCTTATGGATTTAATTTATTGCAGGCGAATGGGCCCGGCGCCGCGCAGTCGGTGATGCATTTCCATATGCACATCATCCCGCGGGTTCAAGGCGACGATCTCAAGATGAACTGGGGGCTCAAGCCCGGCGACAAGGCGGCGCTGGCCGAGATGGCAAAACGGATCAAGGTCGTATGAGCATTCGGCCGCGATTGAGCCGGCGGCCGGGCCGTCGCCATGCGCGATGCAACATCCAGAGGGCGTGGCCGAGAACATCCGGTCGAAGCCGGCTCCGCAAACGAAGGCCGTCGACGTCTCAATCCGCGATCTGCGCCTGATCCAGGAATCCTTGATCCTGTTCCGCATCCTTCGTGGTCACGCGGCTCGCCGGAAAGCGCACTGTGGCGACGGTGCCGACCGCGACCTCGCTGTTGAGGCTGAGTTGGCCGCCATGGAGCTCCATCAGCCGCCGCGAAATCGACAGGCCCAGCCCGGTGCCGTCGAATTCGCGGGTAATGTTGGGGTCGGCTTGCTGAAACGGCTCGAAGATCCGCTCGATGTCCTTGGCGCTGATGCCGATGCCGGTGTCCGCAATCGACAGCGCGAAACTGCCGCCGCGTTCGATTTCCGTCGATATCGTCACCTTGCCGCCAGGGCGCGTGAACTTGACGGCATTCGACAGCAGATTGAGGATGACCTGCTTGAAGGCGCGGCGATCGCCGCAGACGATCGGCGCATCGGCGTCGATCAAGTTGCGAATGTCGACCTGGCCGGCGGAGGCGCGCCCGTGCACCATGGTGAGGCAGGCCTCGACGACGGCGGCAGGGTCGATGTTCTCGTCCGCCAGCTCATAGTGGCCGGCCTCGATCTTCGACATGTCGAGGATGTCGTTGATCACGTCGAGCAGGTGTTGGCCGCTGCGATGGATGTCCCCCGCGTAGTCGGCATACTTGTCTGCGGCTTCTTGCCCCAGCAGCTGGTCGCGGATGATCTCCGAGAAGCCGATGATGGCGTTGAGCGGCGTGCGCAGTTCGTGGCTCATGTTTGCCAGGAATTCGCTCTTGGCCCGATTGGCATGCTCGGCCTCGGTCTTGGCTTTGAGCAGGTCGATCTCGATTTGCTTTCGCTCCGTGATGTCGATTGCGATGACGACGATATAGGCAACCCGCCCATTCTCGTCGAGGATCGGCACTTTGGAGGTCATGGTCGTCGCTGAATTTCCATGGGCGTCGACAAGCGTCTCCTCGAAGGGGAGCTGCGTTCGACCTGTCTCGAACATTTTCGCCTCAGACTCATGAAACGGCACCGCGAATGCCTCGCCGCGAATTTCGGCCAGGGTCTTGCCGACGACTTCTTCGGGCCGGCGTCCCTGCCAGGCGGCCTGACGCCGGTTGACGAGCGTGTAGCGCAAGTCGCGGTCCTTGACGACGATGCGTGCCGGCACGGCCTCGATGACCGTCTCGATGATGCGGCGGCGCTCCTCTGCGAGCCGCAGAGCCTGGCGCTGCGCCGTGATGTCGCGCACCGTGCCTTCGTAGTAAGAGGGCGCGCCATTGGCGTCGCGCACGAGCTTGGCGTCTTCCGAGATCCAGATGCGCTCGCGCCCCTTGTGGCGATAGATCTCCGATTCGAATTCGACGACCTGGCCGTCGCGCTCGAGGAGGCGCTTGAACTCCGCGCGCCGGTTCGGATCGACATACCATTCGGTGGCGATGTCGCGAACCGAGGAGAGAAGTTCCGCTTCACTGGCATAGCCGTTGAGCCTAACCAGCGCCGGGTTGGCCCGCAGCTGGCGGCCGTCGACGCTGGAGCGGTAGATGCCGATCGGCGCGTTTTCGAACAGCGCGCGATAGTCTTCCTCGGCTTTGTGAGCCGCACGGGCGGCCTCGACCTCGTTTGTAACGTCCGAGCCGATCCCGCGATAACCGAGGAATGCTCCGTGCTCGTCGAATATCGGCATGCCGCTGACGCGGAGTTGCCGGATCGTCCCCCCGCTCCGTCGGCGGGTGTAGGTGAAGTTGCGGAATGGCCGGTGGTTCCGCAGATCTTCGAGGTGCCGCTCATAGGCCTCGCGATCTTCGACCTGGCCGACGAGATCTTCGCGGGTCTTACCGACGATCTCGCGCGGGTCGGTGCCGAGCAACGTCTTGATGCGGTCTGAGATGAAGGTAAAGCGGAGGTCGGGCCCCATCTCCCACAGCCAGTCCGAGGCGGCGCCGGCAAAGTCGCGGAAGCGACGCTCGCTGAGCTCGAGTTGTCGGGCCATGACCTGGAGATTTCTGAATTGGCGAATCAGCAGGAATGCCAGGAGCGCGATCAGCAAAACCGTCCCAAATGCCAGGGTCGTTATCTGCCGTGTTTCTTCCCGCCATCGCGCCAGCGTGTCTTCATGTGCCAGCCCGACGAGAACGACGAGCGGGAACCTGGTCAGCTTGCGGTAGGCGAGGAGCCGTTCGACGCCGTCGACGAGCGTCTTCACCTGAAACGTGCCAGTCGTCGCCGCGGGGATCAGATTGCGGAACATGTTGTTCTGGCCGACGTTAAGGCCGATCGCCTTTTCAATAAATGGCTCGCGCATCAGCATGATTCCGTCGTCGCGGAACAGCTGGATCGTGCCGTGCGGGCCGATATCGATCGACCGGTAGAAGCCGTTGAAATACGCGATCTCGATGGATGCGCTGACGATGCCGGCGAACGTGCCGTCGGCGCTCTCGAGCCGCCTTGTCACCGCAATCGTCCAGGCACGGTTGAGCCGGTTTTGAAAGGGTTCGCCTATGTGCAAGCCGGCCGCCGAGCTCTGCTTGTGAACGAGGAAGAATTCGCGATCGCCGCTATTCCCTCGGCGATGGGGAAACGCAACCGAATCGGCGACGAGTTCGCCGTCGATGTTGAAGATGAGCATTGTACGGACTTGCGGCAGCGCGGCGTATTTCTCGCGTAACAGCGCGTGCAACCTGGCTTCGTCGAATGGATGCGTCCGGACATCGTCGGCAATGCTACGGAGGACGAGATCGGTCTCGCCGAATGCCCGCGCGGCATGCTCCTCAAGGGTCCGGGCGAGATTGCTCGCGTTCCGCTCTGCATTCTCAATCGCCTGCGTGCGCCGCTCGTGGATATGCCAAGCCGAGAGCAGCAGCACGGCACCGGCGATCAGGCCGACCAGGCCGATCAAGCCGGCGCGAAATCGTTTATAATGCCTCGTGTTGCCAGTCGGCGATATGGCGTCTGCAAGACGCATCGGGCGCAAACCCTCCGCTCCGCCTGTTGGCAGGCTTCGCCGACAAATTAGCCAAAGAGTGGTTAACGCAGGTTTAAGAGAATGCGCTTAGAACGCCGCCCAGCTCGGGCGAATCGGCGTCAAATTGACGCCGCCGGCGGTTAACGGTTTGGCCTCCCGGGCGGCCATCTCGACCACGTCGAGCCGCAGCAACGCCAGACCGAACGCGCCGGCCGCCGACCGCATCTCGCCGGCTTCCTCGGCGTCGAGCATGATCGGCGTGCCAGCCGCCGGCGCCGGCCCATCGATTCGCACCGGCATCAGCCGTTTGCGGATGAGGCCGCGGTATTTCATGCGCGCCGTCACCTCTTGGCCGACATAACAGCCCTTCGTCCAATCGATCCCATGCAGTTCGTCGAAGCCGTTTTCCAACAGCAAGGCCTTTTCGACCGGCAGGTCGCGGCTGCCATCGGGGATGCCGAGGCTCAGGCGCAGAGCCTCATATGCGGCGGGCTCGCCGGGCGCAAAGCCCATTTCTGCGAGCTTGCCCAGCCCGTCACGCGGCAGAACGGCGCGGGCGCCCAGCGCGGCCAGGCGCGGGTCGACATAGACGATGCCGCCATGGAAAGATTTCGCCTGGCCCGCCTCGTCGGAAAGGTCCAGCGCAGCGAGGCTCTCCGCGCCCCACATGGCGACGACCGCAAGGTCGGCCGTGGCGGGCGCGACGGCCGCCTTCGACCGCAACCGATAGAGCGACAGGCGTTTGCGGAGGTCGTCGAGACGCGGCGACTCGCAGTCGAGATAGAGCGCGCCGTTCAGCTCGGTAACGAAGAAGTCATGGAGATAGCGGCCCTGTGCAGTGAGGAAGCCGGCATAGATGGCGCGCGTCGCATCGACGCGATTGACGTCGTTGGAGATCAGACCCTGCAAGAAGGTGCGTTGGTCATCCCCCGTCACGGTGAGCAGCCCGCGACCATCGAGCACCAGCTGGAATCGTGCACTCATCCCGTTGTTTCCCATGGCCGCAGAGGAAGAGGTAAGCGTCGCCTCGGCGAATGGCAAGGCCGACTTGACAGTCCGGCGGGGACGCGGGACAGAGGTGCCCGTCCGCTGCCGACACGACCCAACGCTGCCGCATGCGCATCCTCCTTGCCGATGATTCCATCGCTTTTGACGGATTTAGCCCTACGAGCCAGCCCCTGGACGGGCCGGAGAAAGCCTTTGCCGGACTCGCCCCGGCGCTGGCGCGACGCGGCCATGAGGTCACCGTGTTCAATCGCTGCGCCTTTCCGGTGACGGTCGACGGCTTGCGCTGGGAGGGCTGGGACGGCGAGCGGCCGAGCGCGGTGGAGGCCTTGATCGCATCGCGGTTGCCGCGGCTGCTCGACTTCGTGCCCCAGGCGGATCGGCGGCTGATCTGGCTGGGCGGGCCGGCCGCCGCGTTGGACCAGCCGGCGGCAGAGGCCTTTATCGTGCGTCATCGTCCGCGTGTCGTGTTCTGGAGCCAGGCGCAGCGCAACGAGTGGATCAATCGGCTGGGTCTCGACACCAGAGTGATTCCTCCCGGAGTGGCGCCGGCATATTTCGAGGAAACGGCAATGAACCCGGCCGGACCGCCGCGCGCGATTGCGACCAGCCATCCGCTGGCCGATGTGGCGTGGTTGATCGATTTGTGGTGCAAACGGGTCCGCCCGTCGGTCGCGGGGGCGGAGCTCCACGTCTACTCCGCTCTTCTTGATCGAGGGCAGCTCGGCGCCGAGCTGCCTGCGGGCGTTGTGCCCGTGCTCGCGGCGGCGCATGCGGCACAGGAGCATGGCGTCACGATCCATCGTCCGCTGCCGGACCCGCAAATGGCGGATGCGTACCGCGCGGCGCGCGTGCATCTGTATCCGGGCCGGGCCAACGAGGCCTATGCATCGACCGTCGCCGACAGCCAGGCGACCGGGCTTCCCTGCGTCGCCCGCGCCGTGAGCGCCGCGCTGGTCGAGCAGGTGATCGTCGGACAGACCGGCATCGTCGCCGCGACCGACGACGGATTCGCCAATGCAGCGATCGAACTGCTCTCGGACCGTGCTCGCTTCGATCGACTGTCGGCAGGCGCCCGTTCGCTGCAGCGTGGCCGCACCTGGGCAAACATGGCGGCCGAGTGGGAGGCGTGCCTCGCGTGAAGCTGCTGTTCTTAGGCCCAACCTATGTCGGCGATGCGGCGATGGCGACCGGTATTCTCGCCGAGCTGTGCCGCCGCTATCCGGCGGCGCGCGCGACCGTCGCCTGCGGCAAGGTCGCGGCACCGCTGTTTGCCGCGCTACCTAATCTCGATCGCTTGCTGCCGATCGTCAAACGCGGTCGTGTCGGCCACTGGCTTGATTTGTGGCGCGACTGCGTCGGTACACGCTGGGACCTGGTGGTCGATCTGCGCGGCTCGGCCTTCGCTTGGTGCGTGCTTGCCGGACAGCGCCGCGTGTTTCGTCCCGATCCGCGCAAGGCCTACCGCACGCAGGCGTTGGCGGCGACGATCGGTTTCGCCGAACTGCCGCCGCCGGTAATGTGGACTGGCCCGTCGCACGATGCCGAGGCACTGCGCCTCTTGCCGCCGGGTCCGCCGGTGCTCGCGCTGGGTCCGACCGGCAATCGGCCGGCTAAGATTTGGCCGGCCGAGCGGTTTGCCGAGCTGGCACGACGCCTGACTGGGCCGCGTGGGCCGCTGCCCGGTGGGCGCGTCGTCGTACTGGCGGCTCCGCATGAGCGCGAGATCGTACGGCCATTGCTCGACGGCGTGCCGCCGGAGCGTATGATCGACCTCGTCGGCCGGGTCGATCTGACCGTGGCCGGAGCCGTACTGAAGCGAGCGGATTTCTTCGCCGGCAACGACACCGGGCCTTTGTTCATGGCGCTCGGCGCCGGCATCCCCGCGCTCGGCCTGTTTGGGCCGACGCCCGGTCCGTTCGGACCGCCGCTGGGCGAGCAAGTCGCGTCGTGGGCGCCCAAGGCCGGCGTGGTGCGTACGCGGGAATCGGTGGAGGAGCTGAACGGATCGACGGAGGCCGAGCGCATGGCGCCGGGAACCAGGATGGAGAGCCTGACCGTCGATGCCGTCGAGGCGGCCGCGGTGGCGCTGCTGCGCCGCGTCGGCTCCGGCGCCGCCGGTCGGAATGTGGCATGAGCGTGCGCCTGTCCGCGCTGGTCGTCACCCGCAACGAAGAGCGGCAGCTCGCCCAATGCCTCGAGCCGTTGACCTTCGCCGACGAGATCGTCGTCGTGCTCGATCGGACGACCGACGGCTCCAAGGATATCGCCCTCCGCTTCGGTGCCCGTCTCGTCGAAGGGGCGTGGGAGCGCGAGGGCGAGCGGCGCAACGCCGGCATTGCCGCGTGCAACGGCGACTGGATCCTGGAGGTCGACGCCGACGAACGCGTCGGCCCGGCGCTCGCCGCCGAGATCCGCGAAACCGTGGCCCGGTCGCCGCATGACCGCCATCTGATTCCGGTCGACAACTATGTCGGTGCGCGTCTTGTCCGGCATGGTTGGGGCGCGAGCTTCGGCAAGTCTGCCTACCCGGGGCTGTTTCGCAAGGGAGCAAAGACCTGGGGGGCCGGCCGCGTGCATCCGGCGCTCAATCTTGCCGGACGCCAGGGCCCGATGTTGCGCGCCCGTCTCGATCACTACGTCGATCGCGATATTTCCGACATGATTCGGCGCCTCGACCGCTATACTTCGGCGCGGGCGCAGGACTTGCGGGAGAACGGGGATCCGGACTCGACCGCGCGCTACGTGCGGCGTATGTTCTCGCGCGCCTATAAATGCTATGTGCGCCGTCGCGGTTACAAGGAAGGCGGGTGGGGCCTGCTGATCGCCATCCTGGCAGGGCTCTATCCGATCCTCTCGCACCTCAAGGCCAAGCTCGAGCGTGAATGAGTTGCGCGTGTTGCAGGCGATCGCAGGCCGCCCACACGGCGGCGCCGAGGAGTTCTTCGTCCGGCTGGCGATCGCCCTGCAGCGGGCGGGGCTCGACCAGCGCATCGTCATCCGCCGCGATCCCGCGCGCTCGCGCCGGCTCGGCACTGCGGGGCTTCCGCCGCTTGAGCTCCCCTTCGCCGGTGCATTCGATCTGCTGACCCGCCAGGCGCTCGCGCGCGAGATCCGCCGCTATCGCCCGCAGGTCGTACTCACCTGGATGAGCCGGGCCACGCGCCTCATGCCGCCGCGCTGGCTGGCGGGTGGCGGCTATGTGCACGCCGCCCGGCTCGGCGGCTACTACGACCTCAAATACTACCGACGTTGCGAACATCTCGTCGGCAACACGCGCGCAATCGTCGACTTCATCCGCGGCGGCGGCGTGCCGCCGGCGCGCGTCCACTACCTGCCCAACTTCGTCGACGCCCTGCCGGTCGCCGCGGTCGAGCGTGCGGCACTGTCGACGCCGACAGGCGTGCCGCTCGTTCTCGCTCTCGGCCGGCTGCACCCGAACAAGGCTTTCGACGTCGCGCTCGACGCGCTCGTCCACGTCCCTGGCGCTTATTTGTGGTTGGCCGGCGAGGGCGAGCTGCACGGCGATCTCGAGCGGCAGGCCATGCGTCTCGGGATCAACGATCGGGTCCGCTTCCTCGGCTGGCGGCCGGATGCGGCGGCGCTGATCGAGGCCTGTGATATCGTCATCTGTCCCTCGCGCGTCGAGCCGCTCGGCAACGTCGTCATCGAGGCATGGGCGCGTCGCCGCCCGGTGATCGCCGCTGCCAGCGATGGGCCGGTGGCGTTGATCGACGACGATATCACCGGTCTCATCGTGCCGATCGACGATGCCGAAAGTTTTGCCGCCGCGCTGCGCCGCCTGATCGCCGACGCGGACAAGCGCGGCCGGCTCGGCGCGGCGGGCCGCGCCGCCTATGAGGCGGAGTTCACCGAAGCGGCGGCGGTCGCGCAGTATCTAAAATTCTTCGAAACGGTCAGCGGGTCATGTGCGGCATCGCGGGCGTCGTAACCCCGTCGCGGGACGGCCCGTCGCCGGAAGTTCTGGCTGCGCTCGGCCGGGCATTGGCGCATCGTGGGCCCGATGGCCGCCGTGAATATCGCGGCGGCAATGTCGGCTTCGTCCACGCGCGTTTGGCGATCATCGATCTTGCCACGGGCGATCAGCCCTTGTTCGAGCCGGGTGGCGCGGTGCTCATCGGCAACGGCGAGATCTACAATTACGTCGAGCTGCGCCGCGATCTTGCCGGTATCGCCCTGGCGACCGCCTCCGACTGCGAGCCGGCCTTGCATCTCTATCGTCGGCACGGGCTCGACTTCGTCGATCATCTGCGCGGCATGTACGCATTGGCGCTGCACGACCCGCGTGCCGGGCGCGTCGTGCTGGCCCGCGATCCGTTCGGCATCAAGCCGCTCTACTATGTGGCGAGCGACGCCGGCGTGGCATTCGCCTCGGAGCCGCAGGCGCTGATCGCGGCGGGTCTCATCGCACCGCGCATCGATCCGGGCCCGCGCGGAGAATTTCTCGAGCTGCAGTTCTCGACCCGCCGCGACACCATTTTTGAGGGTATCCAGCGTGTGCTGCCGGGCGAGACGATCGTCATCGCCGACGGCAAGATCGTCGAGCGGCGCCGCCGCGCCGCGTTGCCGCTGGACGGCCCGGCGGAATGGAGCGAGTCGCAGGCGCTTGCGCTGGTCGAGGATGCGCTGACCGACAGTGTGCGGATTCATCAGCGATCGGACGTGCCGTTCGGCATGTTCTTGTCCGGTGGGATCGACTCCTCCGTTCTGCTCGCCCTGATGGCCAAGCTCAACGCGCGGCCGGTCGAGGCCTTCACCGCCTATTTTCCCGACGCCGCGGCCGTCGACGAACGCGCCCAGGCGCGTGCGGTGGCGGGCGCGCTCGGCGCGCGTCATCACGAAGTGGAATTCACGGCGCGCGACTTTTGGTCGCTACTGCCGCGTGTCGCCGCCGCCATGGATGATCCGGCGGCGGACTATGCGTGCCTGCCGAGCTTCAAATTGGCGGCGATGGCGCGGGAAGCAGGACTCAAAGTGGTGCTGTGCGGCGAGGGGGGCGACGAGCTGTTTGCCGGTTACGGCCGGTACCGCAGCGTGGTGCGGCCATGGTGGCTGGGCGGTCGCGTCATGCGCCGGCGCGGCATGTTCGATGGGCTCGGGGTGCTCCGCGCTCCGACGCGCGGATGGCGTGACGGCATCGAGGCCGCCGACATCGCCGCCCGCTTGTCGGGCCGATCTCCTTTGCAGGTGGCGCAGGCGACCGACTGCGCCGAGTGGCTGCCGACCGACCTGCTCACCAAGCTTGATCGCTGCCTGATGGCGCACGGCGTCGAAGGCCGCACGCCGTTTCTCGATCCGGCGGTTGCTGAAATTGCGTTCCGTCTGCCCGACCGGCTGAAGATCGCCAAGGGCAAGGGCAAGTGGCTGCTGCGCCGCTGGCTCGACACGCAGGTCAAAGCGGCCGGCGCCTTTGCGCCGAAGCGCGGCTTCACCGTGCCGGTCGCGCCGTGGATGGCGGCCGTCGGCGCGCGGCTTGGACCGCTCGTCGCGCGCCAGCCGGCGATCGCTGAGATCGCCGAGCCGGATGCTGTTCGCCGGCTGTTCACGACCGCCGGCAAGCGCGAGAGCTTCGCCGCCTGGACGTTGCTCTTTTATTCGCTGTGGCACCGGCGGCATATTCTGGGGCGCCTGCCCGAAGGCGATGTCTTCGCCTGCCTCGATGCGGCGCCGTAGGAAGATGGGTCGGGCATGAAGGGTTCGGAAAAGCAACGCTTGGTCATCCGCCAGCCCGACGACTGGCATGTGCATCTGCGCGACCGCGCGACGCTGCGGGCGGTCCTGCCATTCACCGCGCGGCAGTTCGGCCGTGCGATCATCATGCCGAATCTGGTTCCGCCGGTGACGACGACTGCCGCGGCCCTCGCCTATCGCCGGCGCATTCTGCGGGCGCTCGGCCGGCATACGACCTTTCAGCCGTTGATGACCTGCTATCTTACGGATGCGACCGATCCGCACGATCTGGCCGCGGGATGGCGGCAGGGCGTGTTGACGGCTGCAAAGCTCTATCCGGCACACGCCACGACCAATTCGGCTACCGGCGTTACCGACCTTGCGAAACTGGCCGTGCTGTTGGAGACGATGCAGTGTCTCGGCATGCCGCTGC
>JACQDQ010000543.1 GCA_016201015.1 Pseudomonadota bacterium | reverse complement strand
GCCGTGGTCCGCCACATTTCAAACCGCATCGCCGTCATGTATCTCGGCCGCATCGTCGAGATCGCGGATGCCGGCGCACTGTTCGCGCGCCCCACGCATCCCTATACGCGGGCGCTCCTCGCGGCGGTGCCGATCACCCATCCCCGCGAGTCGCGGCGGCGCCACGAGCTCAAGGGCGACGTGCCGAGTCTGCTGGACATGCCGCAGGGATGCCGCTTCGCGCCACGTTGCGTCTTCGTCGAGGCGCGCTGTCGCGAAAAGGACCCGCCGCTGGCACGGCTTGCCGATGGCCGTTCCGTCGCCTGCCATCGCGCGGCGGACGACTCCCTGCCGCCGCCGCCGATGTCCATCGCCTGAACTGTCCACCCTCTCTCCAACCGGAACGAGTGCCATGCCGAAGATATTGATCGTCGAATGCATGCAGGAAATCTCCTCCTTCAATCCGCTGCCGTCGGAGTACGAGAACTTCAATGTCACGCGCGACAACGGGCTTTTCGTCCAGCGCGGGCTCAACACGGCGATCGGCGGCGCGCTCGCGGTATTCGAAGCGCGCGCCAACGTCTCGGTGGTGCCGACCTATGGCGCGCGGGCCGGCAGCGCCGGCTTGCTTTCCGCGCGAGGCTGGCGGCGCCTGTCGCAGGAGCTGCTCGATGCCGTGGCGGCGCGACGCGATGGCATCGACGCCGTCTATGCGTCGCTGCACGGCGCCATGGGCGCCGAGGGCGAGCTCGATCCCGAAGGCTATCTGCTGACCAATATCCGCGAAATGGTCGGCCCCGGCGTGCCGATCGTCATCTCACTTGATCTGCACGGCATCCTCACCGAGCGCATGGTCCGCCAGGTGGATGGGCTTGTTATCTATCATACCTATCCGCATGTCGACTTTGCCGATACCGGCCGGCGCGCCGCGCAGCTGCTGCTCGCAATTCTCGATCGCGGCTTGAAGCCCGTCATCACCCGGGTCGTCATCCCGGCGCTCGTCCGCGGCGACGAATTGATCACCAAGAGCGGCTGCTACGGCGACCTGATCCGGGAGGCGCAGCATCTCGAGCGTTCGGGCGCGGCGCTCGCCGCCGGCATCATGATCGGCAATCCTTTCACAGACGTGCCCGAGCTGTGCAGCCAGGTTCTGCTCGTCACCGCGCGCGAGGACGACGTCATGAAGCGCGAGGCCGTGCGGCTCGCACAGAGCTTCTGGGCGCAGCGCCACCGCATGCAGGGCAAGCTCATCCCACTCGCGCGCGCTGTCGAGCAGGCGAAGTTCATGACGGGACCGCTCATTTTCACCGATGCGGCGGACGCCACCTCGTCCGGCGCGACCGGGGATTCGAACGCCGTTCTGCGGGCGTTGCGCGACGGCGGCTATCGCGGTCGCGCCCTGGCGCAGATCGTCGACCCGGTGGCGGCGGCGGCGGCGCATGAGGCTGGGGTGGGCGCGACGATCACCGTGCGCCTCGGCGGCTGTCACGACAAGCGCCGCTTCCAGCCGATGGAGGTGACGGCGACAGTGGAATCGCTGTCGCGGGGGCGGGCCCGCCTAGAGACGATGCGCATTGGCCTCGATGCCGGCCCGACCGCCGTCTTGACCTTCGACAACCTGACCGTCGTGGTGATGAGCCGCTCGGTCAGCCTGTTCGATCGTGCGATGTATTATGCGAGCGGGCTCGATCCCAAGACGTTCGACCTCATCGTCGTGAAGTCGCCGCATACCGAGTACCACATGTACGAACAGTGGGCCGAAAAGAACTTCAACGTCGATGCGCCGGGAGCGACCTCGGCCAACCTTCCAAGCCTCGGCCACACCGTTTGCGCCCGCCCGGCGTTTCCGTTGGACGCCGAAGCCGTCTTCGAGCCCCACCCGGTCGTCTTCCGCCGCTAGGCCAGGCCGGACGAACCCTCCGCCGTCGCGCGACAGGGTCAAGCATCGCCGATCTCGCGATCCCTGGCGGTCGGCGCATCCAGCATCGGCACCGCCGCCACCAGCTGCTTGGTGTAGGGATGCGTCGGCGCGTGCAACACGGCCTCCGCCGGACCGGATTCGACGATCTCGCCCTGCATCATCACGGCCACGCGGTCGGCGAAGGCGCGGGCAATCGAGATGTCGTGCGTGATCATCAGGTAGGCGACGCGGTGCTCCTCCTTGATATCGATCAGCAGATTTAGGATCTGACCGCGGATCGACACGTCGGCGCCCGACAGCGGCTCATCGGCGATGATCAGCCGCGGTTCCATGGCCAGCGCCCTGGCGATCGCCACGCGCTGGCGCTGGCCGCCGCTCAGCTCGTGCGGGAAGCGCAGCAAATACTCGGTGCCCGGCCGCAAGCCGACGTGATCGAGCAGATCGACGCTGCGCTGTTCCACCGAGTCGCGATGGTGGCGCAAGGCTTGGGCCAGCAACTCGCGGACGGTGCGCCGCGGATTGAGCGATGCCGACGCGTCCTGGAAGATCGGCTGCATGGCGATGCGCGCATCGCGTAGCGCCGCCGCCGACAGATCGCCGAGGCAACGTCCGGCCAACAGCACGCGGCCGCTGTCCGGCGCCAGCAGGCCGAGCGCGATGCGGCCGAGGGTCGACTTGCCCGAACCGCTCTCGCCGACCAAGGCGACGGTTTCGCCGGGACCGATATCGAGCGAGACCGAACGCACGGCATTGACGATTGAGCCGCCCGATCGCCGAAACGTCTTGGTGACCTTGTCGAGCGCGAGCAGGGGCTCTTGCATGCTAGCCAGCATCTCTTGCCGGCCGCGCGACGGCGATGCCGGAAGCCGTCTCGTGATAGCGCCAGCAGCGCACGGTGTGTCCGGCATCGCCCTGCGCATCGAATGGTCCGGGCATCGCACGCGAGCACTCCGCCATCGCGTAGGGGCAGCGCGGCACGAACGGGCAGCCCGTCGGCAGCTCGGCCAGATTCGGCGGGTCGCCGCTGATCGTCGCGAAACGTCCTTGAGCGTTGCGCGCGGCCTGCGCCGCCTTGAGCAACCCGATCGTGTAGGGGTGGGCGGGATAGCCGAACACCGCCTGGGTCCGGCCCCACTCCACCGTGTGCCCGGCATACATCACGTAGATCCGCTCACAGGCCGAGGCGACGATGCCCAGGTCGTGGCTGATCAGCAGCATCGCCATCCCCAGCCTTTGGCGCAGATCCTTGAGCAAGGCCAGGATCTCGGCCTGGGTCGTCACGTCGAGCGCCGTGGTCGGCTCGTCGGCGATGAGCAACCGCGGGCGACAGGCGAGGGCGATGGCCAGCAGCGCGCGTTGCCGCATCCCGCCGGACAGCTCATGCGGATAGGCGGTGGCACAAGCCGGCGGCAATCGGACCAGTTCGAGCAGCTCGTCGACCCGCGCCGCCACCTTCAGGTCAGGAGTGTGGCGCAGTATGCTTTCGGCGATCTGCCGGCCGATCTGCATGACCGGGTTCAGGTAGCTCAACGGGTCCTGGAAAACGATCGCGACCGGATTGCCGCGCACGCCTTCCCACTCGGCCTGGGTGAGGCGCGTGACATCGCGCCCGGCGATGACGATGCGTCCGGCTTCGATGCGCGAGACGCGCTCCGGCACGAGTCCGAGCACGACGCGCGCGAGCGACGACTTGCCAGAGCCGGACTCGCCCACCAGGCCGACCGCCTCGCCATCGCCGACGACCAGGTTGACGCCATCCATCGCCCGCACGACGGCGCCGCGCGCGCGGTAGGAGAGCGTCAACCCCTCGATCTCCAGGATATTCTGGCGTGGCGGCGGCATGGCGGGCTTATCTCGTGGTCCGCGGGTTCAGCGCCGAACCGATCGCGTCGCCCAAGAGATTGAAGGCGAGAACTGTGACGAAAATCGCGGTTCCCGGGAACAGCGACAGCCACCACGCATTGAACAGGAAGCGTTGTCCGCTGTTGAGCATCCGACCCCAGCTGATCAGATCGGCGCTGCTCAGCCCGAAGAAGCTGAGCGCGGCCTCGAGCAGGATCGCCTGGCCGACAATTAGGGTGCCCGCGGCGAGGATCGGTGCCACGGCGTTCGGGATCACTTCGGTTGCCAGGATGACCCATTCGCGCACGCCGAGGCAGCGCACGGCGTCGACGAACTCGAGCTGCTTGATGCGGATGACCTCGCCGCGCATGAGCCGCGCGATCTGCGGCCAGGCCAGCAGCGCTATGACCATGACCACACGCGTCAGGCCGGGCCCCGACATCGCGACGATGACGGCGGCGAGGATGAAGCTCGGGACGACCTGGAACACCTCGGAAATGCGCATGACGATCAGGTCGAAAGCGCCGCCATAGTGGCCGGCGGTCGCGCCGATAACGACGCCGAGCACCGTTGCCGCCAGCGCCGCTGAAAACCCGACGGTGAGCGATACCCATACGCCGTAGACGATGCCGAGGAGGACGTCGCGGCCGAGCTCGTCGGTACCGAGAAGATGAGCCGGGGAGGGCGCCCGCATGACCTCATTGGAAAGCTGATGCGGGTCCACCCCGCTCAGAAGCTGCGTCGCGACGGCGATCACGACCAGGACCAACACGTAGATCGTGGCCGCCGCGCCGGCGCGATAGGCGAGGAATCGATGCCAGAATCTACGCGTTGCGGCCATAGCTGCTGCGTACCCGTGGGTCCAACGCGGCATAGAGCACGTCGGTCACGACGTTGGCGATGACGACGGCGATGGCGGTCAGCAGAAAGATTCCCTGAAGCAGGGGATAGTCGCGGTTGCCGATCGAGGTGATGAACAGATTGCCGAGGCCCGGCCAGGCGAAAACCGTCTCCACCAGAATCGCGCCGGTCAGCGAATAGCCGAAATTGTAGCCGATCACCGTTACCACGGGGATCAGCGCATTCGGCAGCACGTGCCGCCACAGCACGTAGCGGCGGCTGAGGCCCTTGGCCTTGGCGGTGAGCACGAAATCCTGCGACATCGCGTCGAGGACGCTGGCGCGCGCCACCCTGGCGACGATCGCCACGTAATAGATGGTGACGCTGAACGCCGGCAGGATGAGATGCCAGAGCACGTCCGTCACCGCGGCCCATCCGGTCGGCGTATCGCGCAGCGAGATCATGCCCTGCGCCGGCAGCCAACGCAGCTTGATGGCGAACACGATCACCAGAATCTGCCCGAGCCAGAAAATCGGCACCGAGAAGCCGATCAGGCTCAGCGCCGTGATGCCGCTGTCGTAGAGGCTGCCGGCGCGCGGTGCCGCGGCGAGGGCCAAGACGACGCCCAATATCGCGGCGGCCGTCAGCGCCTGGAGCATCAGCAGCAGGGTAAAACGGGCGCGGTCGAGAACGAGGCCGAGCACCGGCTGGCGATTGGCAAAGGAAAAGCCGAGATTGCCCTCGGCCAGGTTCAGCAGATAGAGGCCGAGCTGTGTCGAGATCGGCTGGTCGAGGCCGAACTCGTGGCGAATCTGTTCGATGTAGCCGGGCGGAGTTGGAAAATCGCCGACCAGCGCCTGGATCGGATCGCCTGGCACAACATGGATGATCAGGAAGTTGATGACCAGGATGCAAAAGACGATCGGTCCGGCCCAGGCCAGCCGGGAGAGAAGATAACCTCGCATCAAGCAGTCCTACTCACGCCGCTCCACGGGCCGCGTCCGCGGGAATCATGAGCCGCGTCACGTCGCGAAAATCCGCCGCCGCCTCCAGATTCGCGACGGCGGCGACGAGCTCGCGGCAGCGTGCCGCGCCGAACACCGGCGTGATCAGCGAGACGACCTTGTCGTGCAGCTCGTCGTCGCTCAGCGGATTCTCCGGCGCGCCATTGGCGAAGGGAATCTGCCGTTCAAAGCTGCGGCCATCGGCCAAGCGGATTTCGAGCGGTGGATATTCGCCGATCTTGAGCGTGCGGTCCGCCACGACCTCGATCAGCGGCATCAACCGTTTGACCTCGGGCTCGGCCAGCCGCAGCGGCAAAAACTGCGGCAGGCTCGCGCGTCCGTGGGCGGCGCCGACCGCCAGCGCGTATTGCATGCTGAACTGGGCATCGAGCAGATTGCCGATGTCCAATCGATCGAACTGGCGGCGCACTTGCGCGTTGCCGTGCACGACCATGCCGGTTATCGCCGAACTCTTCACGCCGGCCTCGCGCATGATCGCGAACAACGCATCGAGGCAGGCGTGCAGACCACGGCAGCACGAATAGGGCTTCATGCCGGACCGCGTGATGCGGAATTCCTTGCCAAGATCGGCAAGCGTGGCGTCGGGTGTGGCGAAGCCGGGCGAGTAGGTCGAGAAAAAGCCGCCCCATTCCGCCTCCAGCACGCGGCGCGGGCCGGTCATCCCGGCCTGCGCCAGCAGCGCCGCGGTCAGGCCGTTTTCCGCGGCCTTGCCGGGGTGGAAGCGTTTGGTCATCGCGCCGTCCGCGAGAAACGCCCAGATACCGCCGGTGAAAGTGCCGGCGATGCCCAGGGCGTCGGCGAATTTCTCGGCGTCCAGCTTCAGCAGCCGGGCCGCCGCGGCCGCGGCGCCAAAGCTGCCGCAGGTCCCGGTCGAGTGCCAGCCTTTGTCATTGTGGGGTCGATAGCCGCCGGCGCCCTCCAGCACCCTCGCCGCCATGTCATAGCCCGCGAGGACGGCCATCAGCGCGTCGCGGCCGCTGATGCCGCCGCGCCCGGCCAGCGCGCAGACCACCGGAATGACCACCGCGCCCGAATGCCCGCAGCCGCCGAAGTCGTCGAGCTCGAGCGCATGCGCCGCCGTGCCGTTGACCATGGCGGTTTGCGGCGGCGGCAGGGTCACGCCGCGACCCCAGACAACGCCCGATCCCGACGCACCCTCGACCCCCGCCTGCGCGGCGCGCAGCGCGGCATCGACCACATCCGTGCCGGACCCAGCGATTCCCGCGGCAAGCGTATCCAGCAGGAAGCGCTTCGCCGCCGCGGTCGCCGCGGGCGGAATGTTCTTGTACTGGGCGGCGGACCAGTAGCGCGCCGCCTGTTCCGTGAGCGTGGGAGCCGTATCCGATTGGGCATTCATGTCCTTGGCCGTCACTTCCTGAGCCATGCCTCGTGCCACCACTGGTAGTTCGCCGCCTTCCACATGCCGCGCAGCCGCACGCTGGCCGCATCGACTTCGGTCTGCTGGTGGATGGTCAGGGTGGGCAAGTCGCTGGCGATCAGCTCCTGGATCTTGAAGTAGTACTTCGCCCGTTCGTCCTGGCTCGCGGCATCGCGACCCTTGGAGAAAAGCTCGTCGATCTCGGGATTCGAATAGCCGCTGGCATTGTTGAAGGCCTGTCCCTGCTTGATCGACTCCGTCGCGTAGATCCGCGAGATGCCCAGCGCCGGATCGCCCGATGTCGTGTAGTTCTGCAGCGTCGCATCGAAGTCGTAGTCGGTATAGACGCGCTTGAGGACCACGGGCCGTTCCGCGCCCTCGAGCACGACCTTGATCCCGACGGCCTGCCAGTATCTCTGCATCGCCTGCGCCCACGACGTGTACTCGGGCCGTCCGGTATCGAACGAGACGCGCATGGCGAAGCGCGTCCCGTCGGCACCCGGGCGCACGCCGGCCTCGTCCAGCAGCTTCGCCGCGCGCGCCGGGTCGTAAGCGTACATCTTGTCGTAGTTGACGGCCGGATTGTTGGCCCATTTGATCCGGGTGTCGATCGCGCTGACCGCCGGCGCGCCGATGTCGTGGAAGACGTTCTTATGGATGAAGTTGCGATCGAGCGCCGTCAGCAGGGCCTGCCGCACCTTCGGCTTGTCCAACGGCGCGCGCCGGGTGTTGAGGATGATCAGGTCGTTGCTGGGATAGCTCACCTCTTGCAGCTCGAAGCGCGGGTCATTGGCGAAGATCATGTGTGCGCTGAGCGGGAAATAATACTCATCGACGAAGTCGACTTCCCCGGCTTGCAATGCCAGAATCCGCGCCGCGGAATCGGGCATGATCTTGACGATGATGCGGTCGAGATAGGGCTTGCCCTTCATCCAGTAGTTCGGATTGCGGGTGAAGGTCAGGTGATCGCCCCGCACCCATTCAGCCAGTTGGAACGGGCCATTGCCGATAGGCGCCGTGAGCGTGGCCGGGTTCTTGAACACGTCCGTCCCGCGGAAGACATGCGCCGGCAAGACGGCGGCGTTCTGCTCGCAGGCGAGCGAGAACAGGAACGGCCCGAACGGCTTCGACAGCCGGATGATGACGGTCAGCGGATCGGGGGTGTCGATGTCCTGAATGGCGCGCCCAGGCGAGTTGAACTTCGCGCCGTACTTCGAGCTCAACTCCAGCAGCGAGAATTTGACGTCTGCCGAGGTGACCGGCTTGCCGTCGGCCCAATTCGCCGTTTCCAGGTGGAAGGTGTAGGTCAGCGAGTCCGGCGCGATTTCCCATGATTTCGCAAGCGACGGCACGATCTTGAATCCCTCGCCGAAGCGAACAAGCGCATCGTAAAGGATGCAGCCGGTGAAGATGTCGGGCACGCCGACGCTGATATCGGGATTGAGCACGGCGGGCTCGGCGCCGAGCGCGGCGATCGCGGTTCCGCCGTATTGCGGCGTCTCCTCCGCGGCCGGCGCCGGCGACTGCGTGCCGAGCGCCGCCACGGCGCAGCATGCCAGGGCGGCAAGCAGCGCGCTGCGCCGAGTCCCGAACGAAAACGGTGGCCGTGCCGACTTGGCTTCCGTGAAACGAAGCGACGATTGCATGAATTTCCCCCTCTTATCGAATTCGCGGGAATGAATCGACTAACGCCGCGCCTGCAGGGTTGCCAGGGTGCGCGCCATCTCGTTGGTCTGGATCATCAGCGCCTCGTCGGCCCCGAGCCCCGGCTTGGACAGCATGAAATCGGGCCCGCAGGCGAGGCCGATATGCGTCGTGATGCGCGACGATTGGTCGGTTTCGTTTGCCGTGCCGCCGAGGCCGGCGCCCATTCTCTTCGTCTTGCAATAGATGACGGCCTCGATCGTGTTGTTGATGCCGCCCAGATCCGGCGTCTTGATCTGGACGCAGTCCGACGCTGCGACGTCGGCGAACAACTTGATGTCCTCGAGCGTATTGCACCATTCGTCGGCGATCAGCTCGACGGCGATGCCCTTCTTCTTCAGGAGCTCGCGCAGCCGCTTGAAGCTGTCGATCTGCTCCTGCTGCGTCTTGGCGATGATCGGCGACTCGACGAGCAGGGAATAGGGCGCCGCCGCATCGCGCACGCGGCCGATATAGTCCGCCAGCGGCTCGAGCTTCATGGCGAACAGCTCGCCGAGGGTGCCATAGACGTCGAGGTGGATCCGCGGACGATAGTCGGCGTCGCCGATCTCCTTGATGCGCTTGGCGACCTGCCGCGCGAAGTCGAGCAGCTTTTCGCCCTGCAAGCCGACATGGTCCTTGACCAAGGTGAACGACGCGTGCGGCAGCAATTCGACGCGCTTCAGGATCACGCGGTCGAGCTGCAGCGGGTCGTCCTTGTGGCACGAGGCGAGGATCGGAATCGGCGCCGCGGCGATCTTGGTGCCATATTCGCGGGCGATCACCTCGGTCATCGTCAGCTTGCCGGCCAAGGCTGTCGCGTGCAGCAGCGCCTGCGTGATGCCGTAGCGGATGGCGGTGTGCAGCGGCTTGCCGCCGCGCGTATGGCGATCCATCTCCTCGGCATGCGCGCGGAACTTGGCGACGTCGCGGCCGCGCAGGAAATCGGCGATTTCGCGCCGCATGTAGTCGATATGGTCTTCGGCGTGAAATGCCGGGTCGCGCCCGGCCACTCCCGCCAGGATGACGTCGGCGCAATCGCCGAATGCGATCTGGCCATCGTCCAGGGCCAGCATGACCGAGATGATCGTCGCCGGCTCCGCGATCCGGCGAAATCCCGGCGAGACCGGCTTGCCGTGAAAGATGAATCCGTCCTGCTTCGCACCGCCCTTGATCGCCATCAGGTCCCGGTGCATGTAGCCCGACCGCCCGACGGCGCAGATGACGTCCTTAACCTTCATATCCTGTTCCTATGTGCACGAGAGAAATCGCCCACCCCCAAGCAATTTCGCCCTGTTGCAGATCGCCTTGAGGGGTAATCGTGACCCGACGCTTATGACCGGGCAATTGACCGGCCGGATGAAATGCGCGATAGCGCCGACAATGCCCGCCACCATAGCGGCAGCGATCCCGGGTGTGAAGTGGCGATGCTGATCGGTTCAGCTTCTGCTGGGGCCAGGACACAGCGCCGCACGCTCCCGCAGCGTTCCACAGCAAAGTTGAAATAATTTGCCAGGTTCGCCGCGCCGAGCGCACAGTATAAAAAAATGTTCTCGGGGAGGCGCTCATGACGTGCGTGTGGCAGAGGCTCTTCGTGGCTTCGGCGGTTCTCGGTGCCGCGCTGGCGCTTGGCTGCGCCGGTAACGCTGCGGCACAATCCGCACCGAGAATCGGCGATCCGCCCGAGGCCAGGGACATGACCCTGCTCGGCGCCAACGACTTGCAGGCGCGCAGCGCCTATCAGCCGCTCGTCCGCGAGCAGAACGGGCGGTGGATCGCCTATATCGGCCATCACGGCGGGATCGAGGCGGTGCCCAAGCCGCTCAACCCGCTGACCGGCGTGCCGGAGTTCAACGGCACCTCGATCGTCGACGTGACCGACCCGCGGGCGCCGCGCTATCTCGCCCATGTTCCCGGCGAGGAGGGGCTCGGCGAGAGCGGCGGCGCCCAGATGGTCCGCGTGTGCGGCGGCGCTGAGCTGCTCAAGGGCGAGCGCGGCAAATTCTACATGCTGCGAAGCTTCGGCAATTCGGCGCACGAGATCTGGGACGTGACTGACCCGGCCAAGCCGGGCCTGATCACGCGCATCGGTCCGGTCAAGGGCACGCACAAGAACTGGTGGGAGTGCGACACCGGCATCGCCTACCTGGTTTCGGGGATCGAGGGCTGGCGCACGCGGCGGATGACCCAGGTCTACGATCTGAGCGACCCGGCGAAACCGGTCTTCATCCGCAATTTCGGCCTGCTGGGGCAGCAGCCCGGTGGCGCCGGCGAGGCGCCGGTGGAGTTGCACGGGCCAATCTCGACCGGTCCCGCCGGCAATCGCATCTATTTCGGCTACGGCACCAACAAGAACGGCATTCTCCAGATCGTCGACCGCCAGAAGCTGCTGAGCGGACCGGCCGAGCCGACGCCGGCCAATCTGGCCTACCCGGAAATCGGCCGGCTGGTGTTGCCGCCCAATGTCGGCGCGCACACGACGTTCCCGCTCCTCAAGCTGCAGGTCGCCGAGTTCGCCCGCGACAAGGACGGCGGCACGCGCGACTTCGTCGCCATCGTCGACGAGTCGCTGGTCAACGAATGCCAGGAGGCGCGCCAGATGCTGTGGATCGCCGACGTCACCGCCGAGACCGCGCCGTTCGGCGTGGCGAGCTGGACCGTGCCCGAAGCGAGCGGCAATTTCTGCGCGCGCGGCGGCCGCTTCGGCACGCATTCGTCGAACGAGAATTTCACGCCGAT
>JACQDQ010000542.1 GCA_016201015.1 Pseudomonadota bacterium | reverse complement strand
GACCACGCAGTGTTTCAGCCTGCTTCGACAGATCGCCTGCGGCACCCAATACCTGAGTCGCGGCGGCACCGGTGTCAGAAGCCGCCTGGTTGACGCCGGAGATGTTGGAGGTCACCTCGCTCGTGCCGGCCGATGCCTGCTGAACATTGCGGGCGATCTCCTTGGTTGCCGCGCCCTGCTCCTCGACCGCCGAAGCGATGCCCGTCGCGATCTCGTTGATCTCGGCGATCGTCTTGCCGATGCCCTGGATCGCCGCCACCGAATCCTTCGTCGCCGTCTGGATCGCAGTGATTTGCGCGGCAATGTCCTCTGTCGCCTTCGCCGTCTGATTGGCCAGCGACTTGACCTCCGACGCGACCACGGCAAAGCCCTTGCCGGCATCGCCGGCGCGTGCCGCCTCGATCGTCGCATTGAGCGCCAGCAGGTTGGTCTGTCCGGCGATGTCGTTGATCAGCTTGACCACGTCGCCGATCTTCTGGGCCGCCTGGGCCAGGCCTTCGACTTGGGCGTTGGTGCGGGTCGCTTCTTCGACCGCCTTGCCGGCAATCTTGGCCGATTGCGATACCTGCCGGCTGATTTCGGCGATCGAGGACGACAGCTCCTCGGCTGCAGACGCTACCGTCTGCACGTTGGTCGAGGCCTGCTCGGCCGCCGCCGCGACCACCGTCGACTGACGCGAGGTCTCTTCCGCCGTCGCGGTCATCGACGTCGCCGTCGTCTGCAGCTCGGTCGAGGCCGACGCCACCGTCTTCAGCACCAGCGTCACTTCCTGATCGAAATCACCGGTGAGCTTGGTGACCGCCTGCGTCCGAGCATCGCGCGCCTTCTGTTCGGCCGCCTCGCGCTCGGCGGCTGCCTTCGCCTTGATCATGTTCTCCTTGAACACGACGACGGCCTTGGCCATCTCGCCGACCTCGTCGCGGCGCCCTGTCGCCGGAATCTCGGCGCCGTGGTCGCCGCCGGCGAGCTTCGCCATCGCCCCGGTCATGCTGCGCAAGGGCGGCACGATCGAACGGGTCGTGTAGAAGACGACAACCGCAGATGCGCCCAACCCGATGCCGAGCAGCATCCACAGGATATAACCGAGCAACGCACTTTCGCTGGAAACCAGCTCGGCATCCTTCCGCAGCAGCGCCTTCTGGCTGTCCTTCAGGCCGCCGGAACGCGCGCCGCTTGTGCCCACGGGCCCGTCGAACGTGTCGAGCAGCCTCTCGGCGCGCGGCAGCGCCTCGACGCGGAGCAGGTAGAGAGCCATGTTCCAGCGGTCCGATCCGCGAATCTCGAACATCTTCGCCGGAAGCGGCGAGAATTTCTCGCGCGCAGCCACCAGCCGATCAAGCGCCGCCCGCTGCGCGGGATTGAGACTCGCGCTGCGCCCGGTCAGGGCCGTGAGGCGGGCTTCGTTCTGCGCCCAAAGCTTTTCGAACTCGGCCTTGAACGCGCCGTCCCCGGTAAGCAGATAGGCGCGGATCGCCCCGACCGACATCGCCATCGTGCCGCGGACATCGGCCATGGCAAGCAGAAGCGACTTGCGCTCGTCGGTCGAGGCAATCGCGCCCTCCTCGTCGATCATCGCGGTCACGTCCTTGAGGATCGATGCCGCGACGGGCGCCGCCTCGGTGGCCAGGATGTGCGCCGCGGGCTGCTCCTCCGGCGTATGGGCGATCTTCTCGACCCGGTCCTGCGCCGTTCGCAGTTCATCGAGCAGTGTCCGCGCCTCGGTCCACTTGCGCCGGTTCTCGTCGCTCGTCCAGCTCTGCGACAGGCGGTCGACGTCGGCGCGCAGCGCGTCGATGTCCTTCCAAGTGCCGGCCCGCGCTTTCTGCTGCGCCGGATTGCTCGTCAGCAGATAGCCGCGCAGCGCCGCCAGCGAGGCGTAGAGGTTGCCGACCAGCTCGGACCCCGCCAATGCGGTTGGCGTACGCACCTCGATGGCGCGCTGCATTCCGGTGTTCAGAACTCCCACCTTCCACATCGTCGTCGCGACGGCTGCCACCAGGATGAGGCAGATGCACGCGAACCCGACGAACAGCCGATCGCGAATGCGCAAGCCGGCGAGACTGATGGCCATGTTTCCTTCTCCTATAACATTGATAACGTTTCACAAACTTGCCACTTGGGTGGAATTGCGGTCGCATGCTCCGCGCGCATCGTCGGGCCGCATTTCACATTTGTGGTAGAAACACTCGCACCCGAAAGTGAAAATATGGCTAACGGTGCGTCCGCGCCGCGGGAGGGGATGCGGCTAGGCGGCGATCCATTTGGGCTCGATCCGGTTCCTCCGCCCTGGCACAATGTGACGCGCTCTCCAGGCTCCGCTGCCACGGTTTGTCGCGCCGCGGGAGGACGCGGGCGCGGCATTGCCTGGAGAGCACGCCGTCTCATCGTTCCTTGCTGCATCGGTTCGCCGCTTCCTGTCGGGTGCATCTCGGTGAAACGGCGGGGCTCAGTCCCCGGCCGCGCGAAGGCTCGCGTCGGCAGCAAAGGGAATGACGTTGGCGTTGCGATCGGCGTGTAGCTCGGCCGCCATTGGCCGGGAATTGTCGACCGCCGCATGCGCTCCGGTCAGCGCGCTGACGACGACGGACAGCATTCGGAGGCCAGCGGTGCGGATATCGGCGATGCAGGATCGCTGCCGCCGGTTGAGCGGGCCGACGAGGTCCATCTCCAGCATCTCGGCAAAGCCGATGATCGCGTTCAGCGGCGTGCGGAGGTCGTGCTCCAGCTGCATCAGAATCGACTGCCTGGCGGCGATTGCCGGTTGAATGTCGCGCAGCGCCAGCTCGAGGCTGTCCCCGGCTCTGCGAGTCGAATCGAGTCTGCTCATGGCAAACTTTGCGTAGAAGCGCGTCTCCAGCTGGTCCATGGCGAATGCGGCCAGGTCGCGCAGCGCCTGCCGATCATCGCTGGAGAACGACGACCGCGGCGCGCTGTCCATGACGCAGAGCGCGCCGAGGCGATGACCTTCGCTGTTGATCAACGGCGCACCGGCATAAAATCGTACGCCCGGACTGCCGGTGACCAGGGGATTGAAGACGAACAGGTTGCTCTTTGTCGTATCGAGGACGACGAAGACTTCGTCGCTTTGAATGGCGTGGGCGCAAAATGCGACGTCCCGGCTGGTTTCGCGGAAAGCGACCCCGACGCTGGCCTTGAACCACTGTCGATTGCGATCGACGAAGGAAATGAGCGCGACCGGCGCGCCAAACATGCGGGCGGTCAGGCGAACGATACGGTCGAATGGCACTTCCGGCGGCGTATCGAGAATCTCGTAACGCCGCAGCGCGTGGAGCCGTTCGTCCTCGATCGTCGACCGCGTCAACGGCGACGCGGCGTCGTCAGCAGCGGAATCGGTCATTCTGTTCCTCGCTCCGATCGGCAGTCCGGTGCGGCCGCGCCCGTGGGTCCACGAAATAGCGCTGGACGAGACGGGAGTCTTATATTAGACTCTAAAACAAATCCTTAACGTTCGTCATCTAACCTGAGATGGCGAGCGTGGTTCCTGCGGTCGTTATCAAATCCCGGCCCGGCTGTTATAGTCGCCGGCGCCGTCGGTCATCATGGAGACGAAGGTCGTGCGCATTTTGGTTATCGACGACGATAGTGATGTACTTGAAGTCGTTGGGAAAATCCTGAAACTCGCCGGTCACAATGTGGAGCTGATCGACAGCGGCGCGGCGGGCCTGGCGCGCCTCAAGGCGGCGACGTTCGACGTCCTGTTGACCGACGTCCTGATGCCCGACACGGACGGCATCGAGGTCATCAAGAGTCTGCGGCGGAGCGATCCCAATTTGTGGGTCGTGGCGATGTCGGGCGGCAGCAAGCGGTTGCCGGCCAACGTCGTGCTCAAGATGACCGAAGCCTTTGGCGCCGATCGCGTGCTGATGAAGCCGTTTCAGCGGGCCGATCTGCTGGCGGCGATCGCCAGGGGCTGATCTGTCGATCGCGCCGCGGCGTCGAGCGTCAGCCGGACTGCTCGGCGTCGTAGGTTTCCTTGATCAGCCGCTCCAGTACCTCGGCGGTGACGTGAAGATGCTCGTCCGACAGCGTCGCAATGACTTCGGCGACCTCGAGTATGGGGTCGCGCTGCAGCAGCTTGCGGCCCTTCGGCGTCAGCTCCAGCGTGCGCTGGCGCGCGTCGCTGCCGAATGATTTCTTCAGCAATCCCCGGCCGACCAGGGAACTGATGGTCTGCGACGCGCTGCTCGGCGTCGTCAGCTGATATCGCGCGAAAGTCCCGACATTGCAGGCATTCCGGTCCGCCTGAGCGACATAGCGTAGCGCCGCCCATTGGGCGGCGTTCAGCCCGGTCGCAAACGAGCGATTGATCAGAAACCGGCCGAATTGCTCGATCAACTCGGCAATCGCGCGGGCGGCCCTGTGCTTCCTCATCTCAGATTCTTGCGACGGCACAGGCCTCGTCCCGGTCCTGCCTTGTGAGTCGGAGCAACTGCCGACGAAGGTTGCGATGCCAAGTCCACCTCCGTCCGGCAGGGATGGCGCCCGCATCGCCGCCCGGCCGGGCAATTTCTGTCCCGAGTGCCCGCTACACCTGCGCGCGATCGAGAGTTCGCCGGATCGTCGCCGCCAGCTCCGATTTGCGGAATGGTTTATGAAGCAATTCGGCGTCGGCTTCAATCGCCGCGCCGTCGCGCTGCTCCTTTTCCGCATAGCCGGACATGAAGAGGATGCGCAGTCCCGACTTCAACGCCGCGGCCTTCCTCGCTAGGTCGGGCCCGCGCATGCCGCCGGGCAGGCCGATATCCGTCAGCATCAGGTCGATGCGATCGCTACGCGACACCAGATCGAGCGCGACTTGCCCGTCTGGCGCCAGCATGACGCGATAGCCGAGGCTGCTGAGGACGGTGTCGAGGAAGTCGCGCACCTCGGGGTCATCGTCGACGACCAGAATGGTTTCGTGCTCGTGCGCTTCCGCCTCCGCGTCTAGGGCTGCATCGGCGTCGCCGCCCGCGGTCTCGCGGCGCAAATAGAGCGAGATGGCGGTGCCGCGCCCGGCTGCGCTGTCGATCCGGACATACCCTCCCGACTGCTTGACGAAGCCGTAGACCATGCCCAGTCCGAGTCCGCGTCCCGCCCTGGCGTTCTCCGCCACGAAGAACGGATCGAACGCGCCCTCGACCTGCTCCGCCGACATTCCTCCGCCGGTATCGGACGCCGTCAGCACGACGTACCGGCCCGGACCGATGTCGCCGGTCCCGCCGACAAGGTCTTTCTGTTGCAGCTCGACATTGGCGGTCTCGATCGCCAGCCGGCCGCCATTTGGCATCGCGTCGCGGGCATTGATCGCCAGGTTGAGAATGGCGTTTTCCATTTGTCCCGGATCGACGCGCGTCTTGCCCAGGGCGACGGCGAGCTCGAATTTGACCTCGACCGACTCGCCGAGCGTTCGTTGCAGCAGGATCTTTAGACCGGTCAGCAGCTCATTGAGATCGACGATCTCCGGCCGGAACGATTGCTGGTGCGAGAAGGCCAGCAGCCGCCGCGTCAGCTCGGCGCTGCGCAGCACCGAGCGGATGGCGCTGCGCGCCAGGCTATGCCCCTCTTCGTCGAGCCCCGGCCGATCCTCGATCAGCTCCAGATTGCCGAGGATGGCGGTGAGCCGGTTGTTGAAGTCATGCGCCACGCCGCCGGTGAGCTGACCGAGCGCCTCCATCTTCTGAGCCTGCGCCAGCTGCTGCTCGAGGCGTCGCCGCTCTGTCACGTCCGACAGCGCGCCGACCATGCGGTATGCGTTGCCCTGTTCGTCCCACAGCGCCTTGCCGCGCGCCAGCGCCCAATGCCAACTGCCGTCCTTGTGGCGGAGACGATGTTCGCATCTGAATCGCGGTGTCCGCCGCTGCAGATGCGCGTCAAGTTGCGTCATGACATCGGGTAGATCGTCGGGGTGAATGCGGCTGCGCCAGGCCTCCCAATTGTAATCGAGATCGACGTCGCCGCAGCCGATCAGCTCCTTGAACCGCGGCGAGAAATAGACCGCGCCCGTGCGCAGGTCCCAGTCCCAGATGCCGTCGTTGGTGCCCGCTTCCGCCAACGCGAAGCGCTCCTCGCTCCGCCGCAATTTGGCGGTCTGCTCAGCTACGACGCGCCGTAGCATCGCGTTCCAGACGAGCATCAGCAGCGCGACGCTCAGCAGAGCCAGCACGACGGCGACGAGATTGCCGAGAATCCACCCGCCGCCGGCACGTCCGGCCTGCGTTGGGTCGGCGGCGACAGCCGAGACGGGCGTCGATGCGAGCAGCGCGAAGGCGAGGCCCACCAGCACGCCGCCACGCCAACGGCGGGCACCGGTCCGCACTGCGGGCTTCGAAGTAGCGGGCCTCATAGCGCCGCCAGTCTAGCGCAACCGGGGCGCGCTGTCCGGTCGTCGGCGCGACCCTGGGCTGCCGCCGGTCAACCGGCTAGGACGCCCGGCGCGGCCGATGTTCCACGTGGAACAATGTCAATTATTCAAGCACTGCAGGCCCTTAGCGGGCATGCTGGCGGCGGACGCGAGCCACGCCGAGACTGACCACCGCCGCGCTCGCCGGCCGCTCCGGCCCATCTTCAGCCGCCGCCGGCGGCGCCGCCGCGTTGCCTGCCGCCTCGCGCCGCAGCCATTCGCAGAACAGCTTCACCTTCGGCAGGGTGCGCTTGCCCGGTGGGCAAACGACGTAGTAGGCGAAGCTCACCGGCACGCCGTCGTCGAACAGTTTGACCAGGCGGCCAGCCGCGACATCGGCCTCGGCGAGCGTCGATTTGGCGAGCGCGACGCCGCGCCCGAGTATTGCCGCCTCGAGCACCAGGCTCGATTGGTTGAAGCGCGGTCCGCGCAGGGCGTCGACGCCGTCGAGCCCGGCCGCCTTCACCCACATCGGCCAGGTCGGACAGGTCACGTCGACGTCCGGGCTGTCGTCGTGCAGCAGCGTGTGGAAGCGGATATCGTCCGGGCGCCGCAGCGGATGCTCGCCGCGCAGCAGCGTCGGGCTGCACACCGGATAGACCATGTCACGCAGCAGCAGCTCGGACTCGAGTCCGGCATAGCGCCCCGCGCCGTAGCGGATGGCGAGGTCGACATCGCCCTGGACGAAGTTGACAAGCTCCATCGACGCCGAGACGCGCACGTCGATTTCCGGATGCGCTGTCTGAAAACGGTCGAGGCGCGGCACCAGCCATTTCGCGGCGAAGGACGGCGCCACGCTGACCGTCACGTTGCCGCGCTCGCCCACGCTGGCCAGTTGATCGACCGCGCCCAGCAGGCGATCGAAGCCGTCGCGGATGCCCGGCAGGCAGGCCTGCCCGGCCTCGGTCAGGATCAGCGCGCGGTTGAGCCGCTTGAACAACGTCACGCCGAGAATGTCCTCGAGCAGCTTTACCTGGTGGCTGACCGCCGCCGGCGTCACTTTGAGCTCGGCCGCCGCCTTGGTGAAGCTCATGTGCCGCGCTGCCGCCTCGAAGCTGCGCAGCGCGTTGAGCGGCGGCAGGCGGCGCCAGTTGCGCGGCGAGGCGGGCATCGCCCTACTCCACCGGTGCCAGCGTCGCTATAAGCTCGCGGCTGGCGCGCGCGACATCGGGCGCCCGGTGGCCGGCGCGATAGAGATCGCCCCGCAGCGCCGCGATGCGGTCGAGCCGCTCCGACCAATCGTCGGGAAATACCGCTTCAAGCCGCTCGCGGACATGCCGGGCCAACGCCGGGCTGCGGCCGCCGGTCGACACCGCCAGCACGAGATCGCCGCGCTGCACGACCGCCGGGCTGTGGAAATCGCAGAGCGCGCGCTCGTCCTCGACATTGACCAACGCGCCGGCGCTTTTCGCCGCCCGTCGCACGGCGACACTGTCCGTGAACGGAAGATCGGCGACATAGACGACCGCGCATCCGGCCAAGTCCTCTGCCGTCGGCAGGCGACGTTGCAGCCGCTGGCCAGCGGCCGCGGCCAAGGCGGGCGACGGGCGATCGCTGAACACGCGCAGGTCGGCCGCGCCGGAATCTTCGAGCAGGGCGAGCCGGCGCAGCGCCCGCGCCTCGCGCCCGACCAACGCGACTTCAATCCGCGCGGGATCAAGGACGATCGGCAGCATCACGCCGGCACCAATTCCTCGGCACGGCGCGCCATGGCGACAAGCTCCGCCGGGTCGTGACGAAAGCAGAAATCGCCGAATCCCTCGCCCCGCCGTCGCTCGGCGGCGAAGGTCGCGAACAGCGGCTCCAGCGTCGCCGCGATGTCGCCGAGCTTGACGCGCGGGAACACCAGGCGATTGAGCCGCGTACCGGCGAAGTCGCCGCCGAGATAGATCGCATATTCGTCCGGCGTGCGGCCGACCAGGCCGATATCGCCGACATAGGGGCGCGCGCAGCCATTGGGGCAGCCGGTGATGCGCACGCTGAGCGTTTCGTCGGCGAGGCCGTGGCGCGCCAGCGCCTGCTCGATTTCGGCGATGAGCGGCACGCGGATGCGCTCCGCTTCGTTGAGCGCGAGGCCGCAGCTCGGCAGCGCCGGGCAGGCCATCGCCCAGCGCGCAACCGGCTTGAGCTTGGCCGGCAGCTCGACGCCGTGCTCGACGAGCAGCGATTCGATCCACGCGCGGTCCTCGAACGTAAGGTCGGCGAGCAGGATGTCCTGCGTCGGCATCAGGATCGGCCGCGCCGATGTTTCGGCGAAGATGCGCCGCAGCGCCGTGCGCAGCCGCACGCCGCCCGCATCCTGGATGCGGCCGTTGGCGATCGGCAGGCCGAAATAGACGCGGCCGTCGCCCTGCGCGTGCCAGCCCATATGGTCGACGACGCGGAAGCGCGGCATCGGCCGCGGGCCGTCGAGCGCGTGCCCAACGCGGCGCTCGATCTCCGCCTTGACCCACGGCAGCCCTTTCTCGTCGACCAGATATTTGAGCCGGGCATGCTTGCGGTTGGCGCGGTCGCCGTGGTCGCGCTGGAGGGCCACGACCGCCTTGACCACGGCGAGCACGCTGTCCGGAGCCGCGAAGACGACCGGCGTCGCCAGACGCGGATAGGTCTTCGGCTTGTTGTGCGTCATGCCGAGGCCGCCGCCGACGGCGACGTTGTACCCGAGCAGGCGATCTTCGGCGAACAGCGCGATGAGCGCGAGGTCGTTGGTGAGCACGTCGATCGAATTGTCGTCGGGCGTTGCCAGGCCGATCTTGAACTTGCGCGGCAAATAGGCCTCGCCGTAGAGCGCGTCGTTCTCCTCCTCCGCCACCGCTGGCTGCGCCTCGCCATCGACCCAAATCTCGTGATAGCCCCGCGTGCGCGGCGCAAGCTCGACCGAGAGCCGCCACGCTTCCGCCTGCAGCGTGCGATGCGCGGCGTCGGCGATCGGCGCCGGGTTGGCGGTGACATTGCGCACGACATCGCCGCACGCGGCCAGGGTCGTCAGCAGCGCCGCGTTCACCGCGGCGATCGTCGGCTTGAGCGCGCCCTTGGCGACGCCGTGGAATTGGATGCCTTGCCGCGTGGTGACGCGCAGGTTGCGACTGCCGATCTGCTCGGCGATCGCATCGAGCGCCAGGTATTGCCCGGCGGTAAGCTGCCCCGCCGGAATCTTGACCCGCACCATGAACTGCCAAGCCTTGTCCGCGCCCTGCTGCTTCAGCGTCGTCGCGCTGTCGCGGTCGTAGCCCTGGTAGACGCCATGGAACTTGAGCAATTGCTGTTCGGCATCGGCGAAATGGGCGTTCGCCGCCTGCAAGGAGGGGCCAATCGCGCCGCGCAGATTCCGGCTCTCGCGTTTGACCTGCTCGACCTTAGATACCGAAGTCACTTTTAACCCTCTGATAAATAGGTGTATTCAGAAAACCGATCACTCGGCGACAACCGATCTTATGAATAACATATCTAGTATGTAAAATGAAAAAAAGTACAGTGAAAAACTAGAAAATATATGCTGCGAAGGATTTCTCGTTGCCCTAGGGTTGCGCCTCATCCGTTCCGGCGCGCGGCCCCTAGTGCGGGGCCCGCGCGCAGACAATCGCAGACTTCAGGAGCCCGCCATGACGGTTCAACTTGGGGATATCGCGCCTGATTTCACGCAAGAATCGACCACCGGCCCCATCTCGTTCCACGGCTGGCTGGGGAACTCCTGGGGCGTACTGTTCTCTCATCCGAAGGATTTCACACCGGTCTGCACGACCGAGCTCGCCGAAGCGGCACGGCTTAAGCCAGAATTCGACAAGCGCAATGTGAAAGTCATCGGCCTGTCGGTCGACCCGCTTGCTTCCCATCGCGGTTGGGAGAAGGACATCGAAGAGACACAGCGTCAGCGAGTGAACTTTCCCGTGCTGGCCGACGCCGACCGCAAGGTGTCGACGCTCTACGGCATGATCCATCCCAAGGCCGATCCGGCGATTACGGTGCGCTCGGTGTTCATCATCGATCCGAACAAGAAGGTTCGGCTCACCATCACCTATCCGCCGAGCACCGGGCGCAATTTCAGCGAAGTGCTGCGGGTGATCGACTCGCTGCAATTGACCGACCAACACAAGGTGGCGACGCCGGCGAATTGGAAGGACGGCGACGACGTGATCATCGTGCCATCGCTGTCTGATGACGACGCCAAGAAGCGGTTCCCGGGTGGCTGGAAGACGCTCAAGCCGTATTTGCGCGTCGTCAAGCAGCCGGCGATCCGCTCCGGCGCCTAGTGCGGCACGGCGGGACGGCGTCACACAGGCCCCAGGACGCATCGAGCCAAACGATGTACCCGGTGCTCTCGGATGCCGAGCTCCGCCGCTTTCACGAGGACGGCGTCGTCGTTCTCGCCGGGCTATTCGCGTTCGAGGAGATCGCCTGGCTCCGGCACGAGGCTGTCGCGGCCGGCTTGCGCCAATCCTGGCCTAGCCGGCGCGTCGGCGTGCCGGAGCCGATCCGCGATCTGCACCGGCGCGAGCCCGCTTTCCATAAACTCGCCCACCACCCGCGGCTGCTCGAGCCGGCGCGGCAATTGCTATCGCGCGAGGCAGCGATCGCCGAGAGTACTCTGCTCAGCACGCCGACCCGCCACATCGACAATGCCGATGGGCTTCTCTGTGTCGTCGGCCTCGGCGGGCGAGCCGCCGAGTCGGGCCTTGGCAACGTCGTGTTTTCGACGGGCCGCGTCTGCGCGGCTGCCCTGCAGGCCTGGGATGTGGCTGTGGCCATTCGCTATGTGGCTTACGACGCGACTGTGGTCCACCTCGCCGCGGGCCGCACCGGCGTCGAGCCGCCGATGCCGGAAGCCGACGACTGCCTTTGGCAAAGCCCGCTTTGCGTCGCCGGCTGACATTGCCGCTGTTCCGTGAGCTGTGGCACTTGGCGCTACGCGCCGGAGTGGTGCTCGGTGTTGCCCTGGTCGGCTTCAGCGTCGCCGGGCTCTTGCATTGAGACGGCGCTGGGCGATTTCGCGTCGTGCCCGCAGGCTGACCGACACAAGAAGGATTCACCGTATCGCTGCAGTGGCCAGCGAAGACGCGCCGCGTGACCTGCCACGGTGATCCGCCATAGTGATCTGCCGTAGAGGCGTCCACAGGCTTAGACCCGCGGATCAAATCCATCCCAGCTATTGCGATCTACGGGCATTCCGTTGCGTGGCCATACTATGAGACAGCCGAAGCCGCTTGCACGCAGTCAGCGCGTGAAGGTGACCTCGACGCGGCGGTCCGCCTGAGTCTTGATATTGGCGCCGCTGAAGATGCTGCCGCCGGGCTCGCCCTTGGCCTGCATGACGATGGTCGCGGCGTTGACGCCGCTCTTGACCAGCTCGTTGGCGACGACCTGGGCGCGGCGCAGCGACAGCTCCTCGTTCTTCTTGGCATCGCCTTGCTTGTCGGCGAAGCCGGTGACGCAGACCTGCTGGATGTAGTTCGCCTTGGCCAGCTTCGCCGCATCGACGATGCGTTTCGCATCCTCCGGTCGGATCTTGGTGCTGCCCGTGTCGAAGCTGACTATGGTCGGATTTGGCCACTGGTTGGCCACGCCGGTGCGCGTGCACTGGCCGACCGTCTGGGCGGCGGCGCCGGCGGCGAACATGCCGATAAGCAGTGCCGAAACGATGATGGGCGCAATGGTTCGCTTCATCGGTCGACTCCTTTAGGTTGCCCCAGACATAACGCCGTCGGGCCACAATATGTTCCAGCTACAGGCGCGCGACAAGGCCGGCTTTGCGGCGACTATTTCGCGAACTGCTCCTCGCGGCAAGAGGCCACGAGCTCGGGCGCGACTTGCGAATCGTCTGCCGCGGCGCTGTCTGGTTGGCGAATCGAGACTGTAAGGTCCGCGGGGAACGTGGCGATTGCCGTCGTTCCCTGCCCTAATACGCTCTCCAACCGCAAGTCGCCCCCCTGCAAACGCATCAATTCGCGACTGAACCATAGACCGATCCCGGCGCCGCCCTGCTCGCGCGCCTGAGACGCATCGGCCTGCTGAAACGGCTCGAGGACCGCTGTCAGGCGATTGGCGGGAATGCCGCGCCCCGTGTCCGATACACGCAGCTCCGTGACGCCATCTGCCGTCCGCATCGCCGCAATCTCAATGCGGCCGCCGCGCGGCGTGAATTTGATGGCGTTCGACAGCAGATTGATCAGGACTTGCTTCGTCGCACGCCGGTCCATGAACAGCCAGGCGTCCGACGCGACGCCAGCAGTATGCACAGTTAGAACCGCATTGTTTGCCAGCCGCCGGGTCATTGCGACGGATTCAGCCACGAGCGCCTTGATCTCCATCGCTTCAGGCTTGACCGTATAGTGCCCCACCTCGATGTGCGACATGTCGAGGATCTCGCTGACGATATCCAACAGACGTTTGCCGCTCGCGTGAATATCCTGGACGAATTCGCGGTATTTTGGTGTGCCGATCGGCCCCAGCAACTCGTTGTCCATGATTTCCGAGAAGCCGATGATCGCGTTGAGCGGGGTGCGCAGCTCGTGGCTCATATTGGCGAGAAACTGCGATTTTACCCGGCTCCCCGCCTCGGCCACATCGCGCCTCCGCCGCGCCTCCGCGACTTCGTTCCGGGCCTCAATCTGCGAGGTGACGTCGCGCGTGGCACCGCGATACCCCAGAAATTCGCCGGCCTCGGAGTAGAATGGCTTGGCGCTGATCTCGAATTGCGCCACGGTGCCGTTCTTGATCCGTCGGCTGAACGGCAAGTCCATGTATGCCTCGCGCCGCGCGACAAATCCGGCGATCGCCTCCGCCAGGGGATCTGGTGTCGGCTGTGACGCCATCATGTCCGCACGACGACGACCGATCATCTCCTCCGGCCGTTCGCCGGTGACCCGCATGACTCCGTCCGAGACATAGGTAAGGCGCCGATCGACGTCGGTCTCCCACACATAGTGCGACGATGCTTCGGCAAAGTCCCGAAAACGGCGCTCGCTGCGGAGCACCGCCTGCTCTGCCTCGACGCGCGCGGTGACGTCCGCGGTCGTGCCGCGATAGCCGCGGAAGTTGCCCTCGGGGCCGAAGAACGGCTTCCCACTCGTGCTGAGATAGCGCTTGCGGCCGTTATCATCGACACGCGCGTACCGGAACTCCGAGAATGGCCGGTGCGCGGCCAAGTCCGCTTCATGGTTTGCCCATTGCTCCTCGCTCACATCGAGCGGTCTGGTTTCCCGACGCGTCTGGCCGCACTGGCTGTTGAGCCTTGTCTTGGAAAAGCGCTGGTTTGCCGACGACACGAACGTGAAACGCAGGTTTTCGTCCTGCTCCCAGAACCAATCCGACGAGGTCTCCGAAAAGTCCCGGAACCGTTCCTCGCTCGCCTTCAGTGCGCAGGACAGCTCCGTCAGTTCCGCGTGGCGGCGAGCCGACTGGCGCTGGGCGACGACCTCGTGCGTTACATTGCGCGTCGATCCACGATATCCGACAAACTGGCGCGCCTCGTCGAATATCGGCCGGCCGCTGACTAGAAGATGCGCTAAGCCAGACCCGGCAATACGCGTCGTCAGCGGCAGGTCGACGAACGCCTCGCGCGCGGCAATCTGCCGCTCGATCTCTTGAAGTTGAATGTCGTCGATCGCCGGCGATCCCATGATGTCACCGTCGGCCATGCCGACCGTGCCATCGGGAAGTTCAATCGCGCGTCCGAGGCGGTCGCCCCCGAAATACGTGACATGCCCGTCGGGACCGCGTTCCCACAGCCAGTGCGACGCAATCTCGGCAAAATCGTGGAACCGCTGCCCGTCGAGCGACGCTGCGGTTTCGGCGCGACGGCTGCGCACGATCTCAGCCTTCTGGCGACGGTAGACGCAATAGGCGAAGGCGACCAGAAGGCCGAGGATGCCACCGAGCAATCCGGCCGACGCGAGGTCGTACCGCTCGCTCAGCCAGCGTGGCTGCGATCGCAGATCGAAAATGATGAAGCCGGCGGCAACGCACGCCGCGACGATCGCGAGAGAGACGAGTATCTCGCGAACGCCGGTCGTTTGCGCGGCACCGTTGCCGTGCTCGTCGGCGCCGCCGGCGGCCCGATCGAATGGCGCCTTCTTGAGCAAGCCACGTATCATTGCGCTACTCGTCGATCGAGCTCAGGGACTCAAATCTGGGAGTAAGATATTGGGGGTATGACAGTAAATTTTTCGTAACAATTTCGGCTGCAATTTCACCCGAACTCACATACGAACGAGGCAATCCCGGCTCGCCGGCTAACCCGAACCGACGCCGTCGGCGGAGCGCTGTCGCGGCGGCGGCCAAAATAAAACCGCCGCCCGCGCGAAGACGGGCGGCGGTCGCAAGCACTTAGCGTATTAACCGGGCTGGCGCGGGGCCGCCGGCACCGTCTGTCCCGGCGCCGTGGTCGAACGGCTGCGAGCCGACTGTTGCCGGCGCGCCGCCGCGCGCTCCTCGGGCGACAGCACGCCGTCGTGGTTCAGATCCATGCGGTCGAACCGCTTCGCCGCAAAATCAAGATACTCGCTGCGGCTGATGCTCTTCGTCTTCGCCGGTGCGGCCGGTTGCGCCGACGGGCTCGGCTTCACGCTGCCGGTCGCTTGCTGGGCAAGGACTGGGGTCGCGGCGATTGCCATCCCGCCCAACACGAGGGCAGCCGCCAAGATGCGATTCATTGCAAGACTCCTTCAAATTCGATGCCGAACGAATTCGATAGCGCTCTAGCGCACCTGCTGGTCGTTCTTCTGCCGGGCGATGCGCTTGCTTTGCGTGTCCTGCGCCTGCTTAAGCTTATGTCGCTCCTCCGGCGTGACGATGCCGTCGGCCTTGGCGCGACGCTCCATCTGATCGACATAGCCCTGGCCGCGCTCGAGTCGAGCCGTCTCGACGGGCGTCAGTTGGCCGGACTGGACGCCCCTTTCAATTCGTTTCTGCTGCATCTGCTGACGCTTATCGACGACCGGCGTATTGCTGCTCTGGGCAAAGGCCGCGGCGGGTATGATCGCGAGGCCGAGACCAAGCGCCAGAGCCAGGCTGGTAAACTTACGCATCTGCTTGATTCCTCTTGAGTCTTTGGGTTGGAGAGAAGTCCGTGCGGTCGTCGCGAGAGGAACGGGCGGGTGCCCACATCGTTTTTTCACGGGCAGGGGAGCGAAATCCGGCGCTATCGCCTGCACAACGTACCGGCGAAGTCAATATTCCTGTTTGGCACGAGCTCTCCACCGCGGGCGCTTCAGCGCGCCTTGCAGGCCAAAGCCGCGTGCAGCGCCTTGGGCGAGATCATACAGCCGCGCAAATTGGCCCGCCAGAGATCCGCGCCGTCGAGCTTGGCGCCGACGAGATTGGCCTCGCGCAAATCGGCCTCGCTCAAATCCGCCATGCGCAGATCGGCCTTGCGTAGATCGGCACCGCTCAGATCGGCCCGCACCAAATTGGCGCCGATCAGGCAGGTCCCGCTCAAATCGGCACCGGCGAGCATGGCCTCGGCCATATCCGCGTGGTTCAGCGCTTTTCCCGCCAGATTGACGTGGCTCAAGCTAAGACCGCTCAGATCGGCGCGCTCGCCGCCATGAGCATTGTGCAACCAGGCGTGATGCGCCGACAGCACGCGCAGCACCTGCCTGAGCTTGGCCGATCGCACACCGGCCTCGCGCCGCTCCAGATCGGCTTTGGGAATGATCCGGGTGCCGAGCGGCAGCCGCGGCAAGGCGCATTGGATACGCAGCTTGCGCCGCGCCTCATCCTCGTTCGCCGCAACGATTTCACCGCGTTCGGGCGCATCGCTCAGGCTCGGACGAAATTGGTAGACGAAAACGTGCGCCGCGTCGCTCGTCCGCTCCATATCGCCCCGTAGCTCTTCTGTCGCCATGATCGGTACCCCTGGTTGACGATTGGCGGCGATTCTGCCAACCGGGCCTTAGCAAAGTGTTAAGCCTATTCGCGCGCCAATGGGCGCTGTAGCCAGGAGTTCCGATGTCCGCTGCCCGAAGCTGCGTCTTCCCATTGATCGCCACCCTCGGTCTTGGCCTCGGCGCACCGGCCGCCGCCGTCGACCCGCGCGCCGACATCATCGGCCGCTGGGCGATCGACCCGGCCGACTGCGCCAACAACCGCTATGTCTGGCGCTTCACCGCCGATCACGCCGGACTGTTGATCGACAACCGGCCGGTCGGCCACTACTACCGCGCCGCCTGGCAGAGCAATGGCGACCAGGTGGTACTCAGCTTCGGCGCCGAGGATGGGGTCGCCGCGGCGTTCACCTTTCGCTTCGTCAACGAAAACGAGATGACCGCCGTCCGTATTGTCCTTGGCGGCGCCGAACAGGGACCGCCGCCGGGCCATCGCTGGCGAAAATGTCCGTGACGGCAACCATCGATCGAGCGGTCAGCCGGGGCCGGACTCCGTCTTGGAATTGACTGCAACGCCCGCGGCATGCGGCGGCAGCGACGGCGTGGGCAGCGGCACTTCGAGACCCGTGCGCCGGCGGGCACGGCTCTGCGTCCAGATCGCCACCGGAATGCTGCCGAGATAGACGACGCCGCAACTGATCAGCGTCGCCCAAGGCGCGCTGGCCAGCGCCGCCGCGAACAGGCAGACGAACAGCAGCGTCGGCAGCCATAACGATGGTGGGATATGTATGCGCTTGGCCGAGAATGTCGGAATGCGGCTCACCATCAGCAGCGCAACGACGATGAGGGCGATTGCATTGATCAGCGGCCGATCGAACAGGCCGTTGCCGAACTCGAGAGTGATGATCATGGGTAGGATGGCAAGCCCGGCACCGGCCGGCGCCGGCACGCCGGTGAAGTAGTGCCCGGCCCAAGGTGGCGGATTGGGGTCGCCAAGCATCGTATTGAAGCGCGCGAGCCGCAGCGCGCAGCACACGGCGAACAACAGCACGATCGCCCAGCCGATGCCGCCGAATTGCTGCAGTGACCACAGATAGACGACGACGGCGGGTGCCACGCCGAAGCTGACGAAGTCGGACAGCGAATCAAGCTCGGCGCCGAACTTGCTGGTGCCGCCCAGCAACCGCGCGATGCGGCCGTCGAGCGTGTCGAACACGGCGGCGAGGACAAGCGCGACGACCGCGAGGTCCCAGCGCGCCAGCAAGCCAAAGCGGATCGTCATCAGGCCGGAGCATAGCGCGAGTACGGTCAGCGCATTGGGGATCAGAGAATTCCTGCCTTGCCGGCGCAGCCGCATTCGGCGGAAGAGCGTGCCGCGCGGACCCATGGGTCGAAACATCACCGCACCTCGCCTTGCCGGGGCGGCTCGCCGGACACAAGGTCGGCGAGTACGGTCTCGCCGCCGATCGCCCGCTGTCCAACGCTCACCAGCGGACTCGCGCCGGGCGGCAGATAGACATCGACCCGGCTGCCGAAGCGGATCAATCCGTAGCGCGCGCCGGCCTTGACCGCCTGCCCCGCCGCCAGACTGCACTTGATTCGCCGCGCGATCAATCCCGCGATCTGCACGACCGCGAGATCGCCGTGTCCCGCCACGGCGAGACGCACCGCCATGCGTTCGTTGTCCTCGCTCGCCTTGTCCAGCGCCGCGTTGACGAACTTGCCGGGCCGGTAGTGAACGGCGACGATCGTGCCGTCGGCCGGCACGCGGTTCACGTGCACGTCGAAGATATTGAGGAAGATGCTGATCCGCGTCAGCGGCGCCTCGCCCATGGCGAGTTCGGTCGGCGGCGGCGCGCGCACGACAAGCTGAACGCGTCCATCGGCCGGGCTGACGATGAGCCCGGGGCGCATCGGCGTGACCCGGGCCGGATCGCGGAAGAAATAGGTGATCCACGCGGTAAGCCCGGCGCCAAACCAACCCAGGGGTGGCCACGCCCAGGCCAGCAATGCGGTGGCGATGGCACCGACCGCGATGAACGGCCAGCCGTCGCGGTTGATCGGCGCGGCAACCGACTTCCACATCGGATGTGTCGCGGCGTCACCCGGCAAGCCACTGATGTCGCGCCCTTCCGGCATATCACCAATCGGTCGCAATTGAGGTAGCCGCCCGGATTTTACGAATTCTTAACCCGGTTGCGTAGTAATTCGTACACCCATCATTTTGCATAAGTACAACCCGTCAATGCCCACCACCAGCCAAGTTCAACGCACGCGCGAGACCGTCGATTTCCTCGCCCAACAGCCGGTGCCGGTACCGGTCAACGCGGTCCATGTCGATTCCTCCGGTCAGATGACGTCATCGTTGACCAATCGGATGGCGTTTACCTTCGTTTTCGCCGGCGCACTTTTCGACGTCGCCGCCGAAACCGTCGGCAGTGCCATCCGTCTGGCCCTGCGCGCCGATCTCGGTCCGTTACCGTATAGCGCCGAGCACGTCGCCGCGCGCCACGCGCTCATCCGCCTGCTGGCCGAGCACGGGCACCAACTCGCGTTGAGCGATGCGCAAACGATACAGGTTCACGCCGCCCTCGACGTGGCGCAGCCGGCAACGCCGGTCACCATCTTGACCGAAATCACGGCCTTTCTGCTCGCCGTCAAGCCCAACCTCGTCCGCGTTGCCGACCATCTGCCGAAAGCGGCGGCAAGCGCGATGATCGCCTCCGGGCCCTAATTGACCTGCGGCAGTCCGAAGACCTGGCCCGGATAGATCAAGTCCGGATCGCGGATCTGCTCGCGGTTCGCTTCGTAGATCACGGTGTAGCGGACGCCCCCGCCGTAAATGGCGCGCGCGATGCGCCACAGGCTGTTGCCGGGCTGCACCACCACCTGTTCCCCCGCCGCCTTCGCCGTCAACGTCGCCGCACGTGCGAACGGCGTTTCGACCCGCGCGGCGACGCGGCCATCGGCTCCCATCTCGTCGACACGCATCATATACAGCCCCGGCGCCACCGGGTTTGGCGGCGTCAACGTCCAGCGCCCCGTGTTGTCCGCCTCGGCGCGGCCGGCTGACTGGTTGTCGAGATAGACCTGCACCGCCGCCTGCGGCGGCGCGCGACCCGACAGCACGACATTGCCACGCTCGTCATAGTCGATCGTGTCGAGCAGCATGCGCTGAACCTCCATGCCCCGCCCCGGCGTCTGCAGCACCGTGCTCGGGCCCGCACCCTGGCGCGGCGTGATGACCGCGAGCGGGGGCGCCGGCTGCGGTACCGGCGCGCCGGCTAGATCGCGGCCGCGCTCGGGAATGGCTAGCACCACCACCTTGTCGGAGCGAACCGCCGGGCTGCCGCCGCTCTCCGCGGAGAGCCCAAGCTCACGCGTGCCGACCGCCAACGGGTCTTTCGGCACGAGCACCCATTCGCCGCGTGCATCGGCTTTCACGCGACCGATCTGGCGGCCGCCGTCTTCGACCGTGACGATGGCGTTCGGCGCGGCGCGGCCGGCCATTACCGCATCGCCGGCCGGATTGACGCGCACGACGTCGAAGCTTGGCGGCGTCGGCGCCGCCGGGGTCGGCGGGACCAGCGCCGGCAGCGACGCCGTCTGCGTCGCATGCGGACCGGCCGCCGGCGCTGTCGCGGCGATCTGCTCGGCCGCGCGCTCCTGCGCCAATTGCTGCCACGCCCATAGCGCGCCAACTGCCGCCAGCACGAATCCGATCACGCCGATCAGGAGTATGCGTCGCACCCGGCTATCGCCTCCGGTTGGCTATCGCTGCGCCAGCTTAGCGCGAGCCGCCGGCCGGCGGCAACGCTACATCCGCCGGGCAAGCCCGTCGCGCCAACCCGCCTATTTCTTTTTCGCCTGCACCTGGTTGCGGATCGGCGGCAGGCCGCGCAGATAGGCGATCATGGCCTTGCGATCGGCCTCGGTCAACTTGCCGGTGCCGCGCACCACCTCGCCCATGACCGAGCCGACGAAATCGCCGTCCGGGGTCATGCCCATGGTCAACAGATCGAGCAAATCGCCCGGGCTCCATTTGCCGATGCCGG
>JACQDQ010000551.1 GCA_016201015.1 Pseudomonadota bacterium | reverse complement strand
GCGGCCGCCGTCGCCGACAGCCACGCAACACTCGCTACCGAGCGCCCGCTACGGCCTACTCGGGCCGGACTCTCACCGGCTGGAACCCGCCAGCTTTGCCTGGCGCACAAGTATTGTGACCCTGGAACTGCATTCGGTCGCGGTCGAGGTCGCGCCGGACGGAGATGTCGCGGTAGGGACGGTGATTTCTCACCGCCCCCCGCGCAGATCCCGGCGTGCGACTTTCCCGCACCGGGCTCCTGCCGAAGGTCGAACGTGACCGGCGATCGAGGCCGTGCGGCCTATGCAGTTCCGGTCCGCAGGCAAGTGACACCAGGTACATGCCGTTTCCGGCGCTGTGTCCGGGACATGCGCTGTCGCTCGCCTTCCCCTCGGCCGAGCTCCTTCCCTCCACGCTCTCCGCCACCGTTCATCACGGCTTTGTTCGAGCGCTTCAACGGTACTATGAGCCCGTCCGACTCCTCGCCTGTTCCCCGACAGCTTCGTCCCATGGGGACTTCCTGTCGTGGTCCGGGATCGCCGCGGCGACTGCGGACCAGACGAGGCCTCCCAGGTTCCGACGCATTCCGTTCCGACATGATGTGGTCTCAGACCCCGGCAGAGCGACAGCACCTCGCATAACGGTGCCGCACATGTTGCCTTCGACGATACTTACCGCCTCGGCCTCTGCGATGTCGACAATTTCGGGGCTCAATACACACCCTACCAGATTGCTGTGTACGCTTCGCGGCCGCCGTCGCCGACAGCCACGCAACACTCGCTACCGAGCGCCCGCTACGGCCTACTCGGGCCGGACTCTCACCGGCTGGAACCCGCCAGCTTTGCCTGGCGCACAAGTATTGTGTCCACCTATTTCTTGCAGGCCCGCCCCTACGACAGCGCGCCGACCGCCTGGCCCGCGCGGCGATCAAGGAGCTGCGCGCGTCCGAACAAGCGTAGGGGCGGGTTTGAAACCCGCCCCTACAGGAAACGTTTGGAATAGACGCCACGAATGCGCGGTGTCGGCTAGACCTGCTTCAGGATCGTCTCGGCGTTCGACACCTCGAAGGCGCCCGGCTTCTCGAGATTGAGCTGCTTGACGACGCCGTCCTGCACCAGCATCGAATAGCGCTTCGAGCGCAGGCCCATGCCGTAGCCGGTGCCGTCCATCTCAAGGCCCAGGGCCTTGGTCAATTCGGCATTGCCGTCGGCCAGCATCGCCACCTTGTCGCCGACGTTCTGATTCTTGCCCCACGCATCCATCACGAATGCGTCGTTGACCGACAGGCAGGCGATCGTATCGACGCCCTTCGCCTTGATCGAGCCGGCCTGCTGCACGAAGCCCGGCAGGTGCTTCGCCGAGCAGGTCGGGGTGAAGGCGCCGGGCAGCGCAAACAGCACCACCTTCTTGCCCTTGAAGATTTCGTCGGTGGTGATGTCCTTCACGCCGTCCTTGGTCATGTGCCTGAGCTTGACCGAAGGAACCTTGTCGCCAACCTTGATCGTCATGTCGCCTCCATTGCCTGGCAGAGAGACAAATCTATAGCGGGTCCCGGCGGGAAATTCACCCTCGAAGGCGGTGGGGTTATTGCGCGGCGGCGGTGCTGCGCGCAGGGCCGGCGCGATCGAGGGCGGCAAGCACGGCCTCGGTGGTGAGCAGCTCCGGCAGCGCGATCCCGTCCGGCGCCGCCGGACCATAGACGACGTTGAACGGAATGCCGTAGCGCCCGAAGCCGGCGAGATAGCGGGCGATCCCCTCATCAGGCCGCGTCCAGTCGGCCCGGCGCGCGGCGACGCGGCCATCGGCAAGGCGCTCCGCCACCGCGCCGCGCGACAGCACGACGGCCTTGTTCACCTGGCAGGTCAGGCACCAATCGGCGGTGACATCGACCAGCACGACGCGCCCGGCCCGCACCATCGCGGCGATCTCGTTCTGATCGAAGGGCTGCCAGACCGCGGCGGGCGGCACCGCCGCCGACGGCTCCGGCGCGAAGCGGCCGGGCGCGACGAACGCGACCAGCGCCAGCGCGGCAATCGCCAGCGGGCGCCAGGCAGAGCGCGCAACCGCGTGGCGCCCAATCCACAAAATGAACAACGCGGCGGCGAGCAGCGCACCGACGATCGACGCGCCCCAGGCGCCGGATTGCGTCGCCAGAACCGAGAGCAGCCACAACGCCGTGCCGGCCAGGACGATGCCGAGCGCGGCCTTGAATTGCGCCATCCACCGGCCGGGCCGCGGCAGACGACTCACCAGCCCCGGCCACGCGCCGACCACGAGATAGGGCAGCGCCATGCCCGTCCCCAGGGCGGCGAACACGGCGAAGATCTCGACCGACCCGCGCGCCAGCGCGAAGCCGACGGCGCTGCCGAGGAACGGCGCCGAGCACGGCGTCGCCAGCAATGTCGCGAAAGCGCCTGTGGCAAAGGCGCCGGCCAGGCCTTCATGCTCCGGCGAAGTCGGGCGATCGCGCAATGCCGCGTCGGCCAGCCGCGCCGGCAGGCGGATGTCGAACCAGCCCCACAGATTGGCCGCGAACAAGGTGAGCAGCAGCGCCATGAACACGAGGAAGGCCGGCTGCTGGAATTGAATTCCCCAGCCGACCGCGACGCCGCCGGCCTTGAGCGCGGCGAGTGCGCCGGCGAGGACCAGGAAGGCCGCGACGACGCCGGCAGCCGAGGCGAGGAAGTTGCGGCGGATGCGCGTTCGCGTGGCGCCGCCGTGGCGCGCCACCGCCAGCAGTTTGATCGACAGCACCGGCAGCACGCAGGGCATCAGGTTGAGGATGAGGCCGCCGAGCAGCGCGACGAACAGAATGGCGCTAAGCTCGCGTAACGCCGACGCGTCACCGGCGCCGCCACGTTCGAGGATCAGGCGCCGCTCCGTCGCGCGCTCGCCGTCGATCAGAGTCAGCACCACCGCCGCGCCGACCGGCTCGGCGCCCGCCGCGCCCTCGCCGCGCGCCGGCAATCGCAGCACCGCGCGCGTGCCGCCATCGGCGAACGTCGAGGTGGCGCGGCCGAAGCTCCAGCCCGCCGGCCCTTCGACGATGACGTCGGGCGCGGCGAACGGCGTCATCGCGCGCGCGACGACGCGAATCGCCGGCGCGGCACCGCCGGTCCACGCGGCCTGCTCGATGGCGAGGCCGGCGCCGTCGCTCGGCACCCGCGCGTTGAAGCGATCGATCAGGTGCGCGTGCGCGCTGGGCGCCGCCGGACCGGCGGGCAGCTCGAGCGCCAGCTCGGCGGTGTAGGGAATGCAAATCTTCTCGCAGACCAGGTAATCGACTTTCGCCGCCAGCGCCAGCGCCTCGCCGGGCCGGGACAGTTGCGCCTCGATCGGCAGCACCACCTCGCCGCCATAGCCGAACGTCTCGTAGCCGAACAGCTCGAAGCGCACCGGCGCCGGCCAGCGCATGTCGGCGCGCGCGAGATTGCGCGAGCCGGTCCAATCGACGCGCGGCGGAAACCCGGCATCGCCGGGAGAGCGCCAATAGGTCTTCCACCCGGGCGCCAGGCGGAACTGCAGGCCGAGCCGAACCGTTTTAGCGGCGCCGGTTGCCGTCGCCGCAGCGACGAGCCGCACTTCCGACTGGTCGGTCTGCGCCCACGCCGAGGCTGCCTCCTCGGCCCGGACTCCGCCGGCCGCCAGGACGACAAGAAGTCCTACCGCAGTGCCGAAGAGGGAAAATTCCTTATTTACGAACATGGGCTTAAGCGGCGCGATCACGGTCCTTAACCGAGCGCTGAGGGAATTTCATGCTATGATATCCGTTAATATATAGGGTGGCGCGAAGGCGCAAACCCACATCTACGTGAGGGGGTCAACGGCGGGCGCCAGATCACAGGGGGTTGTCGGGTGGGTCGAGCAACACAAATTGGACTAGTCAAGATGGGCGAGAAAAGCATTCCGAGCTACCTTGCCGGCCACCTGCTGGTGGCGATGCCGCAGATGCAGGATCCACGCTTCGAGCGGACCGTGATTTACTTGTGCGCCCATAGCGCCGACGGCGCCATGGGGCTCGTTGTCAACAAGCTGTTCGAAGCGCTTACCTTCCCCGACCTGCTGCAGCAGCTCAATATCGAGACCAGCTCGAAGGCGCAGCAGATTCGCGTGCATGCCGGCGGCCCGGTCGAATCCGGCCGCGGCTTCGTCCTGCACACGGACGACTATGTGCATGACGGGACGCTGGTCGTGAACACCGGCTTCGCGCTGACCGCGACGCTCGACATCCTGAAGGCGATCGCGGTGGGCGAAGGTCCGCAGCACAGCCTGCTCGCCCTCGGCTACTCCGGCTGGGGACCGGGCCAGCTCGAAAGCGAGATCACCGCCAATGGCTGGCTGACCGTGCCGGCCGACCCGACGATCGTGTTCGACGCCAGTCTCGACAGCAAGTGGGAGCGGGCGCTCGGCAAGCTCGGCGTCAACCTGACCTCGCTTTCCGGCCAAGCCGGCCACGCCTAGCGGCGACACCGAGCATTGATCGCGGCGGCGCAAGTCGTGCTGCCGAGCGTCGGCATCTGTCCGCCGTCGTTCAACGCGTCCGCCTACTGTTCTCAATCGATCTCAACCTGATCGGAAGCCTAGCGGCAACGGTCCGCGGGTTCACCGCGCCGGCGGGTCCTATCGCCGCGATCATAGTTTCGGCTACGCTGCCGGGCTTCGACGAGGGGCTGGAACGAGGAGCATGACCTTGCAGACGGAAACATCGACGGTCGCGAAAAAACTGCTGTTCACGCGCGAGGAGTACGCCGCCCGCCTCCTGGCCGTGCGGCGCTTCATGCGCGAGCGCGGGATCGACGTGCTGCTCGTCGACCAAACCGAATTTCTTTTCTATCTGACCGGCTTCGGGCCGTCGGAGAACCGCTATCGGGTGTGCGTCGTGCCGCTCGACGGCGAGCCCATCATGCTCCTGCGCAGCATCGACGAGCCGCCGTTCCTCGAGCAGACCTGGCTTGCCGACTACGTCGGCTTCGCGGACTGGGAGGACCCCGTCGGCGTGCTCGCGGCGGTCCTGTGCAAGCGCGGCTGGGCCGATGCGCGCCTGGGAATCGACGAGGACTCGTATTGCCTACCGCCGCGCCGGCTCCGCGCGATGCGCGAGGCGCTGCCCAAGGCGCAATTCAAGGATTTTTCCGGCGTGCTCGAGACGCTGCGGGCGCGCAAGTCGCCGCGCGAGATCGAGTATATCCGCCAGGCGGCGCGGATCGCCGATCTGGCGATGCACGAGGCCATCGCCGCCGCCGGCGAAGGCAGGACCGAGCGCGATGCCGCGGCGGCCGCGAGCTTCGCCTTCGTGCGGCACGGCGCCGATTCCGGGCGCACCGGCCCGATCACGGCGGGCACCGGCTGGGGCTTTCTTCACGGCCACCTGCACGACCGTCCGATGGCGCCTGGCGATATTCTGCACATGGAGCTGATACCCTCGGTATGCGGCTACAGCGCCCGTGTCATGCGTCCCACCGTCATCAAGCGCGGCTCGGACGAGCAGCATCGCGCGGCGCAACGGCTGGTGGCGATCCAGGACGAGCAAATCGCCGCGATGCGGCCGGGTGCGGCGGCGAAGGACATCGACCGGATTTGCCGCGAGCAGGTTCTCGGCGCCGGGCTGCGCCGGATCTACGACAACATCACCGGGTACACGCTTGGCTATTACCCGCCATCCACCCCGCGCACGAGCGATTTCACGCGCATATTCCTGCCGACCGCCGAGTGGCTGCTCGAGGAGGGCATGGTGTTCCATATATACGCCTCGGCCTGGGGCATCGCCTTCAGCGAGACGGTCCTGGTCACCGCCGATGGGTCGGAACGATTGACGAAAACGGACCGCAAGATGTTCGTCGCCTAGCCCGGAATCCGATGAGGTGGAATATGACCCTCTCCGCCGCGAAGCGGGGGAGAGGGAGGGACCCGATCGCGAAGCGATTGGGAGGGTGAGGTGGTGGCGCCGCAAAGACCTGCCTCACCCGGCTCGCTGCCGCTCGCCACCCGCGTGGGCTGCGAAAGCTCCAGTGGAGCTTTCGCGGGCGCCCGACGCGCCCTCCGCAAGCGGACGGAGCGGCTTAGGCAGCCGACAGTCTTGCAATGCGATTCCATCTCAATGGAGCTTATTCTCAGCGCAGCCGCGCGACCCAGCGGTCCAAAGGCTCGAGCGCGTCGAGCGGCCCCATCGCGGCGAGCGTCGGTTGTCCGGCGAAGATGCGAGCGGCAACGCGCGCGGTATCCTGGGCATTGACCGCATCGATCCGCGCGGAAATCTCCTCGGTCGCGATCGGCCGGCCGAAGATCAGCAGCTGCGAGCCGAGCGCGTCCATGCGCGCGTTCGAGCTCTCGAGCGACATCAGCAGGCCCGCCTTCATCTGCGCCCGCGCCCGCTTGAGCTCGGGCTCCGGCGGCGGGCGCATTACTCCTTTGAGCTCGGCGGCGAGCGCCGCGGTGAGCTCGGTGATCTCCTTCTCGCCGGTGCCGGCGTAGATGCCGAATACGCCGCCATCGAGGAACGGGTTGGCGAACGAGTAGATCGAATAGCACAGCCCGCGCTTCTCGCGGATCTCCTGAAACAAGCGCGACGACATGCCGCCGCCGAGCAGCGTCGAGAGGACGGCGCAGGCGAAGTAGTCCGGATCGTCGTAGGCGACCCCGGGAAAGCCCCAGACGAGATGCGCCTGCTCGAGTTCCTTCTCGGCGCGGAATTCGCCGCCGATATAGCGGGCCGGCTCGCGGGCCATGTCCGCGGCCGGGGCAAGCTCGGCGAGCGCCCTTTGCGCCATGGCGACGAACGCGTCGTGCTCGACGCGGCCGGAGGCGGCGAGCACCATGTTGACGCCGCCATAGTGCCGCTGCCGGTAGGCCAACAGCACGTCGCGCGACGCCGACTCGATCACCTCCGCGCGGCCAAGGACCGGGCGGCCAAGCGCCTGCTTGGGGAACGCCGTCTCCTGGAAATGGTCGAAGATGATGTCGTCCGGCGTATCTTGCGCCTGCCCCAATTCCTGCAGGACAACGACGCGCTCGCGCGCCAGCTCCTCCGGATCGAGCACCGAGCGCAGCAGGATGTCGGCCAGGACGTCGAGGGCGAGCGGCAGATCCTCCTTCAGCACCTTGACGTAGTAGGCGGTCTGCTCGCGCCCGGTATGCGCGTTCATCTGGCCGCCGACCGCCTCGATCTGCTCGGCGATGTCGCGCGCCGAGCGCGTCGTCGTGCCCTTGAACGTCATGTGCTCGAGCAGATGGGCGACGCCGTTGGTCTCGGCGATCTCGTGACGCGTGCCGACGCCGACCCAGACGCCAACCGAGACGGACTCGACCGAGTCCATGGCGTCGGTCGCCACGCGCAGGCCGTTCGGCAGAGTGGTGACGCGCACGCTCATGCGGCCACCCGCACGCGGCCGCGGACGAAGTCCTCGACCGCGGCCAGGTCGTTGGGCAGCGCCGTCAACCGCTCCGGCCGCGTCAGCAGATCGGCCAGCGCCGGCGGCAGCGCCGGCCGTATGCCGGTCGCCCGCTCGACGGCATCGGGGAATTTGGCCGGGTGCGCGCACGCCAACGCGATCATCGGCACGCGCGGATCGCCGCGGCGCAACGCCGCCGCGTTCAGGCCGACCGCGGTATGCGGGTCGACCAGCTCGCCGGTCCGGCGGTGGATGCGGGCGATGGTCGCGACGGTCTCCTCGTCGTTCGCACGGGCGCCGACAAAGTCGCGACCGAGACGCTTGTGCTGCGCGGCGGTCAACTTGAAGGCGCCGCGCTGGCGGAAGCCGTCGAGGGTCTTGGCGGTCCGCGCCCCGTCGCGGCCGAAAAGCTCGAACAGCAGCCGCTCGAAATTGCTCGAGATCTGGATGTCCATGCTCGGCGAAAGCGATGGCTCGACCGCCTGGCGTCGCATCTCCCCCGACGCCAGCAGGCGCGCGAGGATGTCGTTGCGGTTGGAACCGACGACGAGCCCGGCGACCGGCAGACCCATGCGCGACGCGGCGTAGCCGGCCAGCACGTTGCCGAAATTGCCGGTCGGCACGGCGAAGGCGACGCGGCGCGCCGGCGCGCCGAGCGCCAGCGCCGCCGTCGCGTAGTAGACGATCTGCGCGGCGATGCGGGCCCAGTTGATCGAGTTGACGGCGGAGAGATTGAGCTCGCCGCGGAAGGCCGCGTCATTGAACATCGCTTTGACCAGGTCCTGGCAATCGTCGAAGGTGCCGTCGACGGCGATGTTGTAGACGTTGGGCGAGCGCACGGTCGTCATCTGCCGGCGCTGCACCTCGGAGACGCGGCCCTTGGGATGCAGGATGAAGATGTCGATCGCGGCGCGGTCGCGGCACGCCTCGATCGCCGCCGAGCCGGTGTCGCCGGAGGTCGCGCCGATGATCGTCACGCGCTGCCCGCGCGCCTTGAGCACGTGATCGAACAGGCGGCCGACGAGCTGCAACGCATAGTCCTTGAACGCCAGCGTCGGCCCGTGAAACAGCTCGAGCAGCCAGTCATTGGCGCCGATCTGCTTCAGCGGCGCCACCGCCGGATGCGTGAAGCCGCGATAGGCGTCGGCGATCATCGCCGCGAGGTCGTCCTCGCGCAGCGCGCGGCCGACATAGGGTTGCATGATCCGCACCGCGACCTCGGCATAGGGCCGGCCGGCCAGCGCCTTCCATTCGGGCGCGGTCAGTCGCGGCCACGCCGCCGGCATGTAGAGGCCACCGTCGCGGGCGAGGCCGGCGAGCAGCGCCTGGTCGAAGGCAAGGGCCGGTGCATGGCCGCGGGTGGAGACGTAGCGCAAGTCGCGGGATTCCCAGGGGTTGAACGCGGAGGCGGGAGACTAACGGCGGGCGGCCGCCCCCGCAAGTAAGCCCGCAGGGCGCGGCCGATCGATCGGCACGGGTTTGATTGCGCTATGTATTATGTTACTATGGTCATGATCATGGTCACCAATGCCAGGAGCGGCGGGATGGCTACGGAGCGCACGATCAAGGCCAGCGAGTTCAAGGCCAAATGCCTCGATCTCATGGATCAGGTCGCCGCCAAGGGCGACGTCATCGTCATCACCAAGCGCGGCAAGCCGGTTGCGCGGCTGGTGCCCGTCCGTGAACGTCCCGCCACGCTGCGTGGATTCCTCAAGGGTCACGTCGCGGCCACCGGCGACATCGTCTCGCCGATCGACGCGACCTGGGACGCGGCGAAGCCGTGATCCTGCTCGACACCCATGTCCTCATCTGGCTCGCCGAGGACAATCCGCGCCTCGGCAAGCGGGCCGCGCACGCGGCGGACGCCGCGCTGCACCGCGACGAGCTGTATGTCTCGGCGATTTCGTTTTGGGAACTGGCGATGCTGCACGCCAGGAACAGGCTGAAGCTCGATCGCTCGGCCCCGGCGATCCGCGCGACGATATTGCAGCAGGGCATGCGCGAGGTCGCCATCGACGGCGCGATCGCTATCGCCGCCGGCCAGCTCGCCGGTTTTCACGGCGATCCGGCCGATCGTTTCGTGGTGGCAAGCGCGCTCGCCCTCGGCGCCGCGCTGCTCACCGCCGACGAGCAAATCCTGAACTGGCACAGCGGCCCCCGGCTGCTCGACGCGCGGCGCTGAGACCCTAGCCGTCGAGATAGCGGCGGCGCAGATGTCGCTTGAAGATCTCGGGATCGAGCGGCTTGCCGGTGGCGGCGACGAGCAGGTCGCGCGTCGACAGCAGCGAGCCCTTGCCGTGGACGTTGGCGCGCAGCCAGGCCATCAGCGGCGCGAAATCGCCGCGCCGGATGCCGTCGGGAATCGCCGCATCGGCGCCCGCCGCCGCATCGAACAACTGCGCCGCGGTCATCGCCCCCAGCGTGTAGGTGGGGAAATAGCCCCACGCCCCGCCAGGCCAATGGATGTCCTGCAGGCAGCCGTCCTTGTCGTCGGGCGGCACCACGCCGATCAGCTCCTTCATGCCGGCATTCCACGCGGTCGGCAGATCGGGCAGCTCCATCCGGCCCTCGATCAGCGCCTTCTCCAGGCGATAGCGCAGGATGACGTGCGACGGATACGTCACCTCGTCGGCGTCGACACGGATCAGACCGCGCTCGACGCGCGTGTAGAGGCGATAAAGATTGTCGGCCGACCACGCCGGCCCGGCGGCGCCGAACGCCGCCGCCGCCAGCGGCGCCAGATATTCGACGAACGGCCGGCTGCGGCAGGCCTGCATCTCGACCAGCAGCGATTGCGATTCATGCAGGCCCATGCCGCGCGCCTGGCCCACCGGCTGATAGCGCCAGCGCGGCGGCAGGCCGCGCTCGTACATGGCATGGCCGGTTTCGTGCAGCACGCCCATCAGGCCGCTGGCGAAATCGCCTTCGTCCCAGCGCGTGGTGATGCGCACGTCGTCGGGCACGCCGCCGCAGAAGGGGTGATGGCTGGTGTCGAGCCGGCCATGCGCGAAGTCGAAGCCGATCGCGCCCATCAGCTTGGTCGCGAGAGAGCGCTGCCGCTCCGCCGGGAACGAACCGTGGAGCGGCAGCACCGCCGGCCCCTGCGCCTGCTTGTCCAGCACGCGCGCCGTGAACTCGGGCAGGAAGGCGGCAAGTTCGTCGAACAGCCGGTCGATCTCGGCCGACGAGCCGCCCGGCTCATACTCGCTGAGCAGCGCATCGTAGCGGCCGACGCCGAATTTGGCCGACTTGATCGCCGCCACTTCGCGCACGAGGTCGAGCACCTGGCGCAGCGACGGCAGCAGGCCCTTGAAGTCGTTCTTGGGACGCGCCGGACGCCACACCATCTCGCACGACGAGACCGCCTGCGACAGCCGCTCCACGAGATCGGCCGGCAAGGCGGTGGCATGCCGCCACTCGCGCTTCATCTCGCGCAGATTGGCGCGCTGCCAGTCGTCGAGGTCGGTCTCGCCGTCGGCGCGCGCGATGAGGTCGCCGAGCTCGGGCGCGGTCAGCATGTCGTGGGCGACGACCTTGAGCGTGGCGAGCTGATCGCCGCGCGTGGCGGCGCCGCCGTCGGGCATGACCGCCGCCATGTCCCATTGCAGCACGCCGGTGGCGTCGCGCACGAGGTAGAGGCGGCGGAAGCGCGCTTCGAGCGCGGCATAGGCGCTGTTCGGGCGGGCGGTGACGGTCGATACGGTCTCGTGCATTGACGTGGTACTCCGAGTTGCCCCCACTTATAGCGCAACGGAACGCTTGGCGCCCAATCCGCGCCGCCCGCCGCAGCCGACGATTGTTTGCAAGCAGGCCAGTGGATAACAGGTCGACGCAGCAAATTGAAGAAGAACGGTCGCGCCGGACGACGCGCGAGCGGCGGCGATCCCGGCTGCTGCTCGCGGCCGGCCTCGCCTTCACCGCGATCGGCGCCTGGATGCTGGCCGACGCCGTGCGCCGCCCGGCGGCGGCCGAACCCGGCCAGCTCTGGAAGGCACTCGCCATCGTGCTGATGTTCGGCCTGTGCAGCTTGCTGTCGGGTTATCAGATATTCCTGAGCCGACATCGACTGCATCGCCGCCAGAATGCGGCGGCAGCCGGCGGCCCGCTGATCGCCCGCCATTCGGGCATGTGGCATGGGCTTGTCGTCGCCGGCTGCCTCGCCTTTGCCGCGGCCGGCGTGTTCCTGATGCTGTCGGCTGCCGGATCTATCGCCGGGTTGCTCGCCGCCATCGTGTTCGGCGGCTTTGCCGTCATCGCCGCACGGCGCGGCTGG